>NZ_JBKXTT010000001.1:101337-473669 GCF_047017445.1 Marvinbryantia sp. | reverse complement strand
GAATTTAGCAGAAAGAAGGATTGTTATGAAATTTATCAATACTAGAAAATTCACATGGATAATTTGTATAATAGGATTTTTGCTTGCTCTTGTAAGTATATTTTTCTTACCGAGTATTATTCCAGTACATTTTGCAAATGGGATTGCGGATGATTATGGAAGAAAAATACAAATATTTTTATTTCCTATATTACAAGTGCTTATCACTTTTTTGACTGGACGAGAAAAAGTAAAATATTGCCTGACACATTCAAAAACTTTCTTAACGGACATTCAGTTTAATTGGATGATAGATGGTGTACTTTTATTGGTAATGTTTGCAGAAATATGGGTTATCTATGCTTCATTTGCATAGAAATACTTGCATAACAATTTACATTTGATTGAGCAGATAAAAATGATTTGAGGTGGTAGCAATGAAAAAGCGATTGGGAATCATAGCCGGAATTTTAGGAATTGTATTGGCAGTCATTGGCATTGTACTGAAGCAGAAAGAAAACACAGCCGTTTCTGTTATTGGTGGTGCGGATGGCCCGACTTCTATTTTCATAGCAGGGAAGTTAAATGGTGATAATTTTATTTTTATGATTGTAGTTGGAATTATTTTATTGATTTTGGCAGGAGTTATTTTTTACAAACGTAAGCATTAAGTTACAGTTTTTTAGACTGTGTATGGCGGAAGAACCGGGAAAGTGTAGATATATCATGGGGATTTTGGAAAAAAATAAAAAAAGTAAGGGTACAGCGTTTGTCTATGATGAGAATAATGATTACTATAAGATGGAAATAAACGGGATTGAATTTGTCTGTGACAGTATACATTCCGATTATGAGAAGCATGCAGTTGAACTGGCACAGGCGTATGAGAAAAGGCTGCCGGATATCGTGGATTATCTTATGCCGGATATAAAGGAGATGTTTGGAATTACAAATCCAGATGTAATAGCAAACTCACTAGGAAAGCCGAGTATAGATTTGGATAGAGGAACACTGACTTATCTGGAGCACACAATGGACAGCCTACATATTATTGAAATGGAATTTGACGGTATCTTCACGGCATTCTATAACTCCTGTATTGATGGATAGGACTTTAGTAACATAGAGCTGCAGTTGTCTACAGCTTTTATCCAGACTTCGGATGTTACAGAGAAGCAATCAGAAATGGATTGATCGATTTCTGAAGCAGTATCCGGTGAAATCCTTGAACATATGAAGGAAAAGTATGTATGTTAATTTTATTTTTATTGTAGACAAAAGATAGGACTGATATGATAAAAGAACAGGTTATTACAAATAGAGGTGGAGTATTTGATGCAGAAAATATTATTACTGGAGGATGACTTGAATCTAAATCGGGGAATTGCCCTGTTACTTTCACGGGAAGGGTATGAGGTTCGTCAGGTTTATACAATAAAGGAAGCAAAAGAAGCATTTCAAAAAGGAGATTATGCTCTTGTTATCAGCGATATTACATTGCCGGATGGTACAGGACTGGATTTTGGAAGGATGGTACGTGCAGGTGGAGATACATATCTTATCTATCTTACGGCTTTGGATCAGGAAATAGATATTGTAAATGGTTATGATACAGGGGCAGATGATTATATTACCAAACCATTTTCACTGATGGCTTTGGTGTCGAAGGTGAACGCATTGATGAGACGGCTTTCTAAGGTACAGGCACAGATTATGTCTTCCGGAGAGATTACGGTGCATATGAAAACGATGCAGGTGTATAAAGGGGATGAACCAGTTACTTTAAGTAAGAAAGAATTCTCTCTGTTGCTGTATCTCTGGGAGAATGCAGGACAGATTGTTTCAAAAGAAAGTATCCTGGAGCATGTATGGGATATAGACGGTCAATTTGTCGATGATAATACGGTTACTGTCAATATAAGCAGACTGAAGAATAAACTTGGAACAGAAGAGATAGCGAATGTGAGAGGACTGGGATATATATGGACCGGAAAGGTAAACAAAAATTAAAACGGTATTTTATCGTATATGTAATCTTTGCAGTATTTTTTACAGTAGGAATGTATCTGATAACAAAGTATGAGGAAAATGCGAAAGCAACGCAGATAGCACTGCTCCTTGCAGAACATCCTGAACTGGAAGGGGAAATAGTTGCAATCTGGGAAAAGTCAGGAACAGTAGATTTTATAAGAGACCGGGACGATCAGAAGATAGAAAGAGTCGTACAGATGCTGGAAGAAACTTATGGTTATCACTCAGGGAGTGGATCTTCAGATGTGGTTATAAGGATTATCTGGGGAATTGGATTACTAGTGGGAGTCATAGTATGTAGCCTGTTCTTGTACCTGGACCGAAGAAAAAACTGGAGCAGATACGGTGATGAGGAACAATTACAGCAATTATATGAATGTCTGCAGGAATTCAGAAAAGGAAAATTCCAAACATATCCTGAAGAAACATCAGAATCGGAACAATGGTTAAAGGTGTGGGAATCTGTAAAGGAGCTGGGGCAATATTTCGAAGATTTGAAGGAACGTCTGGAGCAGGAAGAAAATGGTACGAAGAGTCTGATTACAGATATTTCCCATCAGTTGAAGACTCCGCTTGCATCACTCCGGATGAGTCATGAGCTGGTGGCAGAAAATCGGGTTACAGGAGAAGAACAGAGGGAGTTTCTGGAGCAGGAATCACAGGAACTTACCAAACTGGAACAGCTCTTGAATGAACTGGTAAATCTTTCAAGGCTGGAAACACATATGATCCAGATACATTCGCTTCATGAAAGCCTGAAGAAAACGCTAACAGAGGCTGTCAGTCAGATTTATATGAAGGCAAGAGGAAAAGATATTTCCATTCAGGTGGAGATGGATGATGATATAGTTGTGAACCATGATTCAAAATGGACGGTAGAAGCATTAACGAATATCCTTGAGAATGCAGTCAAATATTCACCGGAACATACAACGATTACAGTGAGGACGCAGGAGCTAGCAAGCAATGTGCTTATTGAAGTAGAAGATGAAGGAATGGGCATTCCTGCGGAGGAACTGCATAAGATCTATCAGAGATTTTACCGGGGAAGGAAAGCAAAGGAACAGGTAAAAGACGGAGCGGGTGTCGGTCTGTATCTTGCCAGAAAGATCATAGAAGAACAGGGGGGGACAATAGCAGCCAAAAGAAAGGCTGAGAAAGGTATGATATTTAAAGTGACACTGCCGCTCATAATAGGAGAATAGTCGGAACCCTTACAAAACTGTTATGGTTGTTGTAAGGGTTTTGTAATGCAGGAATGTTATAGTAGGGGTATGAAATGGAAAGGGGACTTGAAGATATGAGTAGTATTTTAAAAGTAGAAGATCTAGTAAAGTATTATGGAGAAGGCGAGAATCAGGTGAGAGCCGTGGATCATACAAGTTTACAGATAGAGAGAGGCAAGTTTACAGCTATCGTAGGACGTTCCGGCTCCGGAAAATCTACACTTCTGCATCTGATTGGAGGGCTTGACAGACCGGATTCCGGCAAAGTATGGATTGATGGAACCGATATCTATTCTCGAAAAGATGATAAACTGGCACAGTTTCGAAGAAAGAAGATAGGATTTATCTTTCAGGATTTTAATCTGATTCCATCGCTGAATGTGTGGGAGAATATCGTTCTTCCGCTGGGACTTGATAATCGCAAGGTAAAGCCGCGGGAAGTGGAAGATATTCTCAAAAAAATCGGACTGCAGGATAAGAAAGATGCGATGCCGTCTGCTTTGTCTGGTGGACAGAAACAGAGAACTGCGATAGCCAGGGCATTGGTGACAAGACCGGCGATAATTTTGGCGGATGAGCCGACGGGAAACCTTGATTCCCAGACTGAGCTAGAGGTTATGAGCCTATTGAAAAGCTGCGTGTCGGATTTCGGGCAGACGCTTATCATGATTACCCATGATGAAACGATTGCCCAGATGGCGGATGAAATGATTATCATTGAAGATGGCAAGGCGGTGAGAAGATAATGAAGATGACGACCAGAGTTGCATATTGCAATATGCGGCATTATAAGAGCAAAAACATACTGATTGGAATTGCCATTATCCTGACAACATTACTGCTGTTCGTAATCCCATCAATCGGAAAAGATATGGTGGAAGTGAACTTTGCGGTAATCAATAAGATTTATCCAACATGGCATGCCCTTTATCGGAACGTGGACGAGAGTACAGTTATGAAACTGGCGGCACATCATGATGTGAAAACTTACGGACTCCGCAGCGATGCGGGGTACATGAATCTGGAAGATGCGACGGTTTCCATGATGTATATGGACAGAACAGGGATGGAACTTTATAAAGTGAAGCTGAAAGAGGGGCAACTTCCGCAGAAAGAAAATGATATTGTGGTTTCAAAAGGAATACTGGAAGCATTAGGACAGAATGGGAAAATCGGTGACACTATCACAGTACCTTATCAGATTCTGAAAGATGACGGACTGGATTATACGAAGGAGAAAGACTTTCGAATCTGTGGTTTTTTAGCAGATAATGAGAGCAGCAAAGAACAAAAACAATATACATCATTGGTTTCAGAGGCCTTTCTGAAAGCGGAGATACCGGTAGAACAGGTGAAATATCGGTTTTTACTTCAGGTGAATGGACAGAAAGGAAATACGACTGCAGATTATACAGAGACGATACAGAATATTGCCAGACAGTTCGGGATTTCCGAGGATGACATGAATATTAATAAAGAGTATCTTGCAGCAAATTATGTGGATCCGGCTACAATTCCGGTGATTGTAGGAATCATGCTTATTGTTGTATTGGCGGGCATTATCACAATTTATAGTGTTTATTATGTATCTATGAACCAGAGGGTTCGGGAATTTGGAAAGTTAAAGGCAATCGGGGCTACGAAACGGCAGCTTAGACAAATCGTACTAAGAGAGGGAATGGGAGTGGCGTTGTTTGCCATTCCGATAGGACTTTTGATCGGAACAGTTGCTGTGAAAGTTGTACTTCTCCAGTTTGTAGAACATGCAAAGGATTCAAACGTACTTATAACAGAGGCATACAAGGTTGTAGCTAAAGGAGAAGTCCAACTTTATTATTGGTGGATTTATCTGTTGGCAATTGCAGTGACTCTGTGTACAGTGTATCTGTCACTGATGAAGCCTATGCGTATGGCGGCGAAGGTATCAGAAATAGAAGCTATGCGTTACCAGGGAGGCAGTAAGCGACAGAAAAGCAGCAGGAAGGGATATCAATTTCTGAATATCGGACGACTGACCAAGAGAAATCTTGCAGAGAATAAAAAGAAGAGTACTATCACGATTGTATCTATGGCCGTTACCGGAATATTTGTCATGATGGTAGCAACGGTGCTGTCTTGTGCAAATCCGATGGAAAGTGCAAAGAGTTCGATTGTGGGGCAATATGAGATTTCTCCAATTGTGGAATCCGGGAATAAAGAGCATCCTGAATATGAATGGGCGGAGGTTCAAAAGAATAATCCATTAAATGAAGGACTAAAGCAGCAGATAGAGGAGCTTGACGGTGTTGAGCGGGTAGATGTGTTTACCGCGTTGAAGGTATCAGGAGGACCTTTTGAAGAAAAAATTGGAACCGAATTTATCAATGGAGTGCCGGAAGAATACGCAGAAGAGCTGAAAAAAGGAATCACTGAAGGCAATGTCACATACGAGGAATTGAAATCCGGGGATAAAGTGATTCTGGACCGCGCGCTACTTCACTGGTATCCAGATATTAAAGTGGGAGATAAGCTGAAACTCAATATTCATGATGGAGATAATACCTTTCAAAAAGAGATTGAAGTGGCAGCAATTGGTGAATATGGAACAGGTCTGACAAACTATAACTGTCTTATCATGGCAAAAGAAGGGGCAGAGAAACTTACCATAAATAATTCTTCCAGCTATTTTCAGGTGATTGCAGATAAGGATTATGATGAGGCACTGGAAGCATCTCTACAGGCTATTGTGGATGGATCAGGCAGACTGCAGATGCGTACCTGGAAGAATGAGTACGATACATGGGAAAATGCCATACAGATGACTAGAGGTGCATGTTATGCATTTATCATCATTCTGGCAGCAATCAGCATTATGAACTTGATTAACACAATGATCAATAGTGTCCATGTGCGAAAAAAGGAGCTTGGCATGATGCAGGCAATCGGAATGTCGGACCGTCAGTTGATGAAGATGCTCCAGTTGGAAGGTATATTCTATACAGTAGGCACTCTTATTATCAGTATCGGAGTGGGAAGTCTTGCAGGATATCCGTTGTTTTTATATGCAAAGCGTACAGGAATGTTTGATATCAGCACATACCATTATCCGGTAACAGCAGCTATTATTATAATTTTAACATTGTTTGTGATACAGATGTTATTGGCAATATTCATTGCAAAGTCAGTAAGGAAAGATTCATTGATAGAGAGAATTCGTTTCAGTGAGTAAGAATATAAATTTCTGATGTTTAATGCAGATACTAATCAATGTCATAATAAAAAGGGGGACTTGATTTCTCAAATCCCCCAGTGTATAATGAACTCAAGAAAGGTATTCAGATGCAAAATCTGATGCCCTCAGTTAAATTTTATATTCTATGTATAAGTCATAGCATCCAAAACTTTCCTAGGGTCGTGGATGCTATTTCTTATTATGTCGATCTATATAAGTCAAAGCCGCAAAAATTACCAATAGTAAAGTCAATACTTCCATTGTATTCATGGGCATCACCCTCCTTGGATACTAGAGGGCAAAATCGAAATGCATCCGTCTTTCCGGTTCAGTAATACCGAATCAGTATAACACGTTACCGTTTTCAGTACAATAAGGTAATGGTCTGAAAAATACTTTATTCTGTCACCTTATGTAGCTGTATCGTGAGTATTTGCTGGACTAATTGGTGCTGTATATGAAAAAAAGCTATTTAAAAATAAGGTGGAAGCCTTATATGGTCTGCTTGATGATGCGGGTGATGATGCCGAGGGCAACATTACGCTCTTCATCAATATGCGTCACCACAAAGGATACCTGATCCTTTTTCCCGACTGTCCGGCTGTCATAGCAGGAGTGGGCAATGGCATTGACACCGATGGAGAGCCGGACAAAGACGGTGCCTTTATGGATGTCTTCCACAGTTCCGGCGTATTTTCCCTGAATCTTACATTTTTTCATGTTTTCCTTGCTGGTGTTGCCTTCCACACTTTTGACATCTGCGTGGACAATGACCTGCTCCGGTGAGTCTGCCCGCACATCCAGGATGCGTACCAGGATGTGATCGCCTACCTGGAAGCGTTCTCTGGCATCACCCATCCAGTCGAAGGACAGGTCTCTGGCAAGAATGGAGGTTTCCACACCGAAAATTTCTGCCCGGACTACCTTTTCCGCAACAGCAATGACTCTTGCCTGCACGATACGGTCTTCATAAACTTTCGGCATTCCGGAAGCATCTTTATCCAGATAGAAGATCTGGCGTTTCTTCAGCATCGCTTCTTTCCGGCTGGCGACAATGCTGCGTGTCTTCGGATCTAATCCCTTAATCAGAAAATCAATCTCACATCCAAGCATATTGTTGAGGATTTTGTTCTGCCGCAGAGCAAGCTCCCCATAATCGTGTGCTTCATCCTGCATGAGATGGATCATCATCTCAGTTACTGGGATGACAGTACGGAAATCCTTGTAGTAAACCACGGCAATGAGGCTGCCGTTTTCTGTTTTCTCGATACCGCCAAGCATTCCGGTTAAGATCCGGCGGGTACGGTAGGCATTCTGGATCTCATGCCAGGTAAGGTCTGAAATGGACTGGGCTGTTTCCAGCTTCGCATCGGAATCCAGAGTTAAAATAGGTGTGTTGGTTGTTTCGTTTGGCATCATAGTGTCTCCTTTCAAATTATGACATGATAGAATCTTTATCTAAAGGAACCATGTCTGTGTGATCCGAATAGTTATCTGCTGAGAAGTCATCCGGGAAATCGTGATAGCCAGGTTCCTGATAAACGCTTTGCTGGTCAAAGTGCGGTTCAGCTTTTTTCTTTTTCTGCTTTCCATAAGAAGCGGTTTTTTTCGGGTGGGAAGCAGGAATAGTTGGAGTGTACGTATATTCTTCACTACATGCTCCTTTTCTCCATTCCGGAATATGTTCGGAAGCCTTCCGGGGAATGAGTTTTTGGGCATCCGGGTGCAGGGTGTAATCGTATTTTTCTACCTGCAGTACCTTCTGACCACGCAGGATAATCAGTGCAGTATCCAGCGGGAGCCGCAGGATCTCATCCGGAGTTAAGAGCTTTCGTTTCCCGATGGATCTGGTCTGGCGGTATTCCGGTGTATAATCGGATACCCTCCAGCTATTTAATTGTTTGGCTTCGCTGCTGACACCAACGGTCACATCACCGGAGCGGTTAGAGATAAATGTAGCAGTTACCTCATCCGTACAGCCTAAAAATAGCTGAGTGTCGCAGTTCCCGATGATTTCCTGCCATTGGTTTAAGGGATACCGGTTCTGCATCTGAGGCAGGTTTTGGAAAATGCAGGAAATACTGAGGTTTCGACTTCGGATCACGGAAATCTTTTTGTTGAGCGATAGGATTGCTCCCGTATTCGCCAGCTCATCAGCCAGGATATGTACCGGAACCGGCAGTTTTCCATCTTCCCCATAGGTGTCTGCATAACGGACCAGTTTGATAAATACGAAGGTCATAAACAGGGAAGAAAGAAAATCAAAAGTGCTGTCTTGATCCGAAGTGATGCAGAAGTATGCACATTTTTCTTTTCCCGGCAGCGTCAGGTTGATCTCATCATAGGAAGTGATCTGGCGGATCAGCTTGTTCTGGAATACCTGAAGTCTGGAACCGAGTCCGATGATGACGCCGGAACGTACCGTGTCACTTGCCTGCTTATAGATGCAGTAGGGGACTTTTGCCGGATGGGAGACCGGAAGCAGGTCAAAGAGGCTGTTCAGTTCTTTTTCCGAACTCATGGTCAGGAGTTTGTATACCTGTCCGATATTCTTTGCCTCCGGTGGGAATCCCTGATCCACATAGAGAATCAGAGCTTTTAATAAGTTCATCTCGGCATTGTCCCAGAAGTGATCGCCTTTGGCAGAACCGGTATTCTGGATGATGACATCAGCAAATACCTGTGCCATGGTTTCCTGTCCGCCAATTTCACCCAGACAATTCCAACTATCCGAGTTTTCCGGGTTTACAAGATTAAAGGATTTCACGATATATCCGGCATTCTCAAGGTAAGTGGCTGTACTTTCGTACAATTCCGATTTTGGATCGGTGATGATGAGGCTTTCCCCGCGGGCAACACACTGGAAGATCATGTTGCGTGCAAAGGCCCGGCTTTTCATGGAACCGCTGGCACCGTAAACGGCAATATTCCGGTTCATGCGGGTATCCTTCGGGAGACAAACGGCTTTTCCGTTCAGTTTTCCAAGAATGGTTCCCTTGTGTTTCTTGACATCATTCGTAAGCTCCAGTACCTGATGCATTTCCTCCAAAGTCATAAAACCGGAAGTCCCATAGGTTCCCTTTGTGGAATAATTCAGGTTCCGGCCCCGGTCTGTTATTTCCCCGTTTCGGTCAAATCCCATACGCATGAGAAGGAAGGTCAGGAGTCCAAAAGCTGCCAGACATAGAAAAATCCCATACAGATTGTACGGGAAAGCAGTCAGGGCATCCAGACAGGCGAGCGGGTGCGGGGAGGGGATCTGCGGGGCAGTTCCGTTTCCGGCAAAATTGCCGGCAGATTCCCAGGTCTGATAGTTGCGGATAAATTGAGCAACATAGCCTCCTGCATAGAGGGTGCAGAAGGTGATCGGAAGCATATAAATGAGCTTCCACCATTTACGGTTCATGTAAAAACCCCCTTTTGAATTTGCAAAGGTCAATACTGGAGAAATGGATTGTGGCAGTTAAGTATTTTTTCAGGACCGGAATCTGAAAATCGAAACAGATCAGGTTCCCGGATCTGCCGTATACATTTAAGCCGGTATTGAACCGGTTGATTCGCTGCATGTCAAAATCATAAGCAAGAAGGATGGGGTTCCCGGAAGCATCCGTGGCATCATGTTCCAGTGGAATTGAATCGCTGCGGCAGCCCAGATCGGACAGCAGGAGGTTGTCCAGCTTTTCCATGATCTCAGGGTGAACCAGCAGTTTTAAAAGCACTTCCCCTTCCGGAGTATTGGGAAGGTAATGGAAATGCTCGAAGGAGGTGTCCAGCATAAACAGGCTCTTTTTGTAGCCTCCGGTACTGGTAAACAGCCGGAAAGCCATTTCCATGTCGGTTCCGGTCATGATTGCCCGGATCTGTGGATGTCCGTTGTAAGGGTAGCCTTGCAGGTAATGCTGCAGGAAGGCGTTTAAGCGGACTTCCGTTCGATATTCCCATTTCAGGACTCCGTTTCCCGTGTTATAAAGGACATAGACACATTGCGGTGCCATCAGGATGCCCATGCTGCGGGAGTTCCTAATCTTCGTGGTCTCCGGGCCCAATTCCTTAATTTCTCTGGAAGCGTAAAAAAGAGGAAGGCTTCGCATACCGATGGAACCAGCTTCGCGGTGATTACAGAAGATGTCAGGTTTTACATCCGGATAAAAGGGAATCCCGGCATGAAGGAGTGTCAGATACGTTTCGGCTTTCTGATGTAAGCGGATACGTCGGGATACTTCACTTCGGATGAGGTTCGTCTCGGTATTGCCGGTCAGATAGCACTGGAAGCGTAGCGGCGAGACAGATAACAGCATCTCTTTCGCAGCTTTTGTAAGACGGTAGCCTCTGAGAGCATCCCGGTAGTGGGTACGGATGAGGTGTTCCGCCTTCAAATCCGTAATGAGTTTTTCCGCATAGGAGGCACTTGGGATGAGTCTGTTTAGCTGGTCTGCGGGAAATTCCCCGCACATCCCTATCATTTCCAGTAAGCGGTATTTCGTAGTGTCAGGTCTTATCAAATAAGCATCACCTCAATTCAGTTCTTACCCATGCAAGCCTATACTTGGGTAAATCTCCGGTGGTTTGGAGATAAAAAAAGCAAGAAAACAAAGTTCCCTGCGGTGGTTCTTACCGATGTCGGATTTCTGCCTGAGAAGTCAGGAGATTTTCCGACATGCTTTCGTGATGATTTTTCTGGTTCTGCAGCCATTTCGGAAAGTCAGCTTTTTCCATAACCGATACCAGTGTACAGTCCTTTAAGCCAAGCTGTGTCGTGTAGTAGGAATCACAGAAAAAGCCGCTGTCATCTGTCAGAACATAAGTACAAAGTGTATCCAGAATCTGTTTAAACTCCAGATTGTCATAATCCCGGATACGTCTTTGAGGAAGTTCCCTGTCATATATTTGACTGAAACATATCACGCAGTCACGATAGAGGGGCAGGGCATTTTGTTTTACATACTCCCGAAGCATATAATTAAGCGGTTCATGGAGAAATGCAGTGTTTGTGTGGACTCTTCGTTTCGGAAGCAGTCCGGGAAGCGTAATGGTGAGAATCCCCTGCTGTTCTGCAATCCGCATTCCCTGTGCATCTGCCGCTTTGGGAAGATAAGCTGCTTGATTTGGGGAGAGAGCCGGACAGACAAGGTTACGCATCTGGCAGGCAATCCGCTCCGCCCGAAGAGCAGCACTGACGCTCAGTTCCTCAAAATTTTTATCATAATTCTGGATATCAGTGACCTTCAGAGCGTAAACGGTATTCGTCAGTTTTTGCAGCTCCCCTTCCAGTTTTTCAAGCCGCTGGTAAATGGTTGGTGTATTTTGCGTCATAATAACCTACTTTCTCATGTAGTAACTGACAGCACCGGATTCATTTACAAGGCAGTAAGCGGCTACATCATCAATGGTGATTTTGGCAGCCTGGCTTTCGGATTCTAAGACAATCAGGCGTTTGGAACCATGTGATGGGATACTTTCCATCACATGATTGATCAGAGCCTCCTGTTCTTCACCGATATAGATGATTTCGTATTGTTCATCTTGCGAAAAGAAATTGAGCTTGATTGGAAATTCGCCACTGGTGTGGTATACAACACCTTTCTTAAAATCCAGCAGTACCCAGAAGCATGTAATTATAGCATAGTCAGGATTCTCAGCAGACTGCTGGCTGTCACAAAGAAGGTCATGCTCTTTATCGTAAATGATGCGCCCTTGTTTGATGAGGCTGGTAATCAATGACTTGATAGACTGCTCATGTCGGGAGAAAAGTTGTAAAACCTGGTCATACCTCAGAGTATGGTAAGTGGTAATGAACCGTAAGAGCTTGGCTCCCTCTCCTTGATAGATTTCGTTCCTTGTTTTCATGATTGACTCCCTTCTATATATAATAGGAAACTTTATACATATGGCTGTACGTACAGGATACGTTTGGTATTGTAAGTATAGTGTACGTACAAAGTACATAGAACCTGCTGTCAGCGATTGAATTTACAGGTACAAAAAAAGCACCATCTATGGGTGCTGGAAATAAGGAAAACTATAAGCAATACCTATTGTAGCATGGGTAATTTTACGCTTCAATCGCAGAAGCAGGTCATTTCTGTGCCATTTTCACTGGTTGGCATAAAAAAAGCAGGAAACCATTTTGATTCCCTGCATGGTGTATTGTTGTGCTTTTGTGTAGTTCTAATGATTACTTGTCTTTATAAAATGCTTCGAAAGCTTGTGCGAAGAATTCGGCTGTACCATTGCCGTATTTTTCATCTATCATAGGTTTGATTTTTTCATTACGGTAATATTGAGCCTGTGCAACCATCAGACCGTGTTCTTTCTTTATCTGTGAAAGTTGTTTCATAAGAAAACCGTATTCGGAAACAAGTTCTCTTACTTCAGAAGAATCTGGTGAACATACTTTTTTAGCTGCTAATTTGTATAAAAGATTGTCAAATTGTTGGTTGTAACTTTCTGCAGCCTCTTTGCTAATAGGATTGTTGGCAACAGACAGGAATTGCTCTTTTCCTCCATACCACTCAACAACTTTAGCATAGCCTTTCTGCATTTCTTCTGATGAAACTGTCTTAATATAATGCTTTTTCCATTCTTCAATGCTTCCAAACTCTTTTACAGCAAGTTCTTTCATATTGTCAGGCATATGTTCAAACATAGTTTGGAACATTTCTTCAACTTCCGTTTTACTAAAAATCGCAAAATCCATTTTATTCTCTCCTTTCAGGATATCATCAATGCTGGCAATCAGATGTTCCATACGTTCTTTCTTTGCTACCAACATTTTTCTCTGCATTTGCAAGATCTGGTTCCTTTCAAGAGCAGGATTCTCCAGAACAGCTTTGATTTCTTTCAAAGGAATGTCAAACTCACGGAAAAACAGAATCTGCTGTAATATTTCCAATGCCCTATCGTCATAAAGCCGGTATCCCGCATCACTTTTTTGTGTTGGTTTTAAAAGCCCGATTTCATCGTAATAGTGAAGCGTGCGAACGCTGATACCTGTAAGTTCTGATATTTCTTTGACTGTCCTCATAGTTGCTGACCTCCTGTTCCTGATAAGATAACTGTACGCTATGACGTTCCGTGAGAGTCAATATATATTTTGCATTTTTTAGTATAACATTTTTATGATATTACGAAAAGCCGAGGAGATAGGCGATATGTATTACTCTGGAAAGAACTTGTTGAGCGTATCCAATGTCTCTTTTGCAGTAAATCCCCAAAGGATGGTACTGAGTGCTTCAATCGCAGCCCTGCGTTTCCGGTAATAGGTGCGGTAGGAAATATTGGTGATGTGGTGAGCCAGCTTATCCAATATCTCATCTGTATTTTTCATTTCCTGTGGAGAGAGAAAAGCGTAG
Organism: Marvinbryantia sp.; assembly: GCF_047017445.1. NCBI lineage: Bacteria > Bacillati > Bacillota > Clostridia > Lachnospirales > Lachnospiraceae > Marvinbryantia > Marvinbryantia sp. The sequence goes on along the minus strand of NZ_JBKXTT010000001.1, from coordinate 459,870 downwards.
TAGAGAATCCAGTAATACTGTTCCCCATGCTTGTGATTGTTCCGGAGGAGATCGATGGATGATTCCAAAAGCTTCAGCATCTGGTTGCTTCTGGCAATACTTTTTGCCCGTTGTTCGATGTCGCTTCCGGTAAGATCAGCCCCGGCAGCATAGATGGAGTCCAGAAATTTGTCGATGTCATTGTCGTATTGGAGCTTAAACTGGTGCTCCATCTGGTGTACGACTACCTTCAGGCTGTAGGTTGCATCCCGGTATCTGCGTAAAAACTGATAGGTGTCGTGAAAACGTGGATCTTCTTCGGGTGAAGGAAATCCCTGTGTATTGCGGTTTGCCATGTCTATTCCCCCCCTTTCAGTGCAGAAGGCTCTGCCACGGCAGGCATCTTTTGGGCAGACTCATCCCCTGGACTTACGGACAACTCAAACCGATAAGCGGCATTTCCGTAGGGACAGATAATATTTAGAGTAAATGTATTAAATATATCTTTGCAGGCTGATAATGGAGATAATATATAGCGGGTTTTGGAGCAGTGGCAACATGGAATCCCTTGTGAATCCAATAGTTCTGCGACTTTTTGCACGATAAATTTCATGTGTGAATCTGGAACGCAGGAATCATTTTTTGTAACGGTGATTTGTGAGTCTGTGACAGTTTCTGAAACGCTAACAGAAGCAGAATCCTCAATAGTGATTTCTTCAGGTACATGGATTGGTAATTGCATCTTCATAGCGATCTCCTCCTTGTCAATCATAACGTCGCTGATATTAAACATCACGGACAGGTAATTGTTGAGATAAATTACGCTTCCGTGTTTTCCTGTAAATGAGATAAGTGTAATGTATTCTTTTTCCTCCAGTTTCTTCAAGAGTCGTGATACCGATGCCTTTGACAGACTCCACCTTTCACCCAGTTCATTAAAGCTGGTAAGGGGATTTCCGGTATTATCCCGGTAATAGACAATGGGACCGGAATCAGATCCCAGGACAGAGGAATCGTTGTAAACTGCATGAATCCACAGATCCAGAATAACATCCATTTCCGAGCATTTTCCAATGCCAATTAGTTCGTGAACTTTGGCAATCGGGAAAAAGAAAAACCCTGTATCTTTTTTACAGGGATAGTTGTATTCCAATACGGTATTGTCTTTGGGCCAGTCTGATATTTTGAATTTGACCAGGCGGTTTTTGCCGAGAAGAGAGTAGGTAATGTAATTCTGCTCTTCAAAAAATCGAAGGATGGACAACGCTTGATGTTGGAAACGGCAGCGAAACCATTCCTGAAGATCTGTGACTGTGCAGATCCACTCTCCTGGACCAATGGTATAGGTAATGTGTTCCATCCGGCGGTAGGATGTGCGGTAATTTGCATAGGAGCATAATACCAGATAATAAAAAAGAAAAGAGCCCCCGGTAGTTCGGATGCTCTTGGTAGTGATTAAAGTTTGTATGAAGTCACGGTAAATGCGACAGCGTGGAAATTCCACGATTTGTTTGAGTTCTAATTTGTAATTCATGGTGATCTTCCTTTCAAAGTATATTTAATTGTAATCGGACTTTTCATAGTGTTGGTATCAAGAAGAAGCCGATGGAAGTATAGCAAGTAGTCGTGTCACTCATTGCATTTTTATTGCATTTTTAAAATTTAGATTATGTGGCTATGTTGCTCTTAACTGGTTAAAAAGCCTTTAAAATCGTCTATATGCGTTAATACTCCGTACTGTCTGTCTGGAGTTTGAATAAGTTGAAATGCTGAAAGAATCCAGTGTTGATGCAGGTTTGCGGCACTTCAAGAGGTCTTTTGTCTAAAGGAACAAACTTTCGTACAACATAGGCCCTCCGGGTTGGAGGGCTATTTTTCTGCAAGTCTTGAAAAAGCCTTATTCTGCGGGCATTTCCGCACTTTCTTGCTTTCTTTGGTCTAAGATCAAATACCGGATACTCGTGGAAAATTTGATTTCTCAGCCGTGGCGGAGGTCATGCCCGGACTAATGAACACCCTTGAATATTGTCGTGCAGAGCAGAATAACCGCTAAAAAGTTTACCCGCTTGAAAGTATGCCATAATAAACATTTTAGCGCCAACCGCTGTACTTTTGCGGCTGGCGCTTTCTCTTTATTCTTCTGCGTCCCGGTTGGCTTGGTAGTAATAGCCGTGGCCGGTTTTCTCGTCGTCAAAGGTAAATTCGCATATCTCGTTATACATGGAGCCGTCCCAATTAAGAATATAAGTCTGCATATCATACGCAAAGGATTTACAGATTTCAGACTTGCAAGGCGCGTTGGTTCCCTTTTCCGTCCAGGCATGGCGACAGAGCTTGGTTTCCTCATATTCCTCAAACTCGTCCGTATAGTAAAATCTTGTATAGCCCTTCACTGTTTTATAGCTGGCAAGTTTGCGGCGGAGATTTGTCATTGTCCGATAGCTGGCGGAATGGCATTTCTTTTCTCCGTTGATTACGGTATAGCTGTAACTTTCCGGGCGGGAAGGCTTTTCAAATTCATTTCGATCTATTTCCATATAGATGCCTTTCTTCTCACATTGTTGGCGGACATACCGGAGAAACTGCGCAAGGGTTACATTGTTACGTTCAATTTCAATACTATAATTAGCCATGGTGTGGGCCTCCTTAAAGATATGTTTTATTTCTGTGAGTGACAGCTTACACACCACCGGTCAAAAAGCAAGCTCTAAAAGGCATAAAACATATCTTTATTTTCGGAAAATCTGAGCAACAAAACCTGCTAAGAAAAGTCAATAGTTTTTTGCAGATTTTTAGAATATTTTTCTTTTATAAAATTAGGTACAACAAGTAGACTGTCATTTAGGCAGCCTTTTTGCAGTCTTTCATTTTGATATTTATTTTATATCCGTATAGACTTCTTTAACTCGTGCGTAATATATTCTGAGAAACTTATTCAGCCCTGCTATTTTAGCAGCTTTTTTTGACTTGCCTTCAGATTCTTTTTTGACTATATACTGGTAAACTGGATCATCTGGCCTTGGGTGCGTTTTTATGCATCTCATGGTTTCATAGCCGACTTTACGCAGAGCCGCCGACCCACGTTTAGTTATCTTTCGATTAGAACCAACAAATTGCCCCGATTCATAAGGCGGAGTATCTATTCCCGCATATGCTATTAAAGCCTTTCCGCTATGGAACCTCCTGACATCACCAATTTCAGCAATTAGCTTTGGCGCCAGAACTTCTCCCACGCCTCCCATTCCCCTCACAACGGAATATTCCGGCAGGCTCTTTGCTAATTCCTGCATTCGTGATAAGATTATGCTTAGAGTTGCATCAACTTCTTTGAGCACTCGGACCGCTTCAGTTACCAGCATTTTGACGGATGGGGTTTCTGAAGATAAGGTAGGAATGCCTTCACGGGCCAGGGCATATATGGCTTTCGCCTTGTCCTGGCTCTGATGGTATTTCTTTTCTTTTGCCCAGAACGTGTACTGCTTTATAAATTCTGTTTCACTAAGACATGTGATAGTATCATAGTGCCAAAACCGTTCAACAAAATCACTCAATTTATCCTTTCGGTTTCCTTCATTCCAACTTGCAAGCATCCCCTTGATTCCAGGCATTGTATAATCCAGCAAATGCGTCAATTCATGCAGGGACATGATATGCAGTTTCATATAGTGCCTATATTGCTGTCCCAGCATCTTAAGTTCTCCATACACATCACCTGATGCTTTGAACTCTGCCATCGTAAACCAGTGCTCAATGCCGTAATTAGCAATAATCCTGGAATCTATCTTATCTGTCTTTGCCTTTCTAAGATCCCCGCTGCGGTATACTTTCATCAAGTATGGATTAATAACAGCTACAAACAGTCCTTTTTCCTGTAAATAGGTAAGGACTGGAAGATGATAGATGCCAGTTGCCTCCATAACAACTTTTACTTCATCGTCAAACCTTAGAAGCATAGCCGCGAGTTCCCCCAAATCCTTTTCTACATGGGAGATGTCGAACGGCCTGCTGACAATTTCCCCACAAGGTTTCAGTATGCATACCGTACTTTTCCCTTTTGCCACATCAATTCCTACACTGATCATAATAACCTCCTACAACCTTGGTAAATTTTTATTAGCAATCAGTAAAACCATCCACACTTATTACGATTCAGTTTAGTTCGTTACACGAAAGCTCTCATAGAGTATCAACCTGCCTAAGCGAATATTTATAATAAGGGGTTGGTTGACGGTTTTATTGACGGATGTTAAAAATCCAAAAAAGCCCATGCCATACCAACTGCTTCCCCTATTATAATAAAATAAGTGCAGATGTCAGAGTTAATTACTCTCTAACTACTACACTTTTATGGTACTAAAAGCCCCGCCGAAGCGGGGCCGCTGTGGTTGTATTATGCTGCAGTAAAGCCCTGTGCCGCAAGGACCTCGATCAGTGCTTTATTTGCCGCGCCGGTCAAGGTTTCGTCTTTGCCGATGGTGTAACCTTCTACCATGAAGGCATAGGTTGGAGCTTTCATGTACTTCGGTTTTGCGCCGATGAAGCCGCCTACTGCCGCCGCAAGCTCTTTTCTGCGTGGGCCTGTTACGTTGTAGAAGATTTCCATGGTACCGGATTCCTCGCCGGGTCCTTCCGTGGCTGCCTGTTCCTCGATAGGCTCGGCGCTTTCTTCTGCCGGTTTCTCCGACGTTTCTGCCTCGGCTTTGAACAGGGCTGCAAATACCGGAGCCTCCGGGATAATGGCCAGTGCCGTTTCCTCTTGGGTTGCAGCTTCCGGGGATTCCTCCACCGGGGCTGCTTCCTGTACCGCCTTCGCGGCTGCCTTTGCTGCCGCTTTCGCCGCGCGGGTTACTCTGGCCCTTGCCTCCGGGAATACCTCCGGCAGCACGCCCGGCTCATAATGGATTTCAAAAGTGATCTTCCCGTCCATGTGTACGTTGAAATGGAAGTTGGTCATTTCCACCTCTTTGAGCATATCCGGCAGCTCAATGTTCTTGTACCTCTTAACTTCCTTACCCTCTACCATGAGGCAAACCGGAACCGCGTCCCTCAATTTCGCTGTGATTTTTCCTGTCTTCATAATGTTTTCCGCCTTTCGTATTTTGATATTTTGTACTGGCTGCTTGCCTTGTGAGTGACAGCTTACGCATTTTTGGTGTGAAAGCAAGCCTTTTTTTGAAGAAATTTCTCTTTTTTTCACCGGTACAAAAGCAACGAAAAGGGTCAGCCGTGGCGGTTCGTCTGGCCGGTGGTATCGGTATTTTATGCCCGCTTGAAAGGTTCTCCACAGTCCCCGCAGATTACATTGACCTCGCGCGTTGCCTGGATAATCGTACCGCAACAGGGGCATACATATTTGATACTGCGGTTAATGAATTTCTTACTGCCACCCTTGGAGCCTCCCTCTACCGTCAGACGGCTGGCATTGATACCGGTCTCGCCCAAGGCTTCCTTGATCCAAGCCTCCGCCTCCGGGGCCAGTGTCGTAACTGTCCAGCTGTATTTGGCGTGTTTCTCAATATGGAGGCCGTGGGCCTCGGCGGTGACCTTAAACTTCATGATGTGGTAATAGCCGTTGTTGCTTACGTCCTGTATATCATGTTCCAAATTGTAAAGGTGGGCCATTTCATGTAAGAGAGTGGCAGCCAGCTCGAAGATAGGCCGGTCAAGGTACTCGGCACAAAGGTTGATTTCCCGGTACTTTTCACCTTCTGCGTTCCAGATTTTTTGAATACTGCACCAGCCGTATGCGCCGCGTCCTCCGTCCGGGGATACGGTGATGGCCGGGCGGGTAAGCTCGTCATGATAGAAATGCTCATTAAACAGGTCGAACATTTCCTCGGTTTTCTTTACAATTTCAGATATTTGAAGCATTGCTGTGTCCTCCTTAAAATTATCTTTTAATTCTGTGTGACACAGCTTACACATTTCCGGTGTAAAAGCAAGCTCGAAATAAAAATATGAAAGTTTTTCTGAAATAGGTGCTTGACAAGAATCCGATTTCAGATTATAATGAATCCGAAATCAGATTTTAGGAGGCGGGATGCTTGGATGTAAAAGAAAGAAACGAACTGAAAGAATTTAATATGCTCTATAAGGAGGTAGACGAACTATATCACCGAATTGCATTAGAAATAGGACTGTCTGACAGCGCCTTTTTTATCTTATATTCGATAGCTGAATTTGGAGATGGCTGTCTGCAAAAAGATATTGCAGACAACTATTTTATCAGCCGGAAAACAATAAATTCTTCCATTAAAAATTTGGAATCAAAGGGATTTATTGAGTTGAAAAAGGGAAAACGGCGGGATATGCACATATATCTCACGCAGGCAGGACAAAAATTTGTTGAGGAAAAAATGATGCCGGTATTTGAACTGGAAAATAATGTGTTTGAAGAATTTACCAAGGAAGAACGCCAGCAGCTTATACAACTGACAAAGAAATACGTTATGTTGTGCCGCGAAAAGATAAAAGAAACATATCATTTGTCATCGGAGGACTTATAGCCGCAGCTATAAAGTCGATTAGAAGATGTCGGGTGCGCTCGGTTTAGAATGACCGGGCGCATATTTTATTTACGCGAGCAACGAGCCAAACGAATATGCTTGCATATTCACTTGGCGACTGCCGCGATAACGAGAGAAACTCGCAAAGCGTGTTTCGTCTCGTCTAATAGGAGGATTTCAATATGCAGATTATTACAATCAGCCGTGAATTTGGAAGCGGCGGCAGAGAATTAGGAAAACGTCTTGCAGAATTATTGCATTACGATTATTACGACAGGGAAATCATTACTGCTATTGCAGAGAAAAAAGAGTTGAACGAGCAGTATGTGGAACAGGCTTTAGAAAATCATGAATGGAGAAGCATTCCTTTAACATACCGGCACTCTTTTGCTGGTATCCAGACCTTACAGCAAATGCAGATCGAGCTATTGATAGAGCAGAGCCGCATCATTAAAGAAATCGCCAGAGCAGGGAAAGACTGTGTGATTGTGGGCAGAAACGCCGATGTGCTGCTTGAGGAATATAAACCTTTCCGGATTTTTGTGTGTGCCGGGATGGATGCTAAGATCTGTCGGTGTATCGAACGCTCAGATAAAAATGAGGCGTTATCACGAAAAGAAATGGAAAGCAATATACGGCGCATTGACAAGAACAGAGCAAAAATCTGTGAGATGCTTACAGGCAGCAGATGGGGTGATCGTAAATCCTACCATCTTGTAATCAATACCACAGACTGGAATATTAAAGAATTAGCACCGGCAGTTGCAGGATTTGTTTCCTGCTGGTTTGGGAGGTAATTTATGCACATTCAGATTTCAGACCACTTTAACTACAATAAGCTGCTGCGCTTTGCGCTTCCATCCATTATCATGATGATTTTTTCATCGCTGTACAGCGTGGTGGACGGCTTTTTCGTATCGAATATTGCAGGGAAAACATCTTTTGCAGCAGTTAATCTGATCGTACCTGTCATTATGATCTTAGCTTCCAACGGCTTTATGTTCGGGGCTGGCGGAAGCGCTTTAATATCAAAAACGATGGGTGAAGGAGATCATGATAAGGCACAGCGCCTATTCTCTTTGTTTGTATATTTTATTGCAATCAGCGGGATTGTGATTTCCGTTGTGGGATATATTTTTATACGCCCGATTGCCGTTTTGCTGGGCGCGGACGGCGTGCTTTTGGAGGACTGCGTATGCTACGGACGGATTTTGCTTTGCAGTATGCCTTTTTATATGCTGCAGTTTGGTTTCCAGAGTTTTTTTGTGACTGCCGGGAAACCGAATCTTGGGCTTGCGGTAACGCTGATCTGCGGTATCACGAATATGATTTTAGATGCCCTGTTCATGGCTGTTTTCTCATGGGGAATTGCCGGAGCGGCTCTCGCGACCGCAGTCAGCCAGGTATTAGGCGGAATCATACCGCTGATTTATTTTGGCAGGGAAAATACAAGCCTGCTTCGTCTGACAAAGACAAAGTTTGATGGAAAGGCCCTGTTAAAAGCCTGCACCAACGGTTCTTCTGAACTGATGACCAATATTTCTACTTCGGTTGTAAGTATCCTGTATAATGCCCAGCTTATGAAATACGCAGGAGAAAACGGGATTGCTGCATACGGCGTACTGATGTATGTCAATATGATTTTTGCCGCTATATTCCTTGGGTATTCCACCGGAACTGCTCCGATTGTGAGCTATCATTTCGGTGCAAAAAATCATAGTGAAACAAAAGGGCTGTTGAGAAAGAGCATCCTCATTATCGCTGTTTTTTCAGTATGTATGTTTGTTTTGGCTGAGATTCTGGCAACTCCTTTGTCTAGAGTTTTTGTCAGTTATGATGCGGAACTTCTGGCAATGACAATCAGAGCTTTCCGGATTTTCTCCTTTTCATTCCTGTTTGCCGGTATTGCAGTCTACGGTTCCGCCTTCTTTACTGCATTAAATGATGGGCTGACTTCCGCAGTCATTTCTTTCCTCAGGACTTTGCTGTTCAAAATACTTGCAGCTTTGATCCTGCCTGTTTTCTTGGGAATCGACGGAATCTGGACATCGATTGTTGTGGCAGAGGTGGTCTCCTTTTTTGTGACGATTTTATTTATTCGTCTAAAGAAGTCAAAATACCATTATTAAGAGTAACAGCTTGGAGGAAAGATGTTATACTAGCGGGAATGTCCCGGAGATACTGTCAGACCGATAAAATATATAGAATATAAATGCGAAGATTAAAAGGTGAAAATAGCTTATGGACAGAATTGAAAATTTATTGGAGAAAACCTGTTATATCATGGATTTCCTCCCCGAACAGGTAAAAGAAAACGCAGGGGGACAATTTTTTGACGTGGAAAATTATCTGATAAAGAGCGATAAGTACACGGCCTTTGTGGAGAAATTTAAGGGTATCATTTTGAAGCTGATGTGTTATTATCATACATCTATCTTCTGGAATAAGTGGGTTGATTATCCCCAACCGGAAAAGGTTGCAGAAATCATCGGTGAAATGTCAGAACATCATTCGGGGACATTAAATATGTTATTCCCGCAGGAGAATACACTACTGGTCTTTGAATGGGGCGACTTGAATTTGTCCGTATATAATCCGCCGGAACAGGTACAGACAATTATGAAAAAATTAGCTTCCTCCGAAGGCCTGTTCTGGCGAAAGACATAAATACTTATTAAAACTGCTAACGAGGAGAGTTATATGCTGAAATTGATTAAATTTTTGTCACCATATAAAGGGCAGGTGACAGCCATGCTCATTTTACTTTTTCTACAGGTACTGGGAACCTTATATATCCCTACTTTGACGGCTGATATTGTCAATAATGGTATCGTGGCCGGAGATTTGAACCATATCTGGAAAACTGGCGGTTTTATGCTGGCAGTGGCTGTTTCCATTGTCGGGGTTTCTCTGGCGGGAACCTATCTGTCAACCTCCATATTTTCCAGAATGGGCAGGGACATCCGCAACGCATTGTTTGAAAAATCCCAGTTGCTTACTATAGACCAATTCAACCATTTTGGCCCGGCGTCCATGATTACGCGCAGCACGAATGATATTATGCAGATTCAGATGGCTTATATGGCGGGGACAGAGATGATACTCCCCGCCCCTGTTATGACGATAGCAGGTCTTGTACTGGCTTTTTCCAAAAGCCCTTCACTGGCAATGGTCATTGTGATCGCCATGCTGATCGTTTGCATTTTTGCCTTCTTTCTTACTCAGAAAGTGATGCCGCTGTTTTCAAAGCAGCAGACTCTGCTGGATAAGATTAACAGGACTTTAAGGGAAATGTTGACGGGTATCCGGGTAATCCGTGCGTTTAACCGCTCCGGATCTGAGCAGGAGCGCACAGACAAATCCTTTGCCAATTATGCGCAGAGTGCTATCCGTATCAATAAAATTTTTGCTGTGATGATGCCGGTTATTATGCTCATCATGAATATCTGCACCGTTATTATTTTAGCAAACGGCGGCCAGCAGGTTGCAGATGGCGCTATGAAAATCGGTGACATTATGGCCTTGACCGAGTATGCCATTATGATTCTGATGTACCTCATTATGGGTATTATGGTATTTATGGTATTTCCAAGGGCACAGTCCTGCGCTAATCGTGTCAACGAAGTGTTGGCTGTCAATACGGATACCGCTGTGAACCAGCAAAAGCCCCGACAGCACCAGGCGAAAGCCAAGCTGGAATTTCGCAATGTTACTTTCCAGTATAAAGGCGCAGAAGAACCGGTACTGAACAATATCAGTTTTACGGCAGATATTGGGAAAACCACCGCTATTATCGGCGGCACTGGCTCCGGGAAATCCACCATAGCAAACCTGATCCCCCGCTTTTACGACATCCAGAGCGGCACCATCCGTATAGACGGGGTAAATATCCTGCGGATGCCGAGACAGGCACTTCGTGATAAAATCGGTTTTGTGCCTCAGAAGGCATTTTTGTTCAGCGGAACCATTCTTGATAATTTCCGCCACGGGAAAAAGGATGCGACAATGGAGGAAATCCGTCACGCCGCGCAGATCGCACAGATTGATGATTTTATCGACGGTCTTGAAGATGGGTACGACACCCGCGTGGCCCAAGGGGGCAACAATTTTTCGGGTGGTCAGAAGCAGCGCCTTGCCATTGCCCGCGCCCTTGTAAAAAAACCGGAAATTTATATTTTTGACGACAGTTTCTCGGCGCTGGACTTTAAAACAGACGCAAAACTGCGGGCTGCGCTAAAAAAGGAAACAACCGGTTCCGCTGTTATTCTGGTCGCACAGCGTATCAGTACGATCATGGATGCAGACCAGATCGTCGTTCTGGACGAAGGCAGAATTGCCGGGATTGGCACACATAAAGAACTGATGCAATCCTGCACCGTTTACCAGCAGATTGCACATTCCCAGCTCAATGAGGAGGAATTGGCATGAGTATGGAAAAAGATACCCGTGAAACAACGGCAGATACTTTTGACAGCGACATGAGTGCGGAACGGGCGAAAAATGCCAGAGGTACGTCGCTTCGGCTGTTCAAAAAACTGATGGGGCAAAAATGGAAAATACTGATTGTTGTTATCAGCATTATTTTCAGCTCCCTTTTTAACATTTTATCCCCGAAAGTGATGGGGACTGCAATCAACGATATTTTTGAAGGTGTAAAAAATTCGCTTGCGAACGGACAAAAGTTTCAGGTGAATATGGAAACGATGGGAACTGTCCTGCTGGGGCTGTTGGGACTCTACTTACTGTCATCCCTGTTTTCTTATATCCAGCAGAATACGATGGCAAGTGTTTCCCAGACATTAACCCTTACCCTTCGCCGGGAGATCAGCGCCAAGCTGAACCGCCTGCCTTTGCGTTACTTTGACAGACATAAGAAGGGGGAGGTATTAAGCCGGGCAACCAGCGACCTTGAAAAAATAGCCGATACACTGCAGGAGGGGTTATCCCAGTTGATTACTGCATTTTTTGGCATTGTCGGCGCATTTATTATGATGCTGTCCATCAGTCCGATGCTCACGTTCATTGCATTAGGCACAATATTCGTCAGTCTGGTCGTGGCTGCACTGGTATCCGGCAGAACACATCATTATTTTGCTGCCAATCAGGAAGCACTTGGACGGCTGAACAGCAGCATTGAAGAAAATTTTACCGGGAACCTTGTAATAAAGGCATTTAATCTGGAACAATCAGCGGTAGAAAATACAAAAATACTCAATGAGAATTTGTTCCGTGCCAGTAAAAAGGCCATGTTCATGAATTATATGATCAGCCCGGTTATCCGTCTGATCAATCAGTTTGGTTACGTGGCGGTTGCAGTCGGCGGCGCTTTGTCCGTTATCCGGGGTACGATTTCCATCGGGGATATTCAGGCGTTTATCCAGTATGTCAATCAGGCATCAGAGCCGGTTACGCAGATCTCTTACACTGCGAACTCCCTTCAGGGGGCTATCGCGGCGGCAGAGCGGGTATTCCAACTGCTGGATGAAGAAGAGGAACTGCCCGATGTGGAAAGAACTGTAACAATTACTGAACCGAAGGGGAATGTCAGCTTTGAACACGTCCGCTTCGGCTACAGCGACAACCATATTTTGATGCAGGACATTTCCTTTGATGTGAAAGCGGGAAGCAAGATTGCTATTGTCGGCCCTACCGGTGCCGGAAAAACTACGCTGGTCAATCTTCTGATGCGCTTTTATGAAATCCAGGGCGGCAGAATTACGATTGACGGTGCGGACATCTCCAAAATGACACGCGGCCATCTGCGTTCTTTAATGGGAATGGTTTTACAGGACACATGGCTGTTTGGAGGCTCCATCCGGGACAATATTGCTTACAGTAAAGAAAATGCTTCGGACGGGGAGGTATACCGGGCAGCAAAAGCTGCACGTGCCGATCATTTCATCCGTACTATGCCGGATGGGTACAATACCATTTTGAGTGATGAGATTGCCAGTCTGTCCCAGGGACAGCGCCAGCTTCTCACTATCGCACGGGCGATCCTTGCTGATCCGGCCATCCTTATTCTGGACGAGGCCACGTCCAGTGTGGATACCCGTACAGAACTGGAAATCCAGAAGGCAATGGATGCGCTGATGAAAGGCCGCACCAGTTTTATTATTGCTCACCGGCTTTCGACCATCCGGGATGCTGACCATATTTTGGTGATGAAGGAAGGGACGATTATTGAACAGGGGAATCATAACGAGTTAATGAAGCTGGGTAAATTCTATGCCGATCTTTACAATAGCCAGTTTGCTGCCAAGGCTGGATGATAAAAAGGATGCTTTATTTTTCCTGTTAATTTAGAACAAGCTCGCAGAGCAATGAGTCCAGTAATCTGTCTACACAGATGTCTGGCTCATTGCCGCGAGAGTAATAAGAAATTTTTTTGAAAAGCATAAAAATGTCAGGGAGCATATGCAAAGATCTATGAGAGGCTAAATTTTAAAGAACATTGTAAAATTTATACAGGTTGAAAAGAGGTATCACAATAAGACCCCATAAATGAAATCTGGCACCCTGCGCCAGGATGCCAGACATGCGCAGAACCGGATTGGCATATATCCTCTGGATTTTCTTGTATGTGCTGCCATTACGTGCCTTTTCCGGTTCAAGGAGCAAATCCCACAGCCCCGGTGATAAAGAGATTTCTGTGTTCAAAAGGGATTTCCTTCATCCTGGGCCTTCATCTGGGTGCGGAATGCAGGTTTCCTGTACAGTAGAATCACGGTTTTCTTCATACTGGAACAGAGGTTTCCAGCCTCTGGAATTGCGGTGTAAAACTGTCCGAAATACTCAATAATTATGCAATGCCTCACTGCTGGTTTTCTGCAATGATGATATGAGATTGTGGGAAATCTTTGAAATGTTAATTAACAGCGGTCTGGACCAGGTGCGGGATATTCCACTGCCTCATCAGATGGATAGGAGTGTTTATAACACCGATTTAGCATATCAGCAAGCCCCTGTTAGAGATGCGCCAAAATAAGTGCAAATAAGGAAACAGGTGATTTTATAATTGCTCAGATCAGCTTTTCCATTTCAATAAATGTATTCAGGATATGTTCTGTCAAAACGGAAGGACTCTGTTTCATCCCGGTGCGGACCCAATAGATGAGAACAGACCAGAGGCCGCCCTGGGTGAAGTAGAAGGAATACTGGCTGAATTCTGCAGTTTCTGACAGGGTATCCGGCAGATTTTTTTGCACCCGGTGGCCCACATGATGATAGATCATCAGCTCCTGGCTTTCTCCGAGAAAGTGCAGAAGACGGTGTCTGTCCAGCAGCATGAGGAAATCTTTGTGTCCGTTCCAAAACTCAAAATAAGCCAGACAGAAGGAGCGGGGCGTTAGCATGCCTTTCTGGTTTGTCAGCTCCGCCATCTCCTGCAGCAGTTTCGCGTAATACAGACAAAGGATATCGTCTTTGGATTTAAAATACCGGTAGAATGTGCGCCGGTCATACTGCGCCCGTTCGGAAAGCTCAGAGACGGAGATCTCTCCATAGGGCTTTTCTTCCATCAAAGTAAGCAGGGCGTTAATAAAGTATTTCTGGGCACGGTTTAGTGTTCTGTCTATTTCTTTATCCATTTTGTACCTCCAATGTTTCTCCTGTCCAGCTATGTCACAAAAACGCCGATTTGTAGCACTTTTCCGCAAGGCATTGACAAAAAATCAAGGCTATTATATCATAACTGCAGTGATGTCACAAGTGAGACATTTATTTTTTGAGATATAGTTAGTTTTGGCTAACACGGAGGGAAACGATGCAAAAAGAAAAGGTTCGAAAAAAGACCGGGTTTGCCCGGCTGATGGAATTGGCAGGCAAAAAGAAACGGAAATTGACCGTGGCCTGCACACTGTCCGTACTGTCGGCGGCGGCACGGATGGTTCCGTTTTTTACGATCTATGGAGTGATTTCCATACTGATTTCTGCGCGCCTGGATTTATCAAAGATATCGCAGGGCCCTATTGGGGCATTAGCCGGAATTACTTTGGTATCTGCGCTGGTCTACGGCGTCTGTGCCTATGTCTCTTCGGCACTGGCCCATACGGCGGCCTATGATGTGATCTATGAACTGCGGATCAGGCTGATGGATAAGCTGGCGAAGCTGCCTTCCGGGTATTTCACCGGAACTACCCAGGGCAGCATCAAGAAGATCATGTCAGATGATACGGAGCAGATAGAGGTTTTCATTGCCCATCATCTCTGCGACATTGCGGCGGCGATTGCGACGCCGGTGTTTACGCTGCTGTATCTTTTTTTCATGGACTGGCGGCTGGCCCTTGTTACATTGATCCCAATCCTGATTTCCTTTATCCTGCTGGGGATTTGTCTGGCCCGCCCGGATAAAGCGGCTCTGCAGGTGGAGATGCACGACGCTCAGGAAGCCATGCAGGGAACCATCGTGGAGTACATACACGGGATGGCCGTGATCAAGATCTTTAACCGGAGTCTGAGCGCTTTCCGGCGGTATGAGGGTGACATTGAGCACTTTGTAAAGGCGGTAGAAAAGACTGCGAAGGCGAATGCCTGGCCCATGGCAGCTTACTATGCCTTTTTTGGAGCGCAGCTTTTATTTCTGCTGCCGGCCGGGGTTTTACTGCTGCTGCGCGCGGATAGCTATTTGGGATTTTTGCCAGTTGTCTTTTTGTTCTTCTTAGTAGGAAGCGGATTGAAGGAACCCATTGAGAACATGATGCAGATGGTGATTGTTTCCGGCAAAATCATTGAGGGAGTCAATCGGATGGACGGCATCCTCCGGGCACAGGAAATGAAAGAGGGGATTGGCCTGGTACCGCAGAACTATGATGTGTCTTTTGAGGATGTTTCCTTTTCCTATGTGGATGGCATCAAAGCAGTGGACCATGTGTCCTTTGAGATGAAGCAGGGGAGCGTGACTGGTCTGGTGGGATCCTCCGGCGGCGGGAAGTCCACCCTGGCGCAGCTTCTGCTGAGGTTTTATGAAACAGGAGAAGGAAAAATCAGGATCGGTGGTGTTGACATCCGGGATATTTCCCAGGAACAGCTGACTCACATTGTCTCCTATGTCTTTCAGGAGAGCTTTCTGTTCCACGATACGGTGGAGAATAATATCCGCATGGGCGATCGGAGTGCATCCATAGAGCAGGTGGAGGAAGCAGCGAAAAATGCAGGGATCCATGAGGTGATCATGCGGCTTCCGCAAGGCTATCAGACGGTGATCGGAGAGAAAGATGCATATCTGTCCGGCGGTGAAAAGCAGCGGGTAGCGATTGCCCGGGTGTTTCTGCGCAATACGCCCATCGTGGTGCTGGACGAGGCCACCTCGTCCCTGGATCCGGAGAATGAGGTTCTGATCCAGCAGGCCATTTCGGCACTGGTAGAGGAAAAAACGGTGGTGGTGATCGCCCACCGTTTGCAGTCTGTCAGCAATGCCGATCAGATCGTGGTACTGGAGGATGGAAACGTAAGCGAAACCGGGACTCATGAGGAGCTTCTTGGGAAAAAGGAAACCTATTGCAGGCTCTGGCAGGAGCAGCAGAATGCCGGAAGCTGGCAGATAAAAGCATAAAATGGAGGGAGAAACAATGAAACAGAACAGCAGTCAGAAAATGCAGGGAAAGGATTATATCACCTGCGGAATTTTCAGCTTATTATGCATGGTGTCCATGGTGCTGGCGGCCATTACAAACCTGTCGGGCTATACTGCCGTCTTTTATCCGGCGGTGGCAGCGTTCTTTATCGGAATCCTGTACGTTATCATGACCGGCAAGGTACAAAAGGGCGGCAGAGGAGAAAACTGTGCGGGATGGTGATGCAGGATGTTAATTGCCAGCTTTTTTCTGACTGTGTGGAAAACGAATGTATGTTGGGAAATCCGGGAATTACCCGGGAGACGGTTATGGAGATCCTAAAGGAGATGGGACTCTTGCCTTGTCTTGGGATGCACCCGCAGAGTCTGTCCGGCGGACAAAAGCAGCGTCTTGCCATTGCGGTCGCCTGTGCAGCCCGAAAACAGTTTTTATTGTTGGACGAGCCTACCAGCGGATTGGACTACCGTAGTATGCTGGCAGTGGGGGAGGTCCTGAAGCGGCTGGCAGGAAAAGGCGTGCTGGTATTAGTGGTTAGTCATGACAGAGAATTTTTAGAGACAGTCTGCGACCGGCTGTTTTATATGGAAAAGCAGTAAAAAAATGGCTGAAGATGCGTATGTTTATATGGCAGGGCAAGGAGGGCACTGCCATATATAGCGATTTATCTGTTTCCCATGATGAGGCAGGAGGATTTATAGTTTATCTTTAATTACATAATAATTACCGCACAGAATGTCCGTCAAAAGTCCGGCCAATTGTTCTGATGGAATTGGCTGAGGGTCTTTGAACCAGTATATGACTGTGTGGGCGATCGCACCAGTGAGAAAGGCTGTTCCATACTTATAGGTGTCACCGCTGATCCTGGGACTTACTTGTTCTGCAAAAATCTGAATGACTGAGGCAAGCTCGAAATCAAGAAGGTATTCCAGATTCTGCGAGATCATTAAATGAATCATATTCTGATGCCTGTGGAATGTTTTTACTAATTCTTTCGTGATATCAGAAAGGGAAAGCGGTGATTTTGCTTTCAGCTCATCCATCATCTCCAGATAACATTTCTTTATACAAAAAAGAATGATATCATCTTTCGTTTCAAAGAAATTGTAAAATGTCTGACGTGATAAATCAGCTTTCTGGCAGATATCTTTTACGGTAATCTTTGCATAGGGCTTTGTTTTCATCAGAGTAAGGAGGGCATTGATCAGCCATTCTCTGGAATTTAAGGCGGTAGGGTTATTTCCTTCATACATTGACATATTCTCCGTTTTGTACAAGTTCATTTCAAAGTATTGACATTGATGAAATCTGTTCGTATTATATAACAAACATTGACAAGTGTCAAAGAAAAGGAGATGTAAATAATGGAGATGTTTTTGACTTTGTTAAGCGGAATCTGCTGGTGCGTTGTCTATGAAGAGTGTATCAGGCTTGCTTTGAAAGATAAAACATATGCGATGCCATTCTGGGCGCTGGCCTTAAATATTACCTGGGAGGGAATTTATACATATTATGACCTGCGGGCCGGGGGCGGTGTTCAGGGAATTGTAAATGTGTTATGGTTCTGCCTGGATGTGGTAATTCTTGCACTGTATTTCAAATATGGCAGGAAACATCATGAGGCCGACAGCGACGCTTTGTTTTACCTGTGGACCATCCTTGGAATAGCTGCAATGTTCTTTGTACAATTGGCTTATGTAAAAGAATTCGGGCTGGAGGGACGTTTGTCCGCACAGTATTCTGCATTTGCGCAGAATCTGATCATGTCGATTGCTTTTATTCATATGCTTGTAAAGCGTGGGAATACAAACGGGCAAAGTGTGCTGCTGGCAGTTGCCAAATGGATCGGAACTCTGGCTCCAACGATCACAATGGGTATTATGTCTACGAATTATGTAGTGCTGGCATGCGGTTTGTTGTGTACCGTATATGATCTCATTTATATTGCGCTTCTGTACAGAGCGAAAAAGAGCGAAAAGCTGGAGAAAGTGCAATGAAAGCCGGGATATGTCCATTCTTTTTATGATTGGCTTATCTCATTGGCTGTATCAGCCACTTTTTTCAACAGTTCGAGAAAATTTCGTTTTTCAAGATCAGTAAGCTTGCCCGTAATGTCATCTATCCAGTTTTTGTGGATTTCCCTTGCCTGCGGAACCAGGGCAAGGGCTTTATCTGTCAAGGTTACACGAAAAGAGCGGATATCATCCGGATT
Organism: Marvinbryantia sp.; assembly: GCF_047017445.1. Classification (NCBI taxonomy): domain Bacteria; kingdom Bacillati; phylum Bacillota; class Clostridia; order Lachnospirales; family Lachnospiraceae; genus Marvinbryantia; species Marvinbryantia sp. The sequence goes on along the minus strand of NZ_JBKXTT010000001.1, from coordinate 441,601 downwards.
CACAGATTTTGTGATAAAACCATCTTTTTCAAGCCGTGACAGCATTTTTGCTACCGTGCTTTTATCCATTTCAAGGTCACGGCAGATTTCTACCTGGGACATCTGTTTATGGTCATAAAGGCAGAAAAGGAACATCGCTTTTGAGCTTGACAGACCTAATGGTGCAAGCTTTGCGTTGACACTCATATTCATTTTCCGGTATAAGGTTGAAATATCTTTCGGAGTATCCATGTCACTACCTCTTAATCTCAAATATAGTTGGCTGTTCAACCCACATTATAAAAGGAAAAATCAGGTAAGTCAATAAATAATTACTTTTCTTGCCAAAAATGAGCGTATGTTATGGTTGACAATCAGTGAGATGCTTTGTATAATAGTTGGCGTGCCAACTAAAAGGGTCCGAAAGGGACTTGAATTTTTGCATATATGGTTGGCATGCCAACTGTGATGAAGAAAGGGAGTAGAATTTATGGAAGCAACAAAGAGTAATTCTTATTTTGAAACGGCACCTATTGGAAGGCTGATTGCCAGATTTGCTATTCCGAGTGTGATTTCTCTTCTGGTGAACGCACTGTATAACATTGTCGATCAAATATTCATAGGAAGAGGTGTTGGTTATCTTGGAAACGGTGCAACCACCGTAGTATTTCCTATTACTGTGATAGCAACCGCTTTCGCATTGCTGATCGGTGATGGAAGCGCAACTTTTCTGAGCCTGAAACTTGGTGAAAAGCAGGAGGAGGAAGCAGGAAAAGGCATCGGAAACGGTATTGTCATGCTGATTATAACAAGTGTGATCATGCTTGTCATATTCCTGGCGTTTTTTAATCCTCTGCTTACTTTATTTGGCGCAACAGAAGCCACACTGCCATATGCACAGGAATACGGGAGGATTATTATAATCGGATTACCGTTTATGATTCTTTCGACTGGATTAAATTCCATCCTTCGCGCAGATGGGAAACCTCAATTGGCTATGTTTTCTATGCTGCTGGGAGCCGTGGTGAATACGGTCTTTGACCCGATGTTCATATTTTTATTTCATTGGGGCGTAAAAGGCGCGGCGCTTGCAACAATTCTCGGACAGATCATGTCATTTCTTGTATCGGGAATTTCTGCCTTTAAGCTAAAGTCCGTAAAGCTGAACCGTAGTAGTTTTCACATTGACAGAAGAATCCTCTGTCAATGCCTTACTCTTGGGGCTTCCAATTTTATCACTCAGCTTGCCATTGTAATTATGTCAGCTCTCTGTAATAATCTGATGACTAAGTATGGTGCAATGTCCAAATATGGCCCGGAGATTCCCATGACTGTCCTGGGGATCGTGCTGAAAATAAATCAGATTCTGCTTGCCGTTCTTGTGGGCATATCTGTCGGAGCACAGCCGATTTTAGGGTATAATTATGGCGCGGGCAACATGAAGAGAGTGAAGAAAACATATGGGGTTATGCTGACGGCATCGCTGATCTTCAGCGCAGCAGCTTTTGTGGTATTTCAGTGCTTCCCCCAGAGTATTGTGAATGTCTTCGGTTCCGAAAGTGAATTATATAATGAGTTTGCAGTGAAAGCTATCCGTACATTTCTTTTGATGTGTATTGCAACAGCGTATCAGGTTTCATCCGGATTCTTTCTGCAGGCAATCGGTAAGCCGGTACCGTCCATGTTTTCCGCACTTTCCAGACAGCTGATCTTTTTTGTGCTGGCAGCGCTGATATTACCGCGCTTTTTGGGAGTGGAAGGAGTTTTGTGGGCCGGCCCGATCGCAGATTTCTCTTCGGCAGTTTTGACACTGCTGATGGTAATTTATGCAATGAAAGGAATTCAGAAAAGAGAAAAGACATATTGACATTTTCAGTAAAAAGTAGCGATTAAACACGATTGCAGCCATTGGTTGGTTGCACTGCAGCGGTTGTTTCTGAAATCCTGTGTGATTCTGGTATTATGATCAGGTGGAGGATTTTATCCGCAATGGAAATTCCCTGGATACGCCCCGGGAAGAACTCAAAAATTTTTTTAAAATCCCTCTAAAAGGGATCCATAAGCAGCCCAAAATGTGAGGCCGCTTTCGCTGTCTATTATTTTTAAAGCCAGCGAAAGCGGCCTTTGGATTGTAAGTATAACAGTATGACAGAAACTCTTATCAATCATACAATCGCGGTGTGCGTTCAATGACTGGCGGTGTCAAGAGGGAATATTTCACAAAATTATACTTTATAAGCCATTTATGATAATGTCCTAGTATACCACATATGAAAATGTCCCGGATGTGGTAAAATATCCTCTATCTATTTTAGATTGGAGGAAATCATTATCAGAAAGGTAATACTTACAATGGATGAACAGAAAAAATACGAAGTGATCAAATCTCTGGCAGATCACCCGGATGGGAATAAGGACAGGGCTGCCCTCACCCTTGGCTGCACCAAACGCCATATCAACCGTATGCTGGCTGGATACCGCAAAGAAGGAAAGGCTTTCTTTATCCATGGCAATAGGGGACGTAAACCGTCCACCAGCATCCCTGACGAGACCCGCAATCGCATCATCGATCTCTACCTTACAAAATATTTTGATGCTAATTTCCAGCATTATTCAGAACTCCTTGAGGCCCATGAACACATCTGCGTCTCACCTTCTTCTGTAGCTAAGATCCTGGAAAGTAAATATATTCTTTCTCCGAAAGTTACAAAGGCCAAGAAAAAGCGTATGGAAAAGGAGCTTCAGGATAAAAAGAAAAGTGCCTGCAGCCTGAAAGAAGCCGCTGTGCTCCAAACCAATCTCGTAGCGGTTGAAGATGCTCATTCAAGACGTCCAAGATGTGCTTATTTTGGGGAACTGCAGCAGATGGACGCAACTCCCTATGAATGGATCCCCGGGCAGGTATGGCACCTCCACCTGGCTATTGACGATGCTACCGGCCGGGTCACCGGAGCCTGGTTTGACACGCAGGAAACCTTAAAGGGCTACTATCACGTATTCCACCAGATCCTGACCACCTACGGCATCCCTTACAGGATCTTCACAGACCGCCGTACGGTATTTACCTATAAAAAGAAAAACTCCCCATCTCTTGATGAGGATACCTATACCCAATTCGCTTATGCCTGCAAGCAGCTTGGTGTTCAGCTGGAATCCAGCAGTGTCCCGCAGGCCAAAGGCCGCGTAGAACGCCTCAACCAGACACTACAGTCGCGCCTGCCAATCGAATTACGATTAGCAGGGATCACGACCATAGATGCTGCCAATGAATTCCTCCACTCATACATAAAAGAATTCAATGAGAAGTTCGCGCTTCCCCTTAATGGTATCAAATCTGTGTTTGAAACGCAACCGGAAAATGAAAAAATCAACCTGGTTCTCGCTGTCCTGACAGAACGGACCGTGGATTGCGGGCATGCGATCCAGTTCCGGCACCGCCATTACCGGATGCTGGACGCCAGAGGGAAACAGGTACATTACCGCAAAGGCACAAAAATAATGGTTATCCAGGCTTTTGACGGAAGCCTTTTCTGCTGTGTCAATGACAAGGATGTCCATGCACTGGAGGAGATCCCCGAACATATGGAAAGATCCCGGGATCTGGATGCAGACTATCAGCCGCCCAAAGCAAAAAGACATTATATTCCGCCAATGAGCCATCCCTGGCGCAGCAAAACTTTCCAGAAATTCGTAAAGACACAGGAGCACCATCTAATGGATGACGTTCCAGCATAAAAAGCAGCAGAAAAAGATGATAGGTATATACCTACCGAAAGGAGAGATCACATGAGGGACTGGATCGACTGCATCGAAGCGCATACAAAAGCACAGAAAAAATATGATAAAGAACATACACAGGGAATTTACTTAAAACTGAACCTCCGCACAGACCTTGATATCATCCGCTGGTTTTGGGAACAGCCGTCAAAACAGGGAGCCGTAAAACGGCTGATCCGTGAGGAGATCGCCCGAAAAAAGGCGGAAGGAACAGGGAGCGGAGGCGTTGTCAGGAGAACCGTGGAATAATGGGGTTGGGGCCCCGTTATGCCGCGAAAGTCTCTTGAGATAAGCCTCACGGAAAACGCTGTTTCTAAGGAGAAAGGATATATGCCCTTTCTCCTGCCCCCTGCGGGGCGGGTTCGGGCAGGGCCCGATTATGGGTCAAGGGACAGGTCCCTTGCGGGTTCTTAGGGCAGAGCCCTAAGCTTCCAGAGGACATCTGCCACGTAGCCATATGAAATCAGCACCGGAAAACCGGTGCTAATGTTTCAGTTTTTTCGGGACATTTTCAAAAATGCTTGACAGAGGGAATATTTCACAAAATTATACTTTCATTTTTGTTGAAAACGGAAAAACATAAAAATATTCATTTTTAGTATTGAAAAAATAAAAATAAATATGTATATTATAGAATATAAAAATAAAAATAAGACGGAAAACAAAAACGAAAATGTGTAAAATAAATAAATTATTCGTAAAATATACGCATATATATGGTAAAAATGCGAAAATAAAATGATTATTGCTGGAAAAATATTTTTAATTTTTGAAATTGAAAAAAGAAAATAAAAGAAAGGGGTGGAATAAAATGGGACAAGCGATTTTGGAGACGAAAGGGCTGTCGAAGGCTTTTTCCGGAAAGACGGTTGTTTCCGATATTAATTTCCAATTATATGAAGGCGAGATATGCGCGTTACTTGGAGAAAACGGGGCGGGAAAATCAACGTTTAAAAATATGATCGTCGGGCTTTTGGAACCGACGGAAGGTTCCATATCCTTTGACGGAAAAACGGTTGAAAATACCAAAAAAGAGAAATTCCCAATCGCAGCCGTGCATCAGGAGCTGTCGCTGTTTCTCAATCTTTCGGTAGCGGAAAATATCTGTATAGAAGATTTTCCGGGCAAAAACAAAATGGTCAACTGGAGGGCAGGCCGGGAAAAAGCCATGAAATATATGGACATTATGGATATCAGGCTGGATCCCGACGCGATCGTAGGGACGCTTGGGCCTGGCGAGCAGCAGTTGGTTGAGATTGCGAAGGCGCTCAGCCATGAGCCGAGAGTGTTGATCCTTGACGAACCGACCGCTTCACTCACAGCTCCCGAGCGAGAACATCTGTTTGCGATCATGAACACGCTGAAAAAGCAAAACATCGGGATGATCTTTATCACACACTTTCTCGATGAAGTTTTTCAGGTCTGCGACCGGGTGGTCGTTCTCAGAAACGCGGAGAAGGTCTGCGACGACAAGGTTGCGAATGTGAGCAAGCGTCAGGTTGAGGAGCTGATGATCGGCCATTCGGTAAAAGACGGTGTCTTTAAACTGGGCGAGATCCGGCAGGAAACGGCTTTAAAGGTGATTGGTTTTGATTCGGAAAACTTCACCGATATCAATTTTGAAGTGAAAAAGGGCGAGATCCTTGGCATTGCCGGGCTGATCGGCGCGGGTCGCACCGAACTGATGGAATCTATTTTCGGTCTTCGCAAGTGTACTGGCGAGATGGAGATCTTCGGCAAACGGTATAAGCGATGGAGCACCGAAAAGCTGATCCGGGAGGGGATGGTGATGATCCCCGAAGACCGCAAGAATTGCGGAATCTTTCCCAAAAGGGATCTGAAGGAAAATATCACGGCGGCAGAGCTGGACAAATTTGTCGACCGCAAAATTCCCTTTATAGGATTTAAGAATGAAAGGAAAAATGCAGAAGACGTGCTCATAAGATACCGCGTAAAATGTCCGGGCATTCAGGCGTATATTCACGAGCTGTCGGGAGGCAACCAGCAGAAGGTCATCGTGGGAAGGTGGCTGTCACACGAGCCGAAGATCTGTATGTTTGACGATCCGACGCGGGGTGTAGACATAGGCTCGAGAGCGGAAATCGGAGACTTCATTGTCGAGCTTGCCAAAAACGGGGCAGCGGTTATTCTGGTATCCTCCGACTTGAACGAGCTGGTGCAGCTTTCCCATAGAATTATCATTATGAGACGGGGCAGGTTTGTGGGAGAAGTCGAAAAAGACGAATTTGATATTCGCAAAATCCTGTCGGTATCTTCGTCGCAAGAGAATGAAGAGGAGGTGATCGGATGAAGCAGGGGTTTTCGCTTAAAAAAGTATTCCAGAAGCAGTGGATTGCGGTGGCGATCGGAAACATTCTTCTCTTTGTGATCCTGGCAGTCTCACAGCGGGCGTTTCTGCAGATGACAAACATCATGAATATTCTGTCGCAGTGCTCGCTGTACGGCATTATGTCGGTCGGCATGACGTTTGTCATTTCCACAGGCGGTATCGATATCTCGGTCGGCATGACGGCGTTTTTTACCATGACGCTGATATGGAGGCTTTCCGGATTTTTGCCGACGTGGCTGATCTTTATAATAGCGATCGCGTTTGGATGCATCATCGGATTGTGCAACGGGTTTATGGCTGCGGTGCTGAATTTTCCAGACATGATCGCCACCCTGGCCAGTATGTCGATCCTGCGCGGCGCGGGATATCTGCTGATCGGAAGCGCGCAGAAATTTGTTCCGGACAGCCTTCGCGTTATCGGCGTATCGAGAATCGGCATCGTGCCCGTTCCTATGATTATCATGCTCGTGATCGCGGTGATCGGCGCCTTTATCATGAATAACACGAGGTTCGGGCGCTATGTGCTCGCCGTTGGAGGAAACAAAAATTCGGCGGTCTTTTCCGGGCTGAATGTGGTGAAGATCCGCATGGGCGCGTACGCTTTGTGCGGTACATGCGCGGCTATCGGCGGTTTGGTGTATGCCGGGCGCGTAGGATCTATTTCCCCCAATTCCTGCAGCGGCTACGAATTTACCGTTATTACGGCGGTCGTGCTCGGCGGTACAAAAATGAGCGGCGGAAAATCATCCGTGGCCGGATCGGTGCTCGGATGCGTGTTCCTGTATCTGGTTGAGAACGCGATGACGATGCTGAATATTTCCAGCTATTATCAGACGCTTGCCAGAGCGCTGCTGATGCTGTTCGCAATTTCCATTGATACCTTTACCGCGTATCGAAACGATATTGCGGTGAGAAAAGAAAGAAGAAGAAGGTTTTTACAGTATTAAGAAGGTCCGTTGTTACAAGCAACTAAAAAATAAGAAGGGAAGGTGTTTTTATGAAGAAAAAATTATTTGCAACTATGATTGCTGCAACGGCTGTCGCCGCATTTGCTGCGCTGCCAGCAATGGCCGAGGATGGTGACAAGATTGTAGTCGGGGTTTCTACAGACACCGCCACAACCGTATTCCGTCAGGTTGAGCTGATGGGGCTGTATGATATGGCGGAGGAAAACGGGGATATGGAGATTATCGAGCTGAACGCGGACAATGATACGACCACGCAGGCGACGCAGTTCAAATCGCTGATCGATCAGGGCGTGGATGTGATCGTGTGCTGTGCGATTGATCAGGACGCGATCCTCAGCTCCTATGACTATGCCCTTTCCAAAGGCGTTCCGATCATCAATTACGACAGAAAGGTAGAGCATGAGGGCGTAGCGTTTACCGCGATGTATGATTCCTACAGCGACGCAAAGCAGCTTGCCGAATATCTGATCTCTGTGGACGATGGCGAGGAACATACCATTTTCCTGACGGTTGGTTCTCTGGCAGACCCGAACGGAATTGCCAGACGAGAGGGCTTTGAGGAAACGATTGAAGCGAGCGGACACGACAATCTGAAGATCACCGAGATCATGACAGACTGGGATGTCGATACCTGCCTGACCAATATGCAGAACGCGCTTCAGGTAGAAACGCCGTGGGCAGTGGCGAACGTTTCCGCACATATGGACGGCTCCTGTTATCAGGCGCTGGAGGAAGCTGGATTAAAGATTAAGCGAGACGAAGAGGGTCATGTTTATTACACCTCTCTTTCCGGCGAGCCGCCCGCAGTTTCTTATATGGAAGACGGATATACGGATATGATATTTGTAATTCCGGCAGACACGGCCGGCGAGCAGATTTATAACGCGGCGAAAGCCCTCGCCAACGGCGAAGAGCTGGAAAGCGACGTATTCTATATGCCGACATTCGGCGTGGCTCCGGACGAACTGGAAGAAAAATCGGACGATATCTGGACCATCAAATATGCCGATCTCCTTGGATAATTAAACAAACCATGCTTGTAATAGGACTTATTTCCCCGGTCGCCAGGCACCGGCCGGGGAATTTTTAAGAATGAAGAGGAGTTGGATCATGAAAAAAACGATCAAACATATTTCACTGGATTATCCGGTTGTCTACATGATTATAGTACTTTGTGTTTTCATGGCCTTCCGGAATCCGAACTTCTTCTCGCTGCAGAGCATCATCTCGATGTTTACATCGTATGCTTATTTTACGGTCGGCGCCATTGGTCTTGTCTTTGTCTTTCTTTCCGGTAATTCGGGTATCGATCTCAGCATCGGAAACGTGGCTGCGTTTTCGGCGGTGATTTCCACCAGCGTGATGTCCGCGTTAAATGATCTGGGGACGATGAATCCGTGGCTGATTATTTTGCTCGGGCTTTTGATCTCGGTAGGAATCGGTATGGCGTTTGGCTTCTTTAATGGAATAGCGATTGCAAAATTTAATATTGCGCCGTTTATTATCACGCTGGCGACGCAGCTTCTTTCTCTTGGCCTCAGCTATGTATACACAAACGGCTATACAGTATCGGGAGCGCCCAGAGAACTGTCAAAATTATCGACATTAATAGGTATTCGGATTGGGGACAATATCATCCCGGTGGCCGCTATACTCCCGTTTATTATTATCATTCTTATGGGTGTGCTGTTGGAGAAAACGACGTTTGGCCGACAGGTTATCCTGACGGGAAGCAATCCTTCCGGCGCGGATCATGCCGGTATCCCGTCGAAGAAAATATACCTTATCGTATATGTGATATCTGGATTTTTTGCCGGGCTGACCGGAATGTTTATTCCGATGTGTATAGGAGCCGTGAATCCGGACGTCGGCACAACATTTTTGATGCCGATGGTTGCGGCGGTGACGATCGGCGGAATCAGCCAGAACGGCGGATACGGCAACATGCTGCAGGCATTTCTGGGTATAGTATTTATCATTTTACTGATGAGCGCTATGACGTTTCTCGGATTCGGGTTGCCGATCCAGCAGCTGGCATACGGAATCGTGATCGTATTTACGATGACGCTGCTGGGCTATCTCGAGAAGAAGAGATTTCGTAGTTAAAATAGAAAAAGAAAGGGAGAAAAAATATGAGATTAGGAATTGGTTCGTTTGCTTACCGCTGGTCGGTTGGAAGGCCGTATTACCGCCCGCAGAATCCGATGTCAGCCGACGATTTGATCGACCGCTGCGCAGAATACGGGGTAAAGGCGCTGCTGTACTGCAACAATATGGAATTGGAAAAATATTCGGACGAGAAGCTTCGTCAGCTTCATGACCGCCTCGAAAAAGAAGGGATTGTCGTTGAAACCGGCTCCCGCGGAACGGATCGCGATTACTTTATCAGAATGCTCAACGTATCGAAGATCCTCGGCGCAAAGGTCATGCGGATCGGCTGGGATATGGACCGCACCGCGGATGCCAAAGGGCTGAAACAACAGGTGCAGAACGGGATCGATACGATCAGGTCATTGATGCCGCTGGCGCATGAATACGGGATCGAGATCGGCATCGAAAACGGCAAAGGGAATCTGGTAAGTGAAGTAAAGGAAATTATTGAAGGCGTCCATGATCCCGCGCTGGGAGCGGTGGTCGACACCTGCAATTCAACGGTATTCATCACACCCACGGAGGAAGCCGTGCGCACGCTGGCGCCTTATGCAAAATCAGTGCATATCAAGGACTATGTGGTAACGCTCAATCCCCGGGGCGATGTGATTACCGGCGTGGCGCTGGGAAAGGGCTATGTGGACTTCCCGAAGATTCTGAAGATTTTGGAGGAAAACGGTTATGACGGGAATTGCTTTGTGGAGCTGTATATCGACCGCTGCGATACGCACGAGGAAACAGTTAAGCAGGAATGGGCGTTGGTAAAGGAGAGCGTTGAGTATGCGCAGAATGTCCTGAAGCTTACGTGAGGCGGCGTATGAATATATATTTAGGATTGGATCTCGGATGTACAGGCTGCAAAGCCGTTGCCATCGATGAAAACGGGAAGGTGTTAGCGTCGGACGAAAAAAGATATGACGGCTCACTGATCGCAAGAGAAAATAAGGCGTACGATCAGGATCCCTCTGTCTTGCGCAAAATGGGCATGCAGTGCCTGATGGATACGGTTTCCTGTCTGAACGGCAATGCGGTGCGGGCGATCGGCGTGACTGCCCAGATGCACTCACTGGTCGCGCTGGATGCGCAACGAAACGTGCTGCGGCCAATGATAAGCTGCGTGGATGCCAGAAACGACGCGCAGATCTTAGAAATCTACGACAAATGCGGAGGCATGGATCGGTTTTTATCCTTTACCAACAATCGTATGGTCGCCTCCTGTACGGGTGGCAAAATGCTTTGGATGAAGCAGAATGAACCGGAATTGTTTGAGCGGACGGACGTTGTGGTCACGCCGAAGGATTATTTCCGGCTGCTTTTGACAGGGGAGACGGCCACGGATGAATCGGACGCCAGCGGCTATGGCCTATACGACGTGAAAAACAGATGCTGGAGCCGGGAGCTTTTGGAGATGATCGGCATTTCGGAGTCGATATTGCCGAAGGTAAAGCCCTCAAACGCATATGCCGGGGATATCCTGCCCGAGATTGCCAGGGAACTGCACGTCCCTCAAACTACCAAAATCGTAATCGGAGGAGGCGACGCGATTGTGCAGACAGCCGGCGCCGGTGCGGTAGAAAAGGGGATCTACAGCGTGGTCCTGGGATCCGGTGGCAATATCTCGGCGGCTTCCGATACGTTTTATGAGAATAAAAACGGAGCCATACAGTTTTACGCTTCTGCGATTCCCGAAATGTGGACGGCGTATGCCGGGATTATGAGCGTGGGAAACACCACGAACTGGTTTCGCAGTACATTCGCACAAGGGCGGACGTTCGCGGAATTGGAGGCGTGTGCCTGCGATACGCCGGCGGGCAGCGGCGGATTGCTCTTTTTTCCGTCTATGCTTGGACAGAGGAATCCGATAGAGGACACCAACGCAAAGGGGATCTTCTTGGGACTGGATATTGAACATCATATCGGGCATCTGTTCCGGTCGGTGCTGGAAGGGATCGCAATGGGTATGCGGGAAGTTGCCGAGAGCCTCGTTCAGGCGTGCGGGGAGCCGCGGACGCTTATTTTATCCGGCGGAGGCGCGGCAAACGACCTATGGTGTCAGATCTTTGCCGATGTATTCCAAATCCCGGTAAGACGCGCGGAAAGCGGAGCTTACTGCGGTGCCAGAGGTGCGGCCATCCTCGGTATGGGCTGCGGGATGGGGAAGGAAGCGCTAAAGGAGCTCTTTAAACGAAGCGGGACGCAGCAGATCTGGGAGCCGAACAAAAGAAACGCAGCGCTCTACGACGAGCTCTTTGCATTGTTTCAAGCGATTTATCCGGACAACAGACAGCAGTTTGCCCGAATAAAAACGTTCAGAGAAACATATCGGTAAATGCAAAAAAACATGGGAATGGTGGAGGTGTACCGTGAAGAAGATTTTAAATGACCCGAAGAATTATGTGGACGAGGCGCTGGAGGGAATTTATGCGGCGTACGGCGATAAGGTTAGCTTTTTTGAAAATGATAAACGAGTCCTCATCCGGGCGGGAGAAAAGAAGACGGGAAAAGTGGGGATCGTGACAGGGGGAGGTTTCGGTCATCTGCCGCTGTTCCTTGGATATGTGGGACAGGGCATGCTTGATGCATGCGCGGTCGGCAATGTCTTTGCCTCGCCCTCCTACACAAAAATGGAGGCGGCGATCCGCGCGGCAAACGCCGGCGCGGGAGTGCTGTGCCTGTACGGCAATTACGGCGGAGATAAGATGAATTTCAGACAGGCTATGGAGGACTGCGAGGAACTGGAGGATATCAGGTGCGCAGAGCTTCTGGGAACGGACGATATTGCATCGGCGCCGGCGGAGGCGGCCGATACCAGAAGGGGAGTGGCGGGAATCGTCTATGCGTACAAGATAGCCGGTGCGGCGGCTGAGGAAATGCGCAGTCTTGACGAGGTGGTGCGCGTCACCCAAAAGGCGCTCCAAAACATCCGCACGATGGGCGTGGCGCTGACGCCCTGCGTGCTGCCGGAGGTCGGAAAGCCGACGTTTTCCATTAACGAGGGCGAGATGGAGATCGGCATGGGCATACACGGAGAGACCGGGATTTCAAAATCTAAGGTTCTCACAGCCGACGAAACGGCGGATATGATCCTCGAAAAAATCGGTCGGGAGCTGGATCTGTCCGCGGGGAAGGAAGTATCTGTGATGGTAAACGGCCTCGGCGCAACCTCCATAGAAGAGCAGATGATCGTATACCGACGGATAGCGCGGATCATGAAAGAAAAACAGATTGCAGTGATCGCGCCTCATATCGGGGAATATGCGACCTCCATGGAGATGGCCGGGTTATCGGTAACGGTGTTTGTCCTGGACGAGGAACTGAAAAAGCTGCTTCTTGCTCCTGCAAGCACACCCTTTTACAGAGCATGAACGAAGAGACGGGGAAAAGAGTATGATCAATAAAACGACGGTGGTAAAAGGATTTCAGGCTATTTCCGAGGAGATAGACGCAAATAAGGAGCAATTGATTTTTCTCGACCAGCAAAACGGGGACGGTGATCTGGGTATTTCGATGAGCGATGGGTTTCACGCCGTGTGCGACTTTTTGAGCCATACGGAGGAGACGCAGTTGACGGCGCTGTTTTCCAGGGCCGGCAATTCCTTTAACGAAGCGGCTCCAAGCTCGCTGGGAACGATCCTTTCCTTTTTCATGAAGGGAATCGCAAAGGGATTAAAGGGAAAAGAAAGCTGCGATACAAAAGAAATGGCCGCGGCTATGAGGCTTGGTCTGCAAAATGTGATGGACAAGGCCGGCTCCAGAGTCGGCGAGAAAACGATTTTAGATGCGCTGGAGCCCGCGATTCGGGCGCTTGAGGATACGCAGGACGACCCGTGGGCGGCTGCTGCCAAGGCCGCGCTCGACGGCAGCGAGGCGACTCGGCAGATGAAAGCCGTCTGGGGAAGAGCAGCCTATTACGGCGAAAAAAGTCTGGGGCTGCTGGACGGCGGCTCTTATGTCGGTGCATTGATTTTTAAAGCGCTGAAACAGACAAATATGGAGGTATGAGATAGTATGACTTACGATGAATTTATTATGAAGCAGGCAATCAGGCAGACAAAGGCAGATATGCTCGACGTCGGCAAACGATTAGCAGAGAGAGGGCTGTTGATCGGGAAAGGAGGGAATTACAGTGTTCGGATCGGCGAAGACCGCATCCTGCTGACGGCATCCGGATTTGACAAGGGAGCGATCAATGAAACACAGATCAGCCTGATTGATTTGGAGGGAAATCTTTTGGAGGGCTTAAAACCTGCACAGGATATCCGCATGCACCTGGAGGTTTACCGGGATATGCCGGAGATCCGCGCGATCGTCCACTCGCACCCGCCGATTTCTACCGGTTTTGCGATGTCGAACTATCATGTGGAACGGTTCATGATGCCGGAAGCTATTTTAGATATTGGCGGAATTGACACAACGGAATTTGCGGTTCCGACCACTGCCGAGGTTCCGCAGTGCGTGGGCGCGTGCATCAAAAAGAACCCCAGGGTGCGGGCAATGATCCTGCGCGGTCACGGAGTGCTCTGCTTTTCTGAAAAAGACGTTATGGATGCCTGCTACAAGCTGGAGTGCCTGGAGGCGGTCTGCCATGCCGTACTGACGACAAAGATTTTAGGCGGAGCATATGAACTGAATGAAAAAGAGTTAAGCGGCGTAAACCGTGTTTTGAACGGAGAAAGATGGTGAATATGTTATTTATTGGGTTGGACGTCGGCACGACAGGGTGCAAAGCGGCGGTATATAACGAAACCGGCAAAAGCCTGGGTAAAGCTTACCGGGAGTTTGATGTCCTTCACCCGCAGCCGGGGTACTCGGAACAGGACCCGGAGACAGTATGGGCCTGCGTGCTGGAGGTTCTTGCCGAGTCGGTAAATGCGGCAAAAAGAAACGGCGCAAAGGCAGAAGAGTTTGCTGCCATCTGCACATCCATCCTCGGTGAGGAAATTATGCCGGTGGATAAGAAGTTTCGTCCGCTGCGGACATCGATTCTCGGAATGGATTACCGCGCAGAGCAGGAAACGGACGATCTGTGCAGGGCATTGGGGAAACGATGGATCTATGATACGACGGGCTTTCCGCCTCATCCGATGGGATCGCTGCCGACGATCATGTGGATGAGAAAGCATCAGCCGGAGCTTCTCGAAAAAACATATAAATATGTAACGTTTACGGAGTTTATCATGAAACGTCTGGGAGCTGCGGATGGGGCGATCGATTATCCGCAGGCTGGCAGGACGATGATGTTTGACATTGAAAAAAAGGAATGGTCAAAGGAGCTGGTAAAAGAGGCCGGCCTTGAGATGGACATGCTGTGTCCTGCCTTTGCGCCGGGGGAGATCGTGGGGCGCCTGAGTGCCGAGATGGCAGGCACGTTGGGGCTGACCGAACAGGTAGAGCTGGTGGCGGGCGGACAGGATCAGACATGCGCCGCTCTGGGCGCGGGCCTGATCGACAGCTCGGCCGCGATAGATTCGCATGGAACGATCGAAGGCCTGGGCGTTGTGACGGATCAGAAGTACACGTCGGATAAGGCGTTTGACGCCGCGATCTCCTGCTACGTTTATACGATTCCCGGCAAATATTTTCTGATGTCATCGTCTCAGGTCGGAGGACTGCTCCTGAAATGGTATAAGAATAATTTTTCTCTGGCGGAGATACAGGAGGCCGAAAAAAGCGGAAGGGACGTCTACGATGTCATGTGCGGGCGTGCGCCGGAGGGGCCGGTTCAGGAAATGGTTTTGCCGCATTTTATTGGCAGCGGGCCTCCGTGGAACGACCTCGATTCCAGAGGCGCGATGGTAGGGCTTTCGATTGACACGACAAGGCACGATCTTGTGAAGGCGATCATGGATTCCCTTACCTATGAGTTCCGCATCAATATGGAATATTATGAGAGCCTTGGATTTTGTTTTGACGAAGTCCGGGTTGTCGGAGGCGTTTCCAAATCTCCGTGCTGGATGCAGATAAAGGCGGATATTTTGAATCGCGATGTGATGAACGTGGTGGAAAAAGACGCCGCGTGTCTGGGAGCCGCTATGATTGCAATGAAGGCCAAGAACGTCTATCAGACAGTGGAAGAAGCGGTAAGGGTATGCGTGAAGATCGATAAGGTGTATCATCCGAACCCCAAATACACTGCCGCTTATGACAGGAACTATCAAAAATATACGAAGCTATATGAAAGTCTGAAGGACTTCAACAAAATACAGCCATAGGACAATATGAAGTGACCCCACATTTGTAGCAACGTGGATTTACCTGTATACTAAGTTTTGGAAAAAACAATGGTAACAGGGATTACCGCATACAAAAGGAGGCCACTTACATGAAAAGAATACTACGAATCGGAATGGATGTCCATAGCACAAACTACACTTTATGCGCCATTGAGCCAAGATTTGATGGAGACGACATTATTTATGCAAATGTTAAAGTAACGCCGGATCCAGACAATATTGTGCAGTTCATTGAGAATCTTAAGAAAAAGATAAAAGAGGATTGCGACATTCTCTGCGGCTATGAGGCGGGATGCCTGGGATTTTCTTTGTATCATGAATTAGTGAAAAAGGGAATCCGGTGTGTCATCCTTGCTCCGACCACAATGCTGACACAGCAGGGAAAAAGAATTAAAACAGATAAAAGGGATGCTCTTATGATTGCCCAGTGTCTGTCTTACGGCGGATACCATGCTGTGCATATCCCGACTGATAAAGATGACGATGTAAAGCTCTACCTCCGCATGAGGGATGACCATAAACTGGATTTAAAAAAGACAAAACAGAGGATTAGTGCATTCTGTTTAAGCCAGGGATTCCATTATGACAAGGGCAAATGGACGCAGGCACACTTAAAGTGGTTGAAATCACTTGAACTGGGCGGACTGGACAGGGAAACGCTCAACGAGTATCTGATCACTTATGAATATCAGACAAACCGGATTGAAACTTTCGATAAGAGGATAGAGGAACTGGCATCTGAGACAGAGTATGTGGAGAAAGTGAAAAAACTGGTGTGCTTTCTCGGAGTGAAGACCCATACGGCATTATCGTGCCTGGTTGAGACAGGAGACTTCCAGAGATTTGCAAAAGGGAATATCTATTCCGCGTATCTGGGGCTGGTGCCTGGGGAAGATTCAAGCAGCGATAACATCAACAGGCTTTCCATCACAAAAGCTGGAAACAGCCATGTAAGGAAGCTGCTGGTCGAGGCATCCAAAGGGATCTGCAAGGGAGCAGTCGGGCATAAATCGAAAGATCTGAAAGCAAGACAGAGCGGCAACCCGCCGGAGGTAATTGCATATGCAGACAAAGCAAATGAAAGGCTGAGAAGGAAGTATTACAAAATGATAAGACACGGCAAGAAAAAGAACGTAGCGGTAACCGCCGTTGCGAGGGAGCTTGCCTGCTTTATATGGGGCATGATGACAGACAATATCAGCATGGCGTGATATCAGGCTGCCATCCGCCCGTCAAGGACAAATAAACTGCTGCGCAGCCCTTGACAGCCGGCTGCCATCCTGATAGCTGGCAATCAAGCTGATTAAGCAGGCGTAGCTGCCTAATCAGCAGCAACTGAAAACAAAGAAAACTGGAGATATCTTGAAGGAGTCTTTTGAGACTTCAAGGTTCGGGTTATCTGCGGCACCTCCTTGTCGGCAGGGTAGCGATACATTGATCCACGTTTTAGGACAGCAGAGCCCACGGCGGACCATTGACCTGTAGGTAACCAATCCACGAATAACGGAGTGGCCAAATGCCGGGAACTGTTAAACAAAAGGCTTCTCCAAGATATCTCCAGAATACAAATGTGGGTTTTGTCAGAGAAAAAAGTTTGTTATTTTTTGAATTTACCTCTTGACAAAAGTCACTTCATAACGGAGGTGGGAAGATGGGAAAACACAACTACCATGCAAAGCCGAGGATGGGCATTGTCCCGATCGGCAAGACGAACCAGTATCAGGGAAACATCTGGAAATATGTCGAGGTCGCGAAAAATACCTTCGGGCAGGATCCTGATATCGAGATCATGATGCCAGAGGAACCGCTCTTTGACGATGATGATGTGCAAAAGACGGTGATCGGGATGGAAAAGGCAGACTGCGATATGTTTCTGTTCGTTATCGGGTCGTGGATGTATACCTCGATCGTGACGACGGCGATCAATGAGTTGAACGGCAAGCCAGCGGTTGTATATGGTCTCTGCGATGAGATCGCCAACGGATCGCTGGGAGTCTCTGTGCAGATTCGGTATGTGCTGGAGGAGATGGGGCTTCCGTTTGTATACTTATACGGAAAGATCGACGACAAGGAAAGAGCTGCCGATATTAAGTCCGCGCTCAGCGCCGCATGGGCCAAGAACAATCTTCGTGGGAGAAACATTGCCCTGATCGGCGGCAAGTGCATGATGATGTATCAGACGCAGGTAAATGAATTTAACTGGAAGAAGGTGTTCGGCATTGATTTTCCGCAGTACGATCACGCAGAGGTCTTCAAGGAGCTGGAGAATATCGACGAGGAGGAGGCAAAACGACTCGCCGACGAGTTTGCCGCAAATTGCCGGCAGATAAACTGGAATCTGGAAAACGGAGAGAAAATCAATGAAGATGCCATCCTGTCGCAGATGAGACTGTATCTGGCATACAAACGGTTTCAGAATTTATACGACGTCGATATGTTTGCGACGAAGTGTATGCCGGAGTTGGTCAACAAATGCTATGGCTACAGCTACGGAGCCTGCCTGGCAACGGCTCTCTTAAATGAGGAGCAGTCCACGATCGCCGCCTGCGAGGGCGATATCCCGGCGGGAATCTCCATGTATATTTTAAAAGAGTTGTCGCATGCGCCGGTCATGTTTGCGGATATTTCCAGGCTGAACGCCGAGGAAGGGATCATGAACTTTTTCAACTGCGGCTCCGGGCCGGTATCGATGGCAAACGGCAAGGGCTACCGGCTGTGGCCGATTCCGCGGCTGGTGCCGGACGAAGCGGTAGCCAAACCGTATCTGAACGGCGATTCCGGCGGCGCGTGTATTGAATTTGAGTTTGAAGGGGACCGCACGGTTACGCTGCTCCGGCTCGGAGGAAATGATGGCAGTTTAAGGTTTCATGCAGCGGTTGCCAGGACGTCGCTTCGTGTAAATAACGACGAGGAGGATCCCAACAACCAGTTCGCCGGCGGAACGCGCTGGCCGGGCTGCGGCATTGTGCTCAAAGACGCGGACTCGTTTTTAAGACATGCGACCGGACACCACTATGCGATCGTATACGGCAATTATGCAAAGGAATTGCAGTACATGTGTAATTTCTATGGTATTAAATGCGTTCTGGATTATTGATTTAAGCCTTCTTTATGGTATAATATGCCTAGTAAATAAATGACTTCCGGAAAGTCGTTGGAGAGGGAAAAAATGGAAATACGTGAAGAACTGGAGTATAAGCTGCAATTTATGATACCCACGCTCCCCAAAGGTGAAAAATCGGCGGCGTTATTTATAATGGACAATCTCGGTCAGGTACCGTTCATGACGCTGGATCTGGTCGCCAAGGAATCGGGGTGCAGCAGCGCTACCATAACGAGATTGTGTAAGCGCATGGATTATAACGGATTTTTGGAGTTTCGCAACGCCATACGAAACGAAGCGCTCGACGATAAGTATTGTGAGGTTTCCGAGGAAGACCAGGAGAAGGAACAGTTTAAAAATTTGATGCACAATGTGATAGATTCCGACAGAGAAACGATGGAGAGCACGCTTAGCCTGATTTCCGATCAGTATAAGGATGCTGGAGACGCGATTATTAACGCAAATAAGGTGTTCATGTTCGGAAACGGCGACGCAATTATCCCGTGCGAATCGTTTTCTCTGAAAATGGCTAAAATTGGAAGGCTGTGTATGTATTACAGCGATCAGGATATCCAGATATTCGCTGCCGGCACCGCCGATGTCGGGGACGTGGTGATCGCCGTATCGCATACGGGAAGATCGCGCTCGGTGGTGAATGCGGCTAAAATCGCATATGAGCAGGGCGCGACCGTGATCGGGATCACAGCCGCTTTAAAATCTCCGCTGCAGCGGTACTGTACGTACGTGCTGTATGTGGGAACCAAAGACACGACAGATACAAAAGATATCGTCTCCAGGCGTATCGGCGAGCATCTTGTTTTGGAGACGCTGTATTTATATTATAACATCAACATTGACAGCAAGGTACAGGATCACAGACGCAAGAGCGCCGATGTGATCTACAGCCTGAAAATGGATGACAGTGACGAATCAACGGGTAATCCGAAGTTGGAGTCAGGTTAAAAATGATTCCTTCCGATGCGTGAGGGATCATTTTTGCGACAGGGAGGAAAGATATGAAGATAGCGATTGGATGCGATCCAAATGCGCAGGAAGCAAAAGAAGAATTGATCGTACATATTAACAGGAAAGGATATGGTGCGGTTACAGATTTCGGAAGTGAGGATACGATCTACGCCCATGTGGCGATCAAGGTGGCGGAGGAGGTTGCGGCAAAAAAATATGACTGCGGAATCCTGATCTGCGGGACGGGTATCGGCGTCTCTCTGGCGGCCAATAAAGTCAAAGGGGCCTATGCGGCGCTTGCATACGATACATACACGGCGCAGAGAGCGAGACTGAGCAACGATGCGAATATTCTCTGTATGGGAGCGCTTACGACAGGGCCGAAGACCAGAGAGCTGATGGTCGATGAGTTTTTGACAAAGCAGTTTGTTCATGGGTGTGCCTCGCAGGAAAAGGTCGATTCCTTCGTGGAATACGACCAAAAGAGGGGATGACGTATGAAGAAATTGTATTTTGGCAGCAACCTCAAAATGTATAAAAATATTCAGGACACGGTGTCCTATCTAACGGAGCTGGAAAGCCTGACGGCAGATCTTGGGGGCGCGGATATAGAATTGTTTATTATCCCCTCGTTCACGGCGCTGGAGAGCGCCAGGAAGCACGTCCGCCACATCCTCATCGGAGCGCAGAATGTGAGCTGGGAGGATCAGGGGCAGTTTACCGGAGAAATTTCTCCGCTCATGCTCAAAGAGTTGGGGATCGGCCTTGTCATGGTCGGGCATTCCGAACGAAGGCATGTGTTTGGCGAGACGGATGTGCAGGAAAATCAAAAGGTGAAGGCATGCTTAAGGCATGGCATGAAGGTGCTGCTGTGTATCGGAGAAACCGCCCAGGAGAAAGAATACGGCGTCGGTGCTGAAACACTGAGAAAGCAGCTGATTGCCGGATTTCATGGGGTGCCGACAGAGAGGGCGAAAGATATCTGGGTGGCTTATGAGCCTGTCTGGTCGATCGGCGTCAACGGGACGCCGGCGACGCCCGATTATGCCGAATCGATGCACCGCACGATCAAACAGTGCCTTGGCGAGATCTTCGGTGACGCTTCGGTGCAGATCCCGGTGCTCTACGGAGGAAGCGTCAATGAAGACAATGCGAGCCAACTGATCGTGCAGAAATCGATCGACGGGTTGTTTGTCGGCAGAGCGGCATGGAATGCCAGGCGGTTTAATAGCCTGATCCGGGACGCTGTTAGCTCCCGTTCATTTGGAAAGTATCAGCAGCCGGAATAAATAAAACGATCATACCAGAAAAATGACCGACGTTACCAGATGGGGTGCCGGTCATTTTTTGCTATGCTATGCTTATGTTTGAAAAAGCTCTACACTGTATTTGGCAGGATTATCTTTGCTGATATAAACATTCGCATATAAATCTTCTTTTCGCTTAAATGGGGTCAAAACATAATAGTTACTTACTGCATGGTATTCTTTGCCCTCATAAATAAACCGACAGACGATTCTGCAGCTGGTGTAGTTTGCTACGCGAATCCAGACTGCCGGAATCATGTCCTCTATCTCGGAATCCATACAAGTGCCCGAATGCTTCAGCTTTTGCAATTTTCTCTTGTCATGTAACAGTTTACTCATTGAAAGCAGAAACAATATTAGCCATACAGAGGCATTGATTAACATAGGTTCCAATATAGTTGAATTAAAAAAATTCCCAACAAGACCAATCGTTAATTCAATCACTGCTACAAGCAAAGTGATATTAGCACATATGGAGAATAAGTACTTTACAGGCTTAAGATGGGCAATCTGTTTTTCTTTGAAAAGTCTGGAAATATTTTCTTCTGCTTTCCCTTTGTATTCTTCTGTTGATATATGCTCCCCTGAAAAAAGCTCGTTTAAACTAATATCCAAAACATTGCACAAAGGCTGTAAAAGCGATACATCCGGCATTCCTCTGCCGTTTTCCCATTTAGAAACGGCCTGACTGGTAATCTCTAATAGTTCGGCAAGCTGCATTTGCGTCAGATTTTTTTCTTTTCGGCACTGTGCAATAAATGCACCTATTTTTTTCTGATCCATACGACGAATCTCCTTTGCTATATTTGACCGCAGTATATCAAAAAGAGAATCTATTTAGAACATACTAAGCGTTGATTCCATACTAAACGCTTAGTTGAGCGTTACAAGTTCTGGTAAGACCGGCGGCAAGCAGCAAGTCCTCTTTACTCATTTTTCACTCTTTGTTTCACATTGTACCAAGCCGCTAGCGCGGCGGCTAGCCCTAAGTACGTAAAACCACCACTTTTTTTCATAATTAATAAATTTTTTCTAAATAAAAGTAGCAGTTTTTGAATATATGTTGTATTGTTGAGTTACCACACTTAACCTTAAACACATACACAAGAACTGCTATGCTTAGTTTATCACGGATTTTTAAACCCAACAACTACATATTTGAAATTTTTACTTCTTTTGTCAGGCCTCCGCCTGTTGCAGATCCATCTCTGTACCTGTAGTTCTATTCTTTAATGGAGGTTTCCCATGACAAATTACCTTGACCAGATCGAAGAAATCCTTTCCTTCGGTAAATACAGCCCCAATACGATCCAGTCCTATAAAACATATACCGCTCCTTTTCTGGATTATTGCTCCAGTACCCTGCACAAAGATCCCGCTGAGGTTTCTCCTGCTCAGATACGCGCTTTTATCACCCAACTCCAGACCGAACGGAATCTATGCGATAATTCAACCAACCATGCCCTTTCCGAAATCCGTTTCCTATATGAAGCGGTCCTCGGGCTTCCCTGGAATGCAAAACAGATCCCTCTCCGGAGGCAGACCTTCCATCTCCCCTTTATCCCCACCCCCGATATCGTGGAAAACTTCCTTTCCAGTATTCAGGACCTCAAAAAGAAAGCCATGGTTTCCCTCATGTATTCTGCAGGCCTGCGTATCTCAGAGGTCTGCACCCTGAAATGCGCCCATATTGAACATTCCAATTCCCGAATCTATGTAGCGCCCAGCAAAAACAACCGCGACCGTTACACTATCCTTTCCGCAGATGTTTACCGGATCCTGTGTGCCTACTGGCGGGACCTTCCTGCCTCCATGCGTACCCGTGACTGGCTTTTTACCCAGCAGCACTCGGTGGATAAGCCGATCTACCCTCAGTTCATTCAGTCCTTCCTCTTCAAACAGGAAGAAGCACTCCACTGGCCCCACCGCCTGACATGCCACTCGTTCCGCCATGCTTTTGCAACACACAGCTATCAGAACGGGATGGATCTGGAGACCCTTTCCCGCCTGCTTGGGCATGCTTCCACCAACACCACCCGTTACTATGTCCATTTGGCCATGCTCTCTATGGAACAAATCAAAAGCCCCATGGATGGAATGGAGGTGCTGTGATGGACTTCCCGGAATCCTTATCCCCCTTTATCCCGCAAGGCTCCTCTTCCTTTGTTTTATCGGAGCCTTCCGGAAGCGGCTCTAAGATCCGGCAGATTTTTCAGCTGGCTTCCAGACAGCTTCTGGAAGATAAAGGCATCGTCCTTTCCCCGGAGCAGAAGAAACTGGTCTCCGATATCTGCAAATGCCGTACCATTGCCTGCGGATTTAACATGGATACCTGCACAGAATGTGGCTTTAAACGGATCCACTACAACTCCTGCGGAAACCGCAACTGTCCGGTCTGCGGCGGCCTGCGCAAGGAACTCTGGGTAGATGAACGCAGCAGCGAGGTGATCGACTCCGCATATTACCATGCGGTTTTTACCTGCCCCCATGAACTCAACTCCCTGTTCCTTGCCAACAGGAAACAGCTGTTCGCCATGTTCCATAAGTGTGTCGGACAGACGATCATGGAACTGGCCGCAGACCCAAAGTACCTCGGGGCTGCCCCTGGCATTATACAGGTACTCCACACATGGTCACAGGAGCTTTTGTTCCATCCGCATATCCACGCCGTGATCTCCGGCGGCGGGCTTACGGCAGACAGGCAGCTTAAAACACTTGACCGGGACTCCTTTTTTATTCCGGAAAGCATCCTCGCAGCAAAATTCCGGGGAAAGTTCCTTTCCATGCTTGACCACGCTTATAGCCAGCATGGTCTGGTCCTTACCGGAGCGGCAGCCTGTTTGCGCAATCATTATGAATGGGCTGCTTTCCGGGACAGGCTGTACCAATGTAAATGGGTCGCCAAAGTCAAGGAAACGTTTAACGGAAACGGCAATGCCATCGAGTACCTGGGACGCTATACTTATAAAGTGGCGATCTCGGACTCCCGGATCGTTTCCGTGGAAGAGGATAAAGTGGTCTTCACGGCACGCGGCGAAGATGGCAGGCAATCCCGGACACTTACCGTCACTCCTCTGGAGTTTGTGAAGCGTTTCCTGCTCCACGTGCTTCCGAAAGGCTTCCAAAAGATCCGTTACTATGGTTATCTCAATAACCGTTTTCGGAAAGACAACCTTGCCCTGATCTTCAACCTTCAGGGCTACAGGCAATATATCCAGAAATACAAAGGCCTCTCCCCGGCAGAGGTCATCTTTCAAAAATGGGGGCATGACGTCACCGCGTGCCCTCACTGTAAGGCTCATGCAATGCTCCGGTTAGCCTGCTGCAGGGGGATACGAACATCCCCTGCCTAAGGCTCCGAAACCGAATACCCACAACAGCTTCCGTCAGGGAGCTTATTCCGCATGTCCTGCTGACAGCTGTGGCTGACAGAATCTGTTTTCAGGTATCCATAATCCAGAAAAGCAATGGCAGAGAAAGATCGATACAATTTACATACTAGCTTCCCGTCCGCGTCTCGGTACAATTCGGGAAAGTAAGATGCCAGCAAGTTTTTTGCTGGTTTTTCTTTTATTGAGGCATCTTACTTTCCCTTAGAATTATATCAGACTTCCTGCGAATCTACAATATTTCCTGACGGGTCGGCAGGCTCTCTGCCCTGTTAGTTCTGAAAATTTTATAAACTTGGTAAATTTAGTGGTATATAAATTGAATTTAAACAAAAAAGGATTTAAAATGGAAAAATACGAACGGAAAGAAGGGGTAATGGTATGAAAGTTGCTCGCAGCAGAAAAGATGTTTTGACAATTCCAAATCTTCTGAGTTTTTTCAGAGTGATTCTGGCGATGGTATTTCTGGGAGTGTTTTATAATCCTGATGTGGAGAATAAGCGGGCGGTTCTGACGCTGATCCTGGTGGTTTCCGCAATCTCGGACCTTTTGGACGGAAAAATTGCCAGGAGATTCAATATGGTAAGTGAGCTTGGAAAGATTCTTGACCCGGTAGCGGACAAGATCACGCAGGGCGTACTGCTGATCTGCCTGCTGTCAAAATATGATCTCCTGAAATGGATGTTCGTCTTTTTCCTGCTGAAGGAGAGTTACATGGCAATTGCCGGGATCAAGGTGCTGGAGCGAACGAACCGGAATGATGGAGCAATGTGGTACGGCAAGGTGAATACGACCGTGTTTTACATCGTCATGCTGCTTCTCATCTTTTTGCCGGATATGCCGACAGCGGCGGCAAATACGCTGATCATTGTGTGCATAGGCTTCATGGCATTATCGCTTGTGCTTTATGTGAGAAGGTACCAGAGCCTGATAAAAAAGAGCAAAGAGGAACAGGAGAAGAGTGGTTCATAAACATTTTGTTTCGGTAGATCTGGAACGTATCCTATAAGTGAAAGCAGAACAAATGAAAGGGAACGGGCTTTTAAAATGACAGATGCTCTCATAATTTCAGGAGAGCACCTGCTTTGTATTTACTGCCGGTAAGTGCTTAAAAAGTCGCCGATTTTCCTTGACGCCTGCTCCAGTACCTCAACACGCGGGAGATATACCACACGGAAATGATCCGGCTCCTTCCAGTTGAAGCCGCCGCCGTGGATGATGAGAATCTTTTTTTCGCGCAGCAGGTCGAGGGCGAACTGCTCATCGTTTGTGATATTAAAGCGCTTTACATCAATTTTGGGAAAGATGTAGAAGGCAGCCTTCGGCTTCACGGCGGTGATGCCGGGAATATCGGTCAGCGCATTGTAAATGACTTCACGCTGCTCATAGATGCGTCCGCCGGGAACGATATAATCCTTCACGCTCTGATGACCGCCGAGCGCTGTCTGCACGATGGACTGTGCGGGCACGTTGGAGCAGAGACGCATGTTGGAGAGCATATTAAGCCCTTCGATATAATCCTGCACGTGCCGCTTATTTCCGCTTAAGATCATCCAGCCGATGCGGAAGCCCGCGATCATATGTGACTTGGACAGCCCGCTGAAGGTGACGCAGAACAGGTCGGGCGCGAGGGAAGCAATCGAGATATGCTCTTCGCCGTCCATCACCAGGCGGTCGTAAATCTCATCGGAGAAAATGATGAGCTGATGCTCCCGTGCAACGTCCACGATCTGCTGCAGAACCTCGCGGGGATACAGCGCTCCGGTAGGGTTGTTGGGATTGATGATAACGATCGCTTTCGTGCGGTCGGATATTTTCTTTTTGATATCGTCGATATCCGGGTACCAGTCGGACTGCTCGTCACAGATGTAGTGCACCGCTTTGCCTCCGGCGAGGGTGGCGCATGCCGTCCACAGCGGATAATCCGGAGAGGGGATGAGGATTTCATCGCCGTCGTCCAGAAGTGCGGACATACAAAGGTTGATCAGCTCGCTGACGCCGTTCCCGGTGTAAATGTCGTCAATGGAGACGTTCGGGATGAGTTTGAGCTGCGCATACTGCATGATTGCCTTACGGGCAGAGAACAGCCCTTTTGCGTCGGAATAACCCTCGCTTTCGGTGAGCTGCTGGCGCATGTCGTAAATAACCTCGTCCGGCGTCCGGAAACCGAAGGGAGCGGGATTGCCGATGTTCAACTTTAATACGTGAGTTCCGGCGCTCTCCATCCGGTTCGCTTCCTCCACGACAGGACCTCTGACGTCATATAATACATTATCCAGTTTCGATGATTTTTTAAATTCACGCATGATGCTTCCTCCTGGGGATTTATTTTCTCTCTCATTGATCTTTTCCGGTTTTTTTATATTTCCGTTTAACAGCCAGTCTTCATCCACTTGCAGGGCGGCGGCGAGAAAATGAAGGATATCCGCCCGCGGGACGGTTTTTCCGCTCACATACTGGCTTACATGGCTTTTGCCAAGCTTTACGCCCTGCCCGGCGGCGGCACGCACAAGATCCACCTGCTTGATACCGCGATCGCCCATTGCTTTTCGGAGTCTGTCTGCAAAGGTTTCGTTTACCATAGATGCCCTCCTTATGAAAAATGGGGTTCCAAAAAAAGTTCAAAGATGATTATACACTAATGGAATGGAAAGTTCAATAGAAAAATCAAGAAGTTCAATTTTAAAATAAAAAGTTCAAAAAAGAGGATGGGTTGCTCAAAGAAAAAGAGTATGATATGATTTACAAAAAGGAGCGGATTGGGTAAAGAAATGAAAAGATTGGTTGGCTTCAGGCAAAAAATAGGGAATAAAATTTTATGTCTGGTAGTGATCATCTGTGCACTGCAGATGATCGCTTCGCTCGTGATCTATGGATTTTCCTACCAAAACAGAAAACAGGAAATTATCAGCGCCAATATAAGGGTTCTGGAGCAGGCCAATAATAATTATCTTTCGCTGATCATCGGCGAAATGGAAAATATTACGAGAGATATTTTTTATGATGAGGTGTTTTGGGATACAGATAATTCGGAGGAGCTGGAAGGCCGGATTTACAGTATTCTGGCGAACAAGCTGCATACCATGGCGTGCGTAAACAGTATTTATCTGTTTTGCAGCAGGACGGATAAATTGTATATGATGGACGAAGCGTCTTTTCTGGGACTTCCGGTAAAAACAGAACAGAGTAATACATTTTCCGCGGGGTATGAGGACATCAGCGAGGAAAAATGGTTTGTGGAAGCGCAGAATAAAGAAGGAAAGATGGCAGTCACACGAAATCGGGAAATGCGCAGAGGAAACGAATCTATGATAAGCTTTTCCAGATACTTAAAGTATCCTCTGCTGGGAAACGAAGACTATTACGCCATCACGATCAATATTGATCATTCTTTTTTTGAGCAGCTGGAGAGACAGGTCTGCGAGGAAGGGGAATTTGTCTTTCTTCTGGACGACCAGGGAAATGATATTTATTTTGGAAACAATGAGGCTTATTGCCAGATGGTAAAAGCGGAAAGGGCGGATGAACAGGAATGGTTTAAAATAGCACTGGATGGGATATCCTATATCGGGATACAGAATAAAGCAGAAAAATATGCATGGACCATGCTGAAGATCATTCCGGAAAAGTATATTTTAAGGGATACGGCGCGGACGGTGCTGCTGAACTGCAGTATTATTTTTCTTATTTTTGTCGCGGGATTTCTTTTTTTGCAGAGGAATATCAGACGTATTACGCGACCGATCGAGAAGCTGGCAGGCATTATGCGCAATTATCAGCAGGGGGCTGTGGTTGAGGATGACGGTATGTCAGCCAGAAAAGATGAGATAGGAGTGCTTTACCAGAGCTATCAGAAGATGCATGACAGGATAGAAGAGCTGATCGAGTCTGAATATAAAAGTCAGATACTTGAAAAAGAAGCGAGACTGGAAGCGCTGCAGGCACAGATTGATCCTCATTTTCTTTATAATACGCTCCAGACCGTGAGCGGAATTGCAATTGAAAAAAATGTATATGAAATAGAAGAGATTAATAATCATCTGAGCAGAATGCTGCGGTATAGCCTGAGCAAGAAAAAGAGTCTTGTAAAGCTGGAAGAGGAACTGGAAAATAT
The DNA here is from genome assembly GCF_047017445.1 of Marvinbryantia sp. NCBI lineage: Bacteria > Bacillati > Bacillota > Clostridia > Lachnospirales > Lachnospiraceae > Marvinbryantia > Marvinbryantia sp. The sequence continues at coordinate 413,264 of NZ_JBKXTT010000001.1, read as the reverse complement.
AAAAAGCTATATGTGTATACAAAAGTATCGTTACGGGGAGCGTATTTGTCTGAAATGGGAGTTATCCGAGGAAGTGCTTGGGTGTATGGTGCCGGTGTTTACGCTGCAGCTTGCGGTAGAGAATGCAATGAAGCATGGACTGGAGACAAAAGTTGGTCCAGGCATTATCCGAATTTACGCAGACCGGATATCGGAACATACGCAGAGGATTTTTGTGGAAGATAACGGGAGCGGCATTGCAGAAGAAAAGCTGGCTGAAATTAATAAGATGCTGCATGAGAGGACAGAGGAATATCCGCAGAATGTATATGACAGAAAGGGACTCAGAAATCTGAACGAGCGTTTAAAACAGCAGTTCGGACAGGCATATGGGGTTGAACTGAAAAATAACGCAGGAGAAGGCGCAGTCCTTATTATTTATATCCCGTAGTGTAGGCCGGAAATGGTTGGAGGTGAGGTTTTGCTGAAAGTACTGATCGCAGATGATGAATTTATTGTGAGGAGGGCGATCCGCCGTATCGGGCAGTGGGAAGCATTCGATATGGAGATATGCGGGGAAACAGAGGATGGCTACGCAACGCTTGATTTTATTATAAAACAGCGGCCGGATATCATGATTCTTGACATGCGTATGCCGGGAATGTCCGGCGAAGAGATCCTGGAAGAACTGAAAAAAAGAGACATCAGAATAAAAATTATCGTAGTAAGTGGTTTTGACAGCTTCGAATATGTGCGGAAAGCGCTGCGTTACGGTGTTGTGGATTATATACTGAAGCCTGTAAACCGAACAGAATTTAATGAGATTCTGAAAAAGACCGGACAGGAATTGAGCAGCAGTGCTCCAAAAGAAAAAACGGAAAAAGATATCTGCGGGCAGATTAAAGAGGAGATTGACAAAAATTATTCACAGAATCTTGCAGTAAGCGGTTTTGCGGAGCGTTATTTTGTAAATAAAGATGTGCTTTCACGGCTGTTTAAAAAGAAATATGGAGTGGGGATCACCGAATATATTAATTCGGTGCGGCTGGAGCAGGCAAAGCTGCTGCTTCTGTGGGGCTATCCTGTTGGCAGGGCTTCCGAAATGGTCGGATATCACGATGTGAATTATTTCAGCCGCATATTTAAAAAGAAATATGGGATGCCGCCGTCTGCGTATGTGAAGACGGAGCAGGCAAAGGACAGCTCAACGTGAGCTGTCTTTTTTGTGCTAAAAACGGTCGGTTTTATCCATAGTTTTACGTTTTCGAATGAATTATGATAATGATACAGGTTACTTTGAGCTCGAAGAAAAATTTATGGGAGGTTAAATATTTATGAAGAGAACATTATGGAAAGTGCTTTTTGGATTGGGAACTGCTCTGGCAGCATCCGTAATGACGGTACCGGCAATGGCGGCGGAGCCGGTTGAACTGGAGTTTTTGTTCGGTGATCCAAACAGAACGGAGATTTTCAGCAGGATCGTGGAGGACTTTAATGAAAGCCAGTCTGAGGTTCATGTGACATTCACAGCGACGGGGACGAACCATCTTGAAGAATTGATGACGCGGCTTGCAACCGGCGAAGCGCCGGATCTTACCAGCCAGCTGCAGGGCTACGAGCTGGCAAGCTATGTGGAGGCAGGACATATTAAGGATATCAGCGGCCAGCCGTATATGAAGTACATCCGCGACACCGAATTGGATACGGTGACGATTGACGGCGGGGTGTATGGCATTCCGATGGATACGCAGGCATGGGGCGTTTTTTACAACAAAAAGCTTTTTGAACAGGCAGGCATATCCGAAGTCCCCAAAACAGTTACGCAGCTGCGGGAATGTGTGGATAAGCTGCAGGCAGCCGGCATTACACCGTTTGCCGCCGGGTACGGTACGGAGTGGACGATTGGACAATATCTTGGATACGGCTGCTCCTCTATTTTGACTCCGAAGGCGGTGGAGCTTGGAGAAAATTACAAAAAAGGAAACTGGACGTTTGATCTTCCGGGCATGGATCTTGCATTTGACGTGCTCGATCTTGTAAACGAGAATACACAGGACAGGCCGTTCGATACCGATGTTTCCGGACAGTATGCTGTATTTGCAAAGGAAGAGGCGGCTATGATGCTGCAGGGAAACTGGTCTATCCTCCAGGTCAGAGAATTAAATCCGGACATGCAGATGGGAATTTTCCCGCTGCCGATCTCTGAAGATGAAGAAGCGCTTGTATTTCCAAAACAGTATGGGTTTGTTATCAATGTGCTGGCAAAAACAGATGAAGATCCGGAAAAAGAGGCGGCGATCAATACATTTATGGAATACTTCCTCAATCCGGAAAATGGCGGCGGATATTATTACGATGAGATCGGGGTGCCGACGGCAAATGCGGTAGCGGAACCGAAGCTGGATGAGGCTTCAGAGATTCTTCAGGAATATCTGGAAGAAAATAAAACAGTATTTACTTATTATGCATATGAACCGGCAGGATTTGACGCGGAATCATGGAAGGTAACGGTTCAGTATTTAAATAGCGGGTCGAAAGATCACGAACAGCTGATAAAGGACTTTGATGCGGCATTTGATAAATATGCGGACGCATTAGGATAACCCAAAATGCCCGGAGGAACGGCGTAAAACAGCTCCGGGCTTTTTTGTAAAATTTTTGCGGGGTGATGAAGAATTGAGAAGAAAAAAGGAAGTACTGGATTATATCCGTTTTGTCTGCCCAATGCTGCTGCTCTATACAATTTTCTTTCTAGTGCCGCTGGGACAGACGGTCATGTGCTCATTTACCAGCTGGAATGGGATATCGCCGGATAAAGAATTTATAGGGTTTGCAAACTATTTGAGTGCGTGGAAAGATCCGGTGTTCCACAGCTCCATGAGGTTTACAGCGGCATCTGCGATTTTGTTCATGATTGCTGCAAACGGGCTGGGATTTTTGCTGGCTCTGTGTCTCAACCGGAAAATAAGAACCAGGATAGCTCTGAGGGCGATCATTTTCTGCCCGTTTATTTTTAATAATGTTACGGTAGGGTTTATCTGGCAGTTTTTGCTGGGCAGATTGATGACAGATCTGTATCCGGCTACGGGATGGGGCATTTTCAACATGGGATGGCTGTCCGATGAAAAACTGGTGCTTTATTCAGTCGTATTCGTGAAATTGTGGCAGTCAGTAGGGTACTTTATGGTCATTTATCTTGCGGGACTGCAGATGCTGCCGCAGGATCCGCTGGAGGCTGCGGTTATTGACGGCTGCGGAAGATTGAAGATGATCCCGTATATAAAGCTTCCGCTGATGAAATCGAAGATTTTTGTATGTCTGTTTCTGGCTGTGACAGAGACGTTAAATATGTATCCGCTCCTGATGACGCTTACAAACGGCGGTCCCGGACATGCATCGGAGAATATATCTCTGTATATTTATACGGAGGCATTTAAAAGCCATAATATGGGGTATGCATCTGCGCTGGCGGTCATTCTGACAATTGCAGTAATGCTTGTCGCTGCTGTTCAGATGAAGCTGACAAAGGAGGAGTGACGATGAGGGAAAATAAGAGGGTTAATTTTCTGATAGCGTTGGCTCTGTGGGGGTTATGCGCCGGAATGTTTGCGCCGATGCTGTTTGTTTTGCTGAATTCTTTGAAAACGTTTGGCGAGGTTGTGATGGAACCGCTGGCGCTGCCGAAAGTATGGAATATGGATAATTATGTGGAAGTACTAAATACCAGCAATTATGTACGTGTGTTTGGAAATACGATTTATTTTTCTGTTCTGAGCGGAGCCATCGTACTGGTACTTGGCTCTATGGCGGGATATAAGCTTGCCCGGATGAACAATAAGGCAGGAAAAGCAACACAGTTGATTTTTATGATGGCCATGATGCTCCCGTTTCCGGTTATTATGATCCCGATGGCAAGCGTGGCATCCAGTATGGGTATTACGAATAATCTTACACGGATATCTGTACTGAATGCGGGATTTTCCTGTTCGCTTGCGGTAATTATGTACAGTCAGTCTATCAGGGGGATTCCGACAGAACTGGATGAATGTGCGTTCCTCGATGGCTGCAGCGGGTATCGTTTTTTTTTCGCGATCATTTTTCCGCTTTTGAAACCGGTTACGGGGACTTTGGCAGTGCTGTATTTTATTCGCTACTGGAATGATCTGATGCTGCCCCTGGTGCTGATCTCGAAAAAAGAATATTATACGATCCCGCTGTCGCAGTTGAATTTTTATAATCAATTTACGCAAAACAGATGGAATCTTTTGCTGGCGTCTGGTGTGATGGCAATTATACCGGTACTGATATTGTATATTTTTGCACAGAAAACGATTATTGAGGGAATTGCCGCAGGCGCTGTGAAAAGCTGATAAAGACAGGGAGGGACAACATGATCGAAAGAGCAGATTTTCGTAATGTAAGCATAAGCGGAGGATTTTGGAAGGAAAAACAGGAATTAATAAAAAGGGTAACAATTCCATATATCTGGAGAGCTTTAAATGATGATATAGATGGAATTGTCAGAAGCGGAGCGGTAAACAATTTTAAAATTGCGGCAGGCAAGAAAAGAGGAGACTTTTTCGGACTGGTTTCGCAGGACAGCGATTTGTTTAAGTGGATGGAGGCTGCCGCCTATGCTCTTGTGCTGGAGGACTCGAAAGAGATAGAGGAAAATCTTGAGCAGGCAGTGATGCTTCTGGAAGATGCACAGCAGAAGGATGGATATCTGAATTCCTATTATATTCTAAACGGGCTCAGCCAGCGCTGGTCTTATCTGAAGGAATCCTGTCAGTTATATTGTGCCGGACATTTGATAGAGGCGGCGGTGGCTCATTATGAGGTATCGGGAAAGCGGAATTTGCTGGATATCGCGTGCCGCTATGCCGACTGCATTGACCGAAGCTTCGGAAAAGAGAAGGGAAAGATCCGGGGGTATGACGGACATGCGGAGGTGGAGCTTGCCCTTTTTAAACTGTATGAGTGTACAGGTGAAGAACGGTACCGGAAACTTGGAATGTTTTTTGTGGAAGAAAGAGGACAAAAGCCGTTTTTCTTTGAAATGGAAAAGAGAAATCAAAAAATACAGGAAAATCTGGTCTATGAATTACAGGAAGCGGATTTCAGCCATTCGCAGTCACATTTGCCGATACGCCGGCAGAAGGAAGCAAAGGGGCATGCTGTGAAAGCAATGTATTTTTACAGCGCGGCAGCGGATATGGCCAGACTTGAGCAGGATGAGGAGCTTTACCGGAGCTTAAGAGAGCTCTGGGAGGATGTGACACAGCGGAAGATGTATCTGACAGGAGCGATCGGCTCCAGGGAGTGCGGGGAGAGCTTCTCGTATGCATATGATCTGCCGCTTGATCTGATGTATGGAGAAACCTGCGCGTCTGTCGGACTGCTGCTGTGGGCGGGGCGTATGATGCTGCTAAAGGAGGACAGCTGTTATGCGGACGTAATGGAAACGGCACTTTATAATGGGATACTCTGTGGAATTTCGCAGAGCGGAGATCGGTTTTTTTATACGAATGTATTGGAAATGGACCCGGAAAAGTGCGGGCTGAGACCAGAATATGCTCATGTTATGAAGGAAAGGCAGCCGTGGTTTGCCTGCCCGTGCTGCCCTGCGAACATTGCGCGGACGATTTTGTCTGTACAAAATTATATTTATACTTTCTCTGATGAACAGCTCTGCATACATCAGTATATGTGCAGTGATCTGAAAGAAAATGGATGGCAGTGCAGCCAGAGGACAGATTATCCGTATGATGGGGAAATCTTCATAAAAGTACAATCGGAGCGAGACAGTGCGGTAAAACTGAGAATTCCCGGATGGTGCGAGAAGTATATGGTGCAAAAGAATGGAGAATACTATTCTGTTCAGAGAGAAAAGGGATATGTAAAGATTTTTGTAGAAAAAGGAAGTGTTCATGAGATTACGCTCCGGCTGTGTATGAAACCGGAGAAGATATATGCGAAAGCGGAAGCAGAGTCTATGCAGGGAAAGGCCGCTGTTATATGCGGACCGCTGGTTTATTGTGCGGAGGAAACCGATAATCCGCTGCTATCCAGGTGCTGCCTGAAGCAGGGGGGATATTTGAAGAAAGAGCAAAATGCGATTTTGGCAGAGGGATCCTCATACCGGAATGAAATGGATGGATTATATGGAAAACAAAGGTTTTCCCTTCAGTCGTGTGAGATCCGCATGATTCCATATTTTCAGTGGAACAACCGGGGAGCAGGGAGAATAAAAACATTTTTTGAGGAAAGATAGGAGGTGCGCGCGGTGGAAGCAGAAGTGAAAATCCGGGATGAATTCTGGTCTCCCAGAATAGAAAAAATATGCAGGGAAATTATCCCGTATCAGTATGAGGTGTTAAATGATGCGGTGGCAGGGATTCCGCATAGCCATGCGATTGAAAATTTCCGGATCGCTGCTGGGGAGTCCGATGATCAGTACGAGGGAATGCTGTTTCAGGACAGTGATGTGGCAAAATGGATAGAAGCGGCTGCCTGGTCGCTGCGGCTGTGTCCGGACAGAGAGCTGGAGGAAAAGATAGATAGTCTGGTTGATTTAATGCAGAGAGCACAGCGCGAGGATGGCTATCTGAACACGTATTATATTTGTACGGATCTGGAAAAGCGGCTTACAAATTTTTCTCATGGACATGAACTGTACTGTGCCGGACATCTGATAGAAGCTGCCGTGGCATATGCCTTGGCCACCGGGAAGGAGAAAATGCTGCATATGATGGAGCGGTATGTAGAATTTTTTTTAGAGCGGATAGGAGCAGGGGAGGGAAAGCTGCATGGTTATTCCGGACATCCGGAGATTGAGATGGCGCTGTATAAATTATATCAATACACGCATGATGTCAGATATTATGACTTCATGACTTATCTGATCATGGAGAGAGGAAAGCAGCCTTCTTTTCTTTTAAAGGAGGAGGGGTTTGGCGAGAGATATAAGGATAAGTGGTTTGATCTGGAATATCATCAGGCACATATGCCTGCATGGGAACAGAAAGCTGCTGTCGGACATTGCGTCAGAGCGGTCTATCTTTACAGTGCAATGGCAGACATGGCAATGGAAACAGGAAATTCCGATATGAAAAACGCTCTCCGGAGGTTGTGGAGAGATGTTGTGACCAGAAAAATGTATATTACAGGTGCTATCGGAAGCGAGGCGCATGGAGAATGCTTTAGCTCGGACTTTGATCTGCCAAATGACAGAGCTTATGCAGAAACCTGCGCTTCGATCGGGCTGATTTTCTGGGCGAAGAGAATGTTGCACTTAGAGAAGAAGAGCTGCTATGCGGACGTCATGGAGCTGGCATTATATAATGGGGCGCTGAGCGGAATATCAGAAGATGGAAAACATTATTTTTATGTGAATCCGCTGGAAATTCATCCAGCAGAGGCAGAAAAGCGATTTGATACGCAGCATGTAAAAATCCGGCGGGAGGCGTGGATGGGGTGTGCGTGCTGCCCGCCGAATATCGCAAGATTGCTGGCTTCCCTGGATCAGTATGTATATATATGGGAGGAGCAGGGCAGAAAGCTATATGTAAATCTGTTTATCGGCGGAGAGATTCTTATTGATAATGGACAGAGAGGCTTTACGGCAGAGAGCTCTTATTGTTGGAATGGAAAAGTGTGCTTTCGGTATCATGGATTGCCGGGAAAACTTGCATTGTATATTCGTGTGCCGGGATGGGTGAAGGGTTACGCGGCGGCAATTAATGGGGAGCAGACGGAGAACCTGCGGGAAGAAGAGGGCTATATCCGTATAGAACGGGAATTTAAGGAGCGGGATTGTATCACGCTTCAATTTGAGATAACGCTCAGAAAAGTATATGCCAATCCGGGAGTTCATGCGGATGCCGGAAAAGCGGCGCTGATGAGAGGTCCGGTAGTGTACTGCGTGGAGGAAGCCGATAATGGAAAGAATCTGGGCGGATTGAGCGTAGGGGAACTGGTGGATACAGAAGAGTACTGGGATGATGCATTGCCAGACAATGCCGTATGTGTCAGCTTTGCCGGATATCGGGAATCGGAAGAGATCTGGAAAGAGCGACTGTACTCTTTTGAAAAAGCACAAAAAGAGCCGGTTCGTATAAAAGCGATACCGTATTATCTGTGGGGCAACAGGGGAGCCGGAGAGATGTGCATTTGGATAAATGATATTGGATAAAATAGTGATACATCTCTGAGAGAAAAACGCCCCGGACATCGTAACAGGTGCCCGGGCGTTTCGTATAAAATTTTTTCTCTTTATTGTTATGTGTTATTTGCTCTTAGCCTGGCTTGTGATTGTCTTTACGCCTTCTACAGCGAGGACGATTGCCAGTACAACGAGCAGGGTACCGAGACCTGCGCGGATCCAGTTCCACATGTCAACCGCGTTTGTCACGTTTGTGATGATGGTCTGAACCAGGGATACGATGGTAACAACCAGCATGAATGCCATCGGGAACAGGAACATCTTATTGTTCTTGCCCATCTTACCGAGCCATGCGGCAACAGCGAGCAGACCGAGTGCAGCGAGAAGCTGGTTTGCAGCTCCGAACAGCGCCCAGATCTTTGCATAGCCTGTCATACCAAGCGCGATGCCGAGCACAACGGTGATGATGGTAGCAACATACGGGTTTGTCAGAGTTTTCTTAATACCGGTCGCATCCTTGTAGGTCTGTCCCGGCTCCAGCCAGAACTCCTGGAACATGTAGCGCGCCAGACGGGTCGCGGTATCCAGGGATGTCAGACAGAAAGCGGATACTGCAAGAATCAGCATGGAGTAGATCACATCCTGCGCACCTGCAAGGAACGGGATGGTTGCACACATGCGGGAGATACCGGTTGCGAATACTGCCGTCGGGGTGGTGATACCGCCCGGAACGTACTCTTTCCAGATGTAACCAACTGCGCAGAGAGAGATCAGAGCCAGCGCACACTCGATCAGCATACCGCCGTATGCGATCGGACGGGCATCAGTTTCTTTGTCGAGCTGCTTTGCGGTGGTACCGGAACCTACCAGAGAGTGGAAACCGGAGATTGCGCCGCAGGCGATGGTTACGAACAGTGCCGGGAACAGGCTTCCGAGGGAGCTTCCCACACCGTACTCAGCGGTATCAACAAATCCGGTGAACGCCGGGATATCCAGCGACGGATGAGCGCCCACGATACCTACCACAGCGATGATCATCATGCCGTAAAGCAGGAAGGAGCTTAAATAGTCACGCGGCTGCAGAAGGATCCACACCGGGGTGACGGAAGCGATAGCAATGTAGATACCAACGATGATCATCCAGGTGCTTCCGTTCAGATAGAGCGGATGCCAGTTGTAGCCGATTGCCATACAGGCAACGATCGCTGCCACGCCGATAACGGTGGAAACCACGAGGGAAGCGTTTCTTCTGTAAACCATAACACCGAAAATAATCGCGATTACGATGAACAGGATGGAGATCATAGCGGTGCGGGCATTTGCCGCGCTTGCCACTGCATCCAGTGCGCCTGCTTCGTCGTAGGTAGCCTTAAAGGTATTTGCAACAATGGATGCAAATGCCGCTACCACGAGGATCAGTGTCAGATAGGAGAAGATGATGAACAGCTTCTTCGCTCTGCTTCCGATACTGGTTGCGATAACCTCACCGATAGACTGTCCTTTGTTTCTTACGGATGCAAACAGTGCACCGAAATCATGTACCGCACCGAAGAAGATACCTCCGATGAGTACCCACAGCATAACCGGAACCCATCCGAATACGGCTGCTTGGATCGGTCCATTGATCGGACCTGCGCCTGCGATAGAGGAAAAATGATGCCCCATAAGGACCGGTGCTTTTGCCGGAACATAGTCGTTTCCGTCCTCCAGCTCGTGGGCCGGTGTAACGCGCTTGCCGTCCACGCCCCACTGCTCCGCAAGCCATTTGCCGTAGGTGACATAGCCAATTGCCAGAATAACTACGCCTACGATTAACAATAATGCTGCATTCATGAATCACACACTCCTTTTCTTTTTTCTTTTCATGAATATATTTTTCATTAATTTCGCGTTTGCCCTGCCGCTGCGGTTTGTCGGAAAATCCGTTGCGCCCCGGCGGACGAGCACGGTGTGGAAATCCATCCAGCCGTGCAGCGAAAAATGAAAACTTTTGTAAAGCCTGCACCTTTTCAGAAGCTTTTCCGCTTCGGGTGTGCAGGTGTCACAGAGGAAAACTGCGGTGATATAGGTGTACATATGACCGGGCTTCGGGTCGATCAGTGCCATTCCCCGGTCGTAGGCGAGCTTCTCGCAGGAGCGGTACAGCTCCTCGTTAAGCTCCGGTACGGAAAATATGTAAACGTGCTCGTTGGAATCGGCGCTCCACAGCTCGGCTTTTTTCAGAAGAACGTATTTTGCGGTGCGCACATTAAAGTGACAGACAGCGACAAGGGGAAGCGCAGAGCTTTCCGCACGCTCAATATCAAAATATCCGCTGTATGCGTCGAGCAGCTTTTCCAGCATTTCTTCTCTTGTCAGATCCGGCGCCATGTTATCTCTCCTTTTGTCGTTTGTTTTTCTGATGGAATGGGCCGTGCAAAAAGAAAAGCCCGGAGGATAGTCCCGGACTGTTTTGCAGGGACCTCTTTGTCCGAAAATAAACAAACCATAAAATAATAAAAAATCTATAAAAATAGACTTAAGAAAATATAGCACATTTTGTCGCAAAATGCAATCCATTGACGCGTTAATTGATAAAAGTTTCAATAAATGTATTAATTTTGTAATAGAGAAGGAAGCGGAAAAATTAAAAAAAGTGTTTAAAGACGCACGGATGTGGGAAAAATAAACAATGAGGAGCGCAAAAAGCTGCAGCAAAGGAATTTTGGGGCTGTTGACAAATTCTGGATGTTGTGACATAATGTAGCAAATCTAAAAAGAAATCATAGAGAGAGGTGCAGATGATGATGTCAGAAAGAAAAATCAGACTGAGTCAGATGAAGGAAGTCAAGGAATTTGTGTCAGTAGCCGGGAAATGTGATTTTGATATAGATGTATATTACAACCGTATTACGATCGATGCAAAATCTATCATGGGAGTTCTGAGTCTGGATCTGTCGCAGGTACTTACTGTGAAATACGGGGGAGAAGACGCGCAGCTTGAGGATGTGCTGAGCAAATACGCTGCCGCATAAAATGAGAAAGATGAGGAGCCGCTGCCTGGGCAAGGGATATGCCGGGCGCGGCTTTTTTTGCTGTGCATACGACAAAAACGTCCGGTGGACGTTTTTTAGTGTTGCCATGCATCCGAAGGAAAGAAATAAAATTTTAGTAGAGAAATACCGGCCCAGATGATAAAATGTATTTGGATCAAATGATCATAGTGGAGGCAGTCAGTGGATAAAATCAGAATTTCTGTCCGCAATCTGGTGGAATTTATTTTAAGAAGCGGCGATATTGACAATCGGCACGGCGCAATGGCGGACAGGGAGGCTATGCAGATCGGAAGCCGTCTGCACCGCAGGATACAGGGGCAGATGGGCGCTGATTACCGCGCGGAGGTTTCCCTGAAGGCAGAGATCGACTGCGTTTTCTATGTGATCAGCGTGGAGGGCCGTGCGGACGGCATCTTCACGGAGGACGGAAAAACCTGGATTGACGAGATCAAGGGTGTCGGCTTTGATGTGAATAAATTAGAGGAAGCGGTTCCGGTGCATCTGGCACAGGCGAAATGCTATGCGTATATTTACGCCGCGCAGCAGAGTCTTGCGGATATCGGCGTACAGATGACATATATTCACAGGGAAACGGAGGAGATCCGGCGCATTCGCAAGGAATTTTCCTTTGTAGAGCTGGAAGCCTGGTTTGCAGAGCTGATCGAAGAGTATAAAAAGTGGGCATCCTTTCAGATCGAGTGGAAGAAGGTGCGGCAGGCGTCGATCGCGGGAACGGTATTTCCGTATCCGTACCGCGAGGGGCAAAAAGATCTGGCGGCGGCTGTTTACCGCACGATTGCGCGGGAAAAGAAGCTGTTTATCCAGGCGCCGACCGGCGTCGGGAAAACGATCGCTACGGTATTCCCGGCGGTAAAGGCAGTGGGCGAAGGGCTTGGCGATAAGATTTTTTATCTGACGGCAAAGACTATCACGCGGACGGTCGCGCAGGAGGCGTTTTCCCTTTTAAAAATGCAGGGGCTTAAGTACAAGGTGCTGACGCTCACGGCAAAGGAAAAAATCTGCATGTGCGGGGAGCCGGACTGCAATCCGGAAAAATGTCCGTATGCAAAGGGGCATTTTGACCGCGTAAATGACGCTGTGTATGAACTGCTGACCGGCTGGGGAAGAACAGATGACGGAGCGGAGCCGACTGCAGCCGTACAGGAGATCTCCGGCATCCACGACAGCTACACACGCGAGGATCTGATCGCGCACGCGGAAAAGTGGCAGGTCTGCCCTTTTGAGATGTCTCTGGATCTGTCGCTCTGGGTGGACGCGGTGATCTGCGACTATAATTATGTTTTTGACCCGCAGGCGAAGCTAAAACGTTTTTTTGCAGACGGAGGAAAGGGCGATTATATCTTTCTGATCGATGAGGCGCACAACCTGGTGGAGCGCGGCAGGGAGATGTACAGTGCGTCTCTTTATAAGGAAGATTTTCTGGAAATCAAAAAGCTGCTCATGCCGGTGAGCCGGAAGGCGGCGCGGGCGCTGGATAAATGCAACAAGTATATGCTGGAGTGGAAGCGGGAATGCGACGGTTATGCGCTCTACAGTGATATCGCCGCGTTTGCGCTGGCGCTGATGAACGTGTCCACGCAGCTTGAAACCCTGCTGGAGGACGGCGACAGCCCTTTGAACCGGTATGCCGGGGCGGCGCATCTGACGGAAAATTTGCCGCAGGCGCCGGGCGCAGGGGAGGGCCTGCGCAAAAAGGTGCTGGAATTTTATTTCCAGGTGCGCAGCTTTCTTGCAATCTATGAGGAACTGGACGACAGCTACGAGATCTACACGGAGCACGAGGCGGACGGCAGGTTTAAGCTAAAGCTGTTCTGCATCGACACGGCGGGGAAGATTGGCGAGTGCCTGAGCCGCGGACGGGCGGCGGTATTTTTCTCGGCGACATTGCTGCCGATCCGTTACTATATGGATCTGCTTTCCGGCACACAGGATGATTACGCGATCTATGCGCATTCTCCGTTTGAACTGTGGAAAAAGAAGGTGCTGGTGGGAACGGACGTCAGCAGCCGCTACACGCGCAGGGGACCGGAGGAATATCAGAGAATCGCGGCATATATTTACAGCACGGTGCAGGCGCGCACCGGGAATTATCTGGTGTTTTTTCCTTCTTATAAGATGCTGGAGGAAATACAGGCTGTTTTTGAGGCGGCATATCCGGGTGTGCACGTGGTTGCGCAGAATCCCCGTATGACAGAGACGGAGCGGGAGGAATTTCTCGCCTGCTTTTCGGAGGACAACGCGCAGCCGCTTGCCGGGTTCTGTGTGCTCGGCGGTATTTTCGGCGAGGGCATCGACCTGAAGCGCGAAAAACTGATCGGCGCGGTGATTGTCGGAACCGGTCTGCCACAGATCTGCAGCGAGCGGGAAATTTTAAAGCAGTATTATGACAGGCGCAAAATGGACGGTTTTGCGCACGCTTACCAGTATCCCGGCATGAACAAGGTCATGCAGTCGGCGGGGCGCGTCATCCGCACGGATGAAGATACCGGCGTGATCCTGCTTCTGGACGAGCGGTTCTGCCGCAGGCAGTATCTCGACATTTTTCCGCGTGAGTGGGCGGATTATGAGACATGCAGTCTGAGAACCGTGCCGGAAAAACTGAAATACTTTTGGAAGAGCCTGGAGGAAAAGAAGTAATTATGGATTTTATGACAGTGGCAAATCAGATGCTTTCCCTTTTTATCATAATGATAATAGGATATGTGATGTACAGGGTGAAGATTATTGACGACGCGGCGACCGTGCGCTACACGCGGCTGGTGCTGAACATTTCTCTGCCCGCACAGATTATTACTTCGTTCGTGGAAAACCGCGGCGTGGTTTCTAACGGCGTAGTGCTTGCCGTATTCGGAATTTCCTTTTTGGTATATGTGATTTCCGCGCTTGTCGGCGTACTCTTTATTTTTGTGACGCGCGCGCCGAAGGAAGAACGGGGCACCTACCTTTTTATGTGTCTGTTCGGAAACGTCGGCTTCATGGGATTTCCGGTGATCGTCACAATTTTTGGTGACAGTGCGCTGATCTACGCGGTGATTTTCAATGTGATCTTCAATGTTCTGGTGTATTCACTGGGGATCGCGCTGATCGGCGGCGGAAAAGGCGGTTTTCAATTTCAACCGAAGCGGCTTTTAAATATTCCGTTTATTGCAGCAATTATTTCTGTTCTGCTGTTCTTTGCCGGGGTGTCGCTGCCGCGCGTGCTGGTGACGTCGCTGAACTACCTTGGCAATCTGACGACGCCGGTGGCGATGCTGATCCTGGGCGCTACAATTGCATCCATGCCGATCAGGGAGCTGTTTGACGACTGGCGCGTGTACCTGTTTACGCTGTTCCGGCTCGGCGTGATCCCGCTGGCGGTGATGGTGCTTCTGCGCGCACTGAACATCAGCACGCCGGAAATTACCGGAATTATGATCGTGCTGGCGGCGATGCCGGTTGCCACCAATACTACTATGCTTGCGATCGAGTACGGCGGCAATTTGCGTCTCGCTTCAAAGGGAATCTTTTTCAGTACGATTCTGTCTGTGATTACGATTCCGGTTGTGGCGATGCTGTGTTAAGGCTTACGTTCCATGACATCCTGAAATGAAAGCCCGCGGATTGCTGCGGGGTATTTGAATGTAAATCTGAAAAGTTTATAAATTGTTTTGAATTGCTTGACATACGGATTTTCTGGTTTAAAATCTTTTTAGAAGAAACGAGAGATTTTGATGGGAGGATTTGTATGTTACCGCGCTATAGTGTAAAACGCCCCTATACCGTATTAGTGGGCGTTGTTTTAATTTTGATCCTGGGGTACGTGTCGTTTACGAGTATGCAGACTGATCTGCTGCCGGATATGACGCTGCCCTATGCGATTGTCTACACGACATACCCCGGGGCAAGCCCGGAGGAGGTGGAGACGATCGTCACACGTCCGGTCGAGCAGTCGATGGCGACGATCAGCAACATTGAAAATGTCAGCTCCGTTTCGTCGGAGAATATTTCCATGGTTATCCTGGAATTT
This sequence comes from Marvinbryantia sp., assembly GCF_047017445.1. Taxonomy (NCBI): domain Bacteria; kingdom Bacillati; phylum Bacillota; class Clostridia; order Lachnospirales; family Lachnospiraceae; genus Marvinbryantia; species Marvinbryantia sp. Next base: position 398,059 of record NZ_JBKXTT010000001.1, on the reverse strand, counting down.
TCCCAGTCGGCGAATATGGATGCGGTCACGATCGAGATGCGGGAGAATCTGGACCAGATTGAGGGCTACTGGGATGACTCAATTGGCAGTCCCATCATCATGAAGCTGAATCCGGATATGCTGCCGGTCATGGTGGCGGCAATGGAGGACGGTGATATGTCGCAGAGCGACCTCACCGATCTCGTAAACAATACCATCCTGCCGGAGCTGGAGAGCATCGAGGGCGTGGCGAGCGTCAGCACAACCGGTACCATCGAAGAGCAGGTGCAGGTGACGCTGCGCGAGGATAAGATCAAAGCGGTGAACCGCAGGGTGACGCAGGCGCTTGATGATAAATTTGCGGAGGCGGAGAGTGAGCTTGCCGAGGCGCAGGAGAAGCTTGACGAGGGTAAAGAAGAGCTGGAGAACGGACAGACGCAGCTTGCCGACCAGACCTCATCGGCGGAGAGCCAGATCAATTCCGGCACCAGTCAGATGATTACCGGGCAGGTGCAGATCGACCAGAAGCTTGCGGAGGTGCAGAGCGGACTGACAAAGCTGGATGATTCCGAGGCGGAGCTGCTTGCAAAGGAGCAGGAGCTGCTGGCGGGCGAGGCGGCGCTTCAGAAGCTGCCGGAGCAGAAGGCGGCGCTGGAGGCGCAGAAGGCGCAGCTTGACGCAGGCATCAGTCAGCTGGAGGCGGCTCCGCAGCAGCTTGCCGAGCTGGATACAGCGATCGCCGGTGTGGAAGCCGCGATCAAAGAGCTGGAAAAACAGATCGCAGACCTGCAGGGTGCGGCGGTTCCGGGTGAGACGGAGACGGATGCTGCGCAGGGGGATACCGGGGACGAAACGCAGGCAGATGCCGCGCAGCCGGGCAGTGGAAATGAATCGCAGGCGGACAGCCAAAGTCTGGAGCCGGAAACCTCCGGTATACGAAAAAATGAGACGGAAAAAACGCAGGCGGCGGAGATAAGCGAAGCAGAAGATGTAGCCGCAGCTTCTGTGCCGGAGACAGAACAATACCTGGAAACGGCGGTCGGGCTTGCGGACGGCATGACAACAGCAGTATCTTCTGATGACAGCATGACGGCGGATGCGTTTGCGGCGGACGACGGGGAGCTGATTCTGGATGGAGAAAATACAGGGGAGAGCGGAGCGTCTCAGAACCAGACAGATGTTTCGATACCACAGATCAATCCTGGACTTTCCCAGGAGGAGATCGACCGGCTTACCCAAGATGCACAGCAGGAAGCGGTGATCGCCGCGCTTCAGACAAAGATACTGGAGCTGCAGTCACAGCAGCTTACACTGGAAAATACAAAAAATCAGGCGCTCGCGGCGCTTGCGACGCTTGGCGTGAACATAAACGGCACCGCGCAGGAGCGCGACGAGAGCATCGACACGGTAAAATCAGAGCTGGTGGCGCGCCGTATCCAGATCGTGGACGGCATCGCCCAGATGCAGACGACCATAGACGGTATGCCGGAGCAGATGGAGCAGATCATTGCAGGTAAAGCGCAGATCGAGAGCGGCAAGGCACAGCTTGCCGAGGGGCGCGCGCAGCTTCTCGCGGCACAGAAACAGCTTGAGACGGCAAAAGCACAGATCGCATCCGGGCAGACGAGCGTCTCCGCGGCGGTCGGGGAGCTGAACAAGGCGAAGATTTCCGCTACCATCGAGATGGCAGCGGGCAAGGCGGAGCTGAGCGCCGGGCAGAAGGAGCTGGACGCGGCACTGGAGCAGATCAAGCAGCAGAAAGAAGCGGCTTACGATCAGGCGGATGTCACGGAGATCATCACGGCGGATATGGTGAAGGGGATTCTGGCGGCGCAGAACTTCAGTATGCCCGCGGGCTACGTAACCGAGGACGGCGTTGATTTTCTTGTGCGCGTTGGCAATAAGCTGGACGGCACGGAGAGTATTGAAGATCTGCTGCTTCTGGATCTTCACATGGACGGACTGGAGCCGATCCGCCTGTCGGATGTCGCCGATGTGGTGATCCTGGATAACAGTGATGAGGTCTATGCAAAGATCAACGGTCATTCCGGCATCCTGTTCACCATGCAGAAGCAGTCGGGCTACTCCACCGGCGAGGTTTCAAAACGCATCAAGGAGAAGTTTGCCGAGCTGGAGGAGAGCGACGAAAACATTAATATCATTGAGATGATGGACCAGGGCATTTACATCGACCTGGTGGTTGATTCGGTTCTGGAGAACATGCTCTCCGGCGCAGGACTTGCGATCCTTGTACTGCTGCTGTTTTTAAAGAGTTTCCGTCCGACGCTGGTCATCGCCTGCTCAATTCCGATCAGTATTATGACGGCGATCGTGGCAATGTATTTCAGCAACATTACGTTAAATATTATCTCGCTTTCCGGTCTGGCGCTCGGCATCGGTATGCTGGTCGACAACTCGATCGTTGTTATCGAAAATATTTACCGTCTGCGCGCGGAGGGCTACTCCGTGAAGAAGGCGGCGGTGGAGGGCGCAAACCAGGTGGCGGGAGCGATCGCGGCTTCCACGCTGACAACGGTCTGCGTATTTTTGCCGATCGTCTTTACCGAGGGTATCACCCGGCAGCTTTTTGTGGACATGGGACTTACCATTGCCTACTCGCTCGGCGCCAGTCTGATCGTTGCACTGACGCTGGTTCCGGCGATGGGAGCGGGGCTTCTGAAAAATGTGAAGGAAAAGCGTTCGCCGTTTTTCTCGGTGATACAGAATGGCTATGCGAAGCTCCTTGGCTGGTCTCTGAAGGTGAAATTCCTGGTGCTGCTGCTTGCGGTCGGTCTGCTTGCATTTTCCGCAAAGCTTGCGCTCTCGAAGGGAACCGCTTTTATGCCGGAGATGGAGAGTACACAGGTTTCTGTCACACTAAATATGCCGGAGGGAAGTCTGCTTTCGGAGACGGCAAAGATGGCGGATGAGGTGATGGAGCGTATACGGACGATCCCGGATGTCACGGATGTGGGCGGAATGTCGGGCGGTTCCGGCATGATGAGTATGATGGGCGGAAGCCAGAGCGCCGACGCGGAGTCCGTATCGATTTATGTGCTGCTCAGTGAAGATAAGACGATTTCGAATGACGAGCTGAAGGCGCAGATCATGGAAAAGACTTCGGATCTGGATTGTGAACTGGCCGTGGAAACCTCAACGATGGATATGTCGGCGCTTGGCGGCAGCGGAATCTCGATTAATATCAAGGGACGCGAGCTGGATGAGCTGAAGCGCATAGCGGGCGAGGTGGCAGAAATCGTGGAATCCGTCGAGGGTACCGCGGACGTTTCTGATGGAATTGCCGAGAAGACGCTGGAGCTGCGCCTGGTGGTGGATAAGGATAAGGCGATGGGCTATCAGCTTACGACCGCCCAGGTTTATCAGTTCCTGCAGGCGAAGCTGGCGGACGCTTCCAGCGCGACGACGCTCTCCACGCTTTCCAAGGATTATCCGGTGCTGGTGGTGAGTGATACCGATGAAACGCTGACGCGCGATAAGATAAAAGATCTGACGATCACCGGCAAGGATGAGGAAGGCAAGGACGTGGAGGTCCCGGTTGCCGACCTGGTGGAATTTGTGGACACGGAGGGCTTTTCATCCATCAACCGTGAAGCACAGACGCGCTATGTCACCGTATCGGCGCAGATTGCCGACGGCTATAATATCGGTCTGGTATCTGAGGATTTGAACGCGGCTCTGGAAAATTATGAGCTGCCGAAGGGCTACAGCCTGGAAATGGCGGGCGAGGACCAGACCATCAATGAGGCAATGACAGAGGTGGTTAAGATGCTTTTGCTGGCGCTTGCGTTCATGTATCTGATCATGGTGGCGCAGTTCCAGTCGCTGCTCTCGCCGTTTATCATCATGTTTACGATTCCGCTTGCGTTCACCGGCGGTCTGCTGGCGCTGTATCTGACGGATAATCCGGTCAGTGTCATTGCAATGATCGGCTTTGTCATGCTGTCCGGTATCATTGTAAACAATGGAATCGTGCTGGTTGACTGCATCAATCAGCTTCGCCGCGGCGGGATGGAAAAACGTGCGGCGATTATCGAGGCAGGCAGAACGAGACTTCGCCCGATCATCATGACGGCGCTGACCACCATCCTCGGACTGCTCACAATGGCGCTGGGCAACGGCATGGGCGCCGATATGGTACAGCCGATGGCAATCGTAACCGTCGGCGGTCTGACCTACGGAACGTTGCTGACGCTGTTCGTTGTGCCGTGTATTTACGATATCTTCAATCGGAAAAAGGATATGACAGAGGAAGAAATATAAAAAAGTGTATAAAAATGCCGGGTGCGAAAAGCATCCGGCATTTTTACTGCCCTGCAGATGTTTTTGGCAGCAGCAGATGTATTGCTATTGGCAGGGGAGAAAAAGCGTGTATCAGTATTTTTTTAGCGCTTCCTTCACTTCTTCCAGAGGGATGTCTGCCCTGGCAGCAATCTCTTCAGGTGTGTAGGTTTCTGCCAGAAGGCGGATTAAGCGCTTTTGATGATATTCGAGTATGTCAACGTCAAAAATTAAGGCATCTTCTGTCATATGATGTATACCCTCACTTTCCAATTCTTCATATCTGTCATAGATATGGTGGTAGAGCTGCAGGATCAGTTGGGAAAGCTTTGATGCTTCCGTCCGTGTGATATTACCGGCAGCTACATTTTGATTTAGTGAATCCAGTATATCATGAGTGATGAGACTTTTCAATGCGTTGATATTATTTTCTGTGCGTTCTTTTTCAATTGCACGGCGCAGGCGAAGCAACTGGAAGGGAATCAGCACAATCAGCTTTTTCTGATTTAACTCATCTATCGAGTGCTTAAGGTATTTAAATACGGGCACTTTATAATAAAAAATTCCCTGATCGCCAAAATGAATTTGCAGGATATAGTCATCCGGGAAATTTTCGTTGTCATAGAGATATACCAGCATTGGCTCCGGAAAATAGATGTGGTCTATATCGCTTCGACTGCTCAGAGCGTGATGAAAGCCGTATTCCAGCATACGGAGCATGATCTCTCCGTCCTTGGTCATCTGAAATTCCACATGATAACTGTAGTGTCCATCAATCGTAATGATGGAATCGGCAAGCGTTCGCTTTAATTCATTGTCTGTGTGTTCCGTCCAGTTGTAGGTTACATTACTGTCTGTAGGATAATGTGTGCCGAAAAGACCGTTTATTAAATGAATGGTACAGCGCGAGGACAACGAGAGACATCGTTTTGCAATCCGGTCGTAAATGTCGTGAATATTTTGCATAAGGGCTCCTTTTCTGGTAAGTGCGTAGTTTAAAGGTTGTATTTGTTCAGAAGTGGAAATATGGGGCAGAATTGCCCGTATAGTGAGGAAGAAAACTCCAAGTGTTAAGATAATGGTATTATATACAATTAGAGAATAAAAATCAATATAAAAATATAATTACATATAAAAAGAAATGATTTAGCAAAGAGCTTGAGCATGCAAATATTTTTGCATTTTAAGAAATGGAAAATGTGTGCGGGCAGGTATTTTTCTTTAATAAAGTATATTTTTTTCGTTTTGACACATACTTCCTGGAGTAATGATATTTTGAAACACGAAGGGAGCATGTCTATGAACAGCAAGAACAACAATACAGCAAAACCGGCAAAAAATGCCGCCAACCTGCATGTGGAATCGGTGTATGATGACGATAATATTCCGGAGGTGGATACAAATTCCGCGTGGGAGACAGAACCGCTTCCAGAATCCACGCGTCCGCGCAAGGATGGTCCCGGAGGGGAATCGGATGATTGACAATCAGGAGCTGCCGATCGGATTTACGATGGAGCTGGCGGAGCATCTGGATGTGCTGCGGAAGTTTTCGGCGCTGCCGGAGGAAGCGCAGCAGGCGTACATCGATGGCGCCAGCCGGGTAAATTCCAGAGAAGAAATGCGGTCGTATGTGGAAAATATGTTTGAGGTACAGGGTATGCAGTAGCCGGATAAGGTGCATTCAATATTCTGCACAGCATAGGGGGATTGCTATGAATGGCAGTCCCTTTTTTATATATTGAATAGATATCCATTCTAAATATGAATGCCAGGATATCCCCCAGCCGGGGTTGTTGTGTGAAAGAATATTTGTTAATCTGAAAAAAATGTATTTTATGGAGGATAAAAGGCTATGAATGGCAAAAGAGTAACAGGTATGATTCTGGCTGGCGCTGTAGCTGCATCATTATTTGGCAGCGCTCCGGCATTTGCGGAGGAGCCGGTAACGGTAACAGGGATATTCGGTGAGGAGGAGATTGATGTTACATTTGAAAAGGCTCCGGAGCGTGTGGTATCTCTGGCAGGATTTGCTACAGAAATGCTGCTGGCACTCGGACTGGAAGACAGAATTGTAGGGTATGCATGGCAGGATAATGATGTATTGCCGCAGTATCAGGAGGCGTTTGAAAAGTTGACACCGCTCTGCGAACCGGGGATGGATCCGGGAGAGGAGGTGGTACTGGCTGCACAGCCGGATCTTGTATTATCATGGGCATCCTGGTCTGAAGACGATTATTTTTCGTATGAGAATCTGTCAAAAAATGGAATTGGTGCTTATGGATTCCATTGCGAGCGGACAGAAAATTCTTCACTGGAAGATGTATATGAAGATTTTTTAAATTTAGGGAAAATTTTTCGTGTTGATGACAGAGCAGAAGCACTTGTAGGAGAGATGCAGGAACGCATAGCAGCAGTACAGGAGCGGATAAAAAATGAGGAACCGGTGAGTGTATTTGTGTGTGACATTGGTTCTTCGGAAGAACAGGCATTCACGGCAGGTGGGGGTCTGCCGGCAGATCTGATTTCAAAGGCAGGCGGAAAGAATATTATCACGGATACAGGTCTGAACTGGACAAAAGTCAGTTGGGAGGTTGTTGCTGAAGCAAATCCGGATTGGATTGTAATTGATTATTATACGAATGCGGATGATGTGGAAGGTACAATTGAGTTTCTGAAAACGCAGCCTGCTCTTAAGGAACTGGATGCAGTGAAAAATGAACGCTTTGTTATTCTTGGTCTGACGGATATTTCCGCGAGTGAGAGGAATGATGAAACAGTGGAGCTGCTTGCATCCTATTTCCACCCGGAAGTATGAGGCGGTTTGTATTATGTTAAAAAAATTTAAAGGAACGGCTTTTGTATTATTATGTATAGGAATGTTGTTGCTCCTGGGCGGGGCAATGGTATTTGGAATTAACGTCGGGGCGGTTGATCTTCGCCCCGACTGGATTTTCCGGATTATTGTCAACCATGTTTCAGGAAAAGAAATTTTTGATGTCGTATGGGAACCGTATATGGATGGAATTGTCTGGGGAATGCGTTTTCCCAAAATGCTTGTAGCCGCCTGCGTGGGAGGGGGCTTAAGCCTCGTGGGAATTATGATGCAGGCGATGACAAAAAACTCTTTGGCGGATCCGTATATACTGGGGATTTCCTCTGGTGCGTCCACTGGAGCCACTGCGGTAATTCTGATGGGAAGCATTCCGTTGTTTGAAAATTCGACTGTCCAGATGGGAGCTTTTCTGGGGGCAATGGCTTCGGCATTGATTGTGTTTGTTTTTGCCGGTTCTTCCGGCAGATTTAATCCGACTTCTCTTGTGCTTTCGGGAACAGCAGTGTCAGCTATTTTCTCTGCCTGTACAAATGTACTGATTTTTCTTAGTCCTGAGAAGCAGAAAATAAACTCGGCAATGTTCTGGATGACAGGTTCTTTTGCAGGTGCACAGTGGGAAGATGTAGTGCCTGCTATATTTTCGCTGTCTGTGGTTCTGGTATTTACGCTGCTGGTGAATAACAGTCTTGACACGCTGCTTCTTGGGGAGGAGATTGCGATTACGGTTGGTGTAAATGTGAAGACACTCAAGATAGCTATCATTATTGTTTCATCACTGGTAACAGGAGTGATGGTTTCCATGAGTGGTGTAATTGGCTTTGTCGGACTGGTTGTACCGCATATTTCCAGAACACTTGTAGGGACAGTCCACAAAAGGCTGATTCCATTCGCTGTTCTGCTTGGCGGTATTTTTATGGTTCTCGCGGACATAGTTGCGCGAATTGTAGTTGCTCCGTCAGAGCTTCCTATTGGCGTTGTGACAGCTCTTCTTGGAGCGCCATTCTTTTTAGTTCTTCTTCGCAAGAGCAGATATTCATTCAACCGGGGGTGAACGATATGGCGGACATGTTATCAACAAAAGAATTAAGTTATATTGTCGGACAAAAAGAGATTATTCATAAAATTACGCTGGAGATACCGGAAGGAAGTTTTGTGGGACTGATTGGACCCAACGGATGTGGAAAATCTACTCTTCTGAAAACGATTTATCGTGTCAATAAGGCATCTGAAGGGACGATCTATATCGGGGAGAGTGAAATTACCCGGATGTCAAATCGCCAGGTCGCGAAAAAAATGGCTGTTGTGACACAGGAAAATGATATAAGCTTTGACTTTTCTGTTATGGAGATGATGATGATCGGTCAGTACGCACACCGGAGCACTTTCTCAAATTTGAACAGGGAAGATGAAGTAATCTGCCGGGAAGCGCTGGCATCGGTAGGAATGCTCGAATTCGCGGAACGGAGCTTTCTGAGTTTGTCCGGCGGCGAAAAACAAAGGGTATTGATTGCCAGTGCATTTGCGAGACGGGCGAGTCTGATTATTCTGGATGAACCGACAAATCATCTTGACATCGGATATCAGTTTTTGATTCTGGATATTATGAAACAGCATGAAGGAACCACGATATTTACTTCGGTACATGATATGAATATGGCGTTACGCTATTGCGACTATGTAATAGCGATGGAAAAGGGGAGGATTGCGGCGACCGGAAAGCCACAGGATGTCATAACCGAACAATTGATGCGGGAACTGTTTAACGTTAATGCGAAACTGCAGACAGATGAGAAAGGAAGAAACTACTTTCAATATCTTGGGGGCATATTACAGACAGAGTAATTTTTTTTAAATGCGGACAGGACCTTGTTCAGAGAAAAACAGGCAATGTCCGCACTTTTCATTTTTTATTTTTCCGCCCGTATAAGAAACATGGGTGTCGGATTGTAGAATTCATTGCAGCATTTGTATATTCTGGAAGAAATCTCCGTGTCTATGGTGATGTTCTTATATCCGATGGCTTCCAGAAGAGCCGTATCCCATGCGGGGCGGGAATGTCTGCTGATAGAAAGCTGGCTTTTGATGGCCTCACACTCCTGCAGCGTCCTGCCGGGGAGAGAGCAGTGCGCATGCTCGGCGGGAAGCTCAGAAAGATTTTTATTACAGCTGTCATGTCCGTAATCGGCGTCAAAATTCAGCAGGGCGCCGCCGCGTTTGAGAATGCGGAACCACTGCGCATAAGCCTGCTCCGCGTGGGGGAGAGTCCAGGTGAGGTTGCGCGTGAGAAGTATATCAAAAGTATTGTCTGCAAAAGCCGGGCTTTCCGCATCCATGCAGAAAAATTTTGCAGAGGAGTGCTGTTTTGCAGCCAGCTCCCTGGCGTGAAGAACCATGTGTTCTGTCAGATCAATGCCGGTAGTATCATGTCCAAGTTGAGAAAGCATAAGAGCGAACATGCCTGTTCCGCAGCCGATATCCAGAATCTTAAGCTTTTTTCCGGAAGGGAGATTCTGCACGATTTCGGCAAGCCATGCCTGCCCGGTCTCTGATACCTGTTCTTTTTCGCGAAGCTCGCTGAACGCGTGGCTGCGCTGTGTCCAGTAATTTACAATTCTGTTTTTGATTTCCCCGGATTCCGGGGGAAATGTTTCCTTATATTCCATACGACTTATTTAAACGCCTGTACGCAAAACAGCGGTGTGGCGGCGTAATTAATCCTTTCCATAAAACTGTATACCTGGCTGCCCATATCTTCTTCAATCCTGATAGAAGAGAAACCCAGCTCAGATAAAATCTTTTTATCCCAGTCGGGACGGAGAATATTTGAGAGCGGCATATTTCGTGCCAGCGCTTCCATTGCATTAATGTCCGTACAGGTATATTGATCTTCAAGATTCAGACTGGCGACATTGGCACGGTCTGTCTCATACAACAGGCGTTTTTCTTCGTCAAAAAGATAACCGTACCAGTTTGCATCGAAATTCAGCAGCGTTCCACCCGGTTTCAGCACCCGAAGCCACTGTGCGTATGCTTTTTCCGGCTCGTCCAGATTCCATGTGAGATTGCGGCTGACGATGACATCGAAAGTATTATCTTCAAAATCCAGATTCTGTGCGTCCATCATTTTCCAGGTAATACTATCTGAGAGCACACCTGCATTTCTGCGCGCCTGCTTTAGCATGGCTGCAGTGTAGTCTACTGCGGTCACATGATAGCCGGCTTCTGCCAGAATAATGGCAAAAAAACCGGGACCGGTACCGATATCCAGCACGGAAACCTGCTCCGGCGCTTTATCAGGAAAGCGGTTTTGAAGGTAATGCAGCCATTTCTGATGCTGCTCCCCGGCGAGTTCCTCCTGGTTGACCGCAGAATATCCTTCTGCACGACCGCTCCAGTATTTTTCGAGTTCTTTTAATTGTTCCGGCATATATCCAATCCTCTGTAAAGTAATTTTTACTGCGATAACTAAGATAACAGAAACGGATGGCGGCCGCAAGCTCCCAGGGGGGATATTTTTTGTATGTTCATAATTTTGATATGCTGTAAATGGAATGGAAATGCATGAAAAAAAGGAATAAGAAATATCCCCCGGGGTGGCTTGTGGAGCAGAGAAAGAATAGGATATGATAGGGACATGTCAGATACAACATATAAAGTTTCCTATCATTCATGGGAAGAGACATATTCTGGATTTTCAGACGGAATATGTCTCTGCTTATGTGTAGTGTACCAGTATGAGGATTTTGAAATAACAGACTGGTTGTTTGCAGAAACAGAGGAACCGGCAGGGATAGTTTAAGAAAAGTGGAGGGGATTTTTCAGTTGGATATGAGGGAAATCCGGTATTTTGTCGCCTGTGTGCAGACAGGTTCCTTTAGCCGGGCAGCCGAAGTATTGTTTACTACGCAGTCCAGTGTCAGTAAGATTATCAAAGCGCTGGAGGAAGATATGAATCTGGTGCTTTTTGAGCGGCTGCCAAGGGGAATACGTATGACGCGGGAAGCAGAGCGCATATATCCTTACGCGCTTTCTATCCTTGATGATCTGCAGAAAATGCAGATGCCGGACAAAGAGGAGACAATAGAAACACTTTCTGTTTCATGCAATCCGAGCTCGTGGTTCGCAGACTGCTTTACTGCATTTTATGAACAGAAACAAAAGGAAAAAATCCATTATCAGATTTATTCAGCAGATTGCCGGGAAATTGTGGAGCGCGTGCGGGAGCGGACAGATGATATTGGATTTGTATATATACTAAAAGACCGGTTGACGGTGTTTCAATATTATATCTCCAGAAATTATCTGGAATTTACGGTTCTGAAAGAAACAACTGCCGTGCTTTATGGCGGAAAGAACTGCGAAGGAGGAAAAAATGAAACGGTAGATTTTTCCAGAATGAAATTGATTCAACGGTTTCCTGACGAATTTTCACCGGATAATTACTGGAATATCACAGATGATGGGGGAAGGTCTGCCACAGACGCGGAGACAGTTATTACTACAAACAGTGACTATATTATGGAGAGGTTCCTGCAGTCTGAGGGGCTGGTGAATATCAGCGCCGGTTATCTCTCCGGAAAACCGTCAAAAGAAAACGCTGCAGGATGGAAACGGAATCTGACGGATACGAGGATATTATTTGGATATATAAGGCGCAGAGGTGAAGAGCTGTCCGGGCAGGCGGGGGATTTTCTGGCGTTCATTAAGGAAAGACTTTTGAACGGATAATTTATATAAAGAAGCAGATGACAGAAGAAAAAGGATTGTTTTAAGGAGAAGTTTGAAAATCAATGAGGGAAACTGGAAAGTTTCGAAAAAAGAATTGGAAAGATCGCCTTGTGATTATGGCATTGTGCGTTATAGTAGTTGCACTGGGATTTGTCTGTCTGTTTGCAGGCTCGTCGCATATGTCAGCGGCAGAATGCTTTGGGGCGCTGACCGGAAAAGGAACGGTTGCCAATGTGCGGATTATCTGGAATATCCGTATTCCGCGGGTCCTGGCGGCAATCATTGCGGGTGCGGGATTGTCTGTTTCCGGTCTGATTATGCAGACAACGTTGAATAATTCTATGGCGTCGCCTTCTACGCTGGGCGTTTCAAATGCAGCGGTATTCGGAGCAAATCTGTCCATCATTGCATTTGCGGGCGGTTTTTTGTCCACCGGCAATAACGCAGCGAATTATGCTGTTGGCGCGAATCCTTATGCGACAAGCGTTATGGCGTTTTTCTTTTCCACAGTGTCTATTCTGATGATTCTGGGGCTTTGTACAATCCGGTCCTTTTCGCCGAACGTAGTAGTGCTCTCCGGTATGGCTCTCGGCTCGGTCTGGGCGGCGGCAACAACGATTCTTCAGTTTTATGCTACGGATGTGGGAATATCAGCGGCAGTTGTCTGGAATTTCGGTGATCTTGGACGGGCAACCTACCGCACAGATGCCATAATGTTTACGGTAGTGACGGCAGGTCTGGTCTTTTTTACCCTTATGTCGTGGAGGCTGAACGCACTTCTTGGCGGGGAGGCTGTGGCAAAGACAATGGGGGTGAATGTAAAAACACTGCGGTTCTTCTCAATGCTGCTTGCTTCTCTGATTACCGCAGTCTGTGTATCCTTTTTGGGAATTATCGGATTTGTGGGAATTATCTGTCCGCATATTACAAAGAAACTGCTGGGACAGGACCACCGGGTTACCATACCGATTTCTGCCTTAAGCGGCAGTCTGCTGTTATTGCTTGCCGATACATTTGCAAGAAGTATGGGAAACGGCTCTGCTCTGCCGGTCGGTGCGATTACTTCTTTGATGGGTGCGCCCTTCTTTGTTGCAATTATTTTTTCGGGAAAGGAGAATCGCCGATGCTGAAGGTCAGTAATCTGTGCTTTCGTTACAGAAGACGTGGCAGAGATGTACTCAGAAATGTCAATCTGGAGCTTGGACGGGGAGAAATTGGCATTCTGCTCGGCAAAAACGGATCGGGAAAAACGACACTGTTTAAGAATATTCTGGGGCTTTGCGCTCCTATGGACGGTACGATTCTGTTTGAGGGAGAAGAGCTGGTAAAAATGCCGGTGAGGGAGCGGGCGAAGCGCATAGCCTATGTTCCGCAGGAGATTCATTTCGGGGAGTTGAGTGTATTTGATTCTATACTTATGGGAAGAGTTTCCTATTTCGGGCTGAAAGCGGGGCACGATGACTATGCTGTCGTGGAGAAAATCATAGCCGATATGCATCTGGAAGCATTTGCAGACCGGAACGTCAGCGAGCTGTCCGGAGGAGAACGGCAGAAAATAGCGATAGCCCGTGCTATGGCGCAGGAACCGGGACTGATGATTTTTGACGAACCAACCGGAAATCTTGATATAGCGAATGAACAGTTGATTATCAGAGAAGCGAAAAAACTGGCAAAAGAGAAACAAATCAGTATTCTGAGTTCACTGCATGACCTTAATCAGGCAATGGATTTTGGCGACCGGTTTTTCTTTCTGAAGGACGGAGCCGTGAAGTACGCCGGGGACAGTACGTGTATCAGTGAAGCAGTAATCAAAGACATTTTTGACATTGATGTCAGAATTGTTGAGATAAATCATGAAACAATAATCTTAACAGGAGGAAAAAAGGAATGAAGATGAAAAAAATGACAGCCGCTCTGCTGGCTTCTGTAATGGCGTTTGGCTTTTGCGGCAGTAACGTGCAGTGCGAGGAGCAGGAAACTGCGGTGGAGAATGCGGGAGAAGAGATTACCATTACCGATATGATCGGCAGAGAGGTGTCGGTTACGCCCGGAAGTTATGAGAGGGTGGTATGCGTCGGCGCAGGCGCGCTGCGCATGTACAGCTATATAGGTGATGTGAATTTGCTGTGCGGTGTGGAGGACATTGATAACACGACGCTGGAGGAACGCCCGGAGATGTTCGATTCCGTGGCAAGACCGTATGTTCTTGCTTATGAGGAGGTATTCAGTATGCTTCCGTCCTGTGGTGTGGGAGGTCCGATGGCGCAGGCGGCTGAAGCGGAAAAAATCCTGTCATGCGAACCGGATATTGTGATTTCTGAGTTTGAGGATGTGGAGAAGGAGGACGCGCTGCAGGAGCAGCTTGGCGTTCCGGTCATTACGCTGAAAGCAGGCTCAAAAGGCGTGTTTGATGAAGCGTTTTCCGGTTCTATGGAACTGCTTGGCGTTCTGTTTGGAGAAGAGGAAAGAGCGGAAGAACTTATTGCATATGTTGAAGCAGAGGCGGCAGAAATTACATCCAGAACGGCGGATATTGCGGAGGAAGATAAACCGGCTGTATATATTTGCGGACTTGGCAACTGGGGAACAACCGATCATCTGATGACTGCGGAAAACTTTGTCTCCCTGAATATCGCAAACGTGAAAAATGTTCTGAGCGGTACGGGGATGGAAGGTATCCAACCGATTGAAGAGGAGAAATTCGTGGAGCTGGGGGAAGATATGGATATCATCATTATGGATGCGGCCGCGGTCAAAAATATTATCCCGCTGTATCAGGAGGACCCGACCATGTTTGATACCTGCAAGGCATGGAACAACGGCGAGGTTTATCTGGAAATGGCGTATAATGCGTATTATACCAACTTTGAAATTGCGCTGTGCAACAGTTGGTTTGTTGCAAAGACAGTCTATCCGGAGCTGTTTGAGGATGTTGACATGATGGAAAAGACAAACGAAATTACCAATATGTTTCTGGGGCAGGAGCTGGCGGAGGAAATCTTTGCATGCCCGTCCAGCTTCGGCGGATATCAGAAGATTGATACGGCAACTTTCTTTGGAGAGAATTAAGCGAACGAAGGCGGGAATATGCAGAAAGAAGATGTCATTGCTTTTTTTGACCGCTGTGCGCCGGGGTGGGACGCCGGCACGGTGGCAAATGATGAAATAATCGGGAAAATCCTGGATAATACGGGAATTGCGGCGGGCATGGAAGTGCTGGACGTCGCCTGCGGCACCGGGGTGCTGTTTCCTTACTATATTGAGAGGGGTGTTTCCTCTGTGACCGGTATCGATATTTCGCCGGAGATGGCAAGGATTGCGGCGCAAAAGTGCAGAGATGTTCCGGAAATCCGGGTAATCTGCGGAGATGTCGAGGAGCAGAAATTTGACAGAAGGTTCGATGCGATTGTGGTTTATAATGCGTTTCCGCATTTTCCGGACGCACGGCGTCTGATCAGGACGCTGGCTTTGCTGCTGAAGGACGGGGGAAGAATGACCATTGCCCACGGAGCCAGCCGGGAACAGATTGACCGCCATCACGAGGGAGCAGCCAGTAAGGTTTCTAACGGGCTGATGCCAGCGGAGTGTCTGAAAGAGCTGTTTGAACCGTATTTTACAGTGGAGACTGTGATTTCAGACTGCCGGATGTATCAGGTGTCCGGTGTGAAAAACCGGAAAGACAGGCGGGAGTGATGAAATGAGAAAATATGTGATAAGGCGGCTGCTGCAGCTTATCCCGATATTAATAGGAATTACCTTCCTGTCTTTTGGGATGATGCGGCTGGCGGGAGGCGATGCCGTTACTTATATGTACGAGAATGCGGGAACGGCAGTTTCGCAGGAGATTATTGATGCGGCGAGAGCGGAGTATGGTCTGGACAAACCTTTTCTGGTGCAGTATGCCGCCTGGCTTGGCGGAATGTTGACAGGAGATATGGGGGAGAGCTATGTGTCACATAAGGATGTGTTTGACACGTTTGTGTCGAAGCTGCCTGCGACCATGCTGCTGACGCTGTCTTCCATTATCCTGACGGTGCTGATTGCGGTTCCGCTTGGAATTTTGTCGGCGGTGAAGCATAACCGGTGGGTGGATTACGTAATTCGTTTCTTAAGCTTTATCGGCAATTCAATGCCGAATTTTTTTGCGGCGCTTGTACTGATGTATTTTCTTTCCATCCGGCTGCAGATTTTTCCGGTAATTACGACGGATAATCTGGCGCTCAGCCTTGTGCTGCCGACGCTGACGCTGGCGCTGTCTATGGCGTCCAAGTATACGCGACAGGTGAGGGCGACCGTTCTGGAGGAGCTGAATAAAGATTACGTGACGGGAGCCAGGGCAAGAGGTGTGAGAGGCTCGGTGATTATCTGGAAAAGCGTCATGAAATCATCCATGCTGACAATCATTACGCTGCTGGCGCTGTCTATCGGAAGCCTGCTGGGCGGCACGGCGATTGTTGAGAATATCTTTATGTGGGACGGCGTGGGAAAGCTGGCGGTAGATTCCATCACGATGCGTGATTATCCGATGATTCAGGCGTATGTGGCATGGATGGCGATGATTTACGTTCTGGTAAATCTTGTGACCGATATTATTTATCACTTTCTGGACCCGCGTGTACGGCTGGGAGGTGACGGAGCATGAGTGTGGAAGGAATGAGGCAGGAAACGGGACAGTGTGCAGGCACGGACAAACCAGTCACAGTCCGGAAACAGAAGCTCCGGAAAAACCACATAAAGGCAAAACTGATTTTTTTCATCGCGCTGGCGGCCGGGCTGCTGCTGGCAGCTGTTTTTGCGCGGCAGCTCTGTTCGTACGATCCGTACGCGCAGGATTTGTTGAGCGCGCAGCAGCCGCCAAGCTGGCAGCATATTCTGGGGACTGACCGCTATGGGCGGGATATGTTTTCCAGAGTTCTGATGGGAAGCACGACAAGTATTTTTGCCACTCTGGTTCTGGTGGCTGTCATTACTGTAACCGGGACTGCGATTGGAATTATCTGCGGCTGGATGGGCGGAAAGGTCGATACTGTTTTGATGCGCATTTCCGATTTATTTCTGGCATTCCCAAGCCTTGTATTTGCGCTTGCGGTAGCCGGAGTGCTGGGCGGAGGCGTGCAGAACGCGATTATCGCGCTGGCGGCAATCGGCTGGCCCAAATTTGCGCGTCTGGCAAGAGGTCTGACGCTTGCGCAGAAGGATGCGCCGTATCTGATGGCTGCAAGGCTGTCGGGAAGCAATACGGCAAAGCTGCTGGTAAAACATATTCTCCCGAATATTGCAGGAACCATTCTTGTGACGGCGGTGCTTGATATCGGGACGATGATGATGGAGCTGGCTGGTCTGTCCTTTCTGGGTCTGGGAGTTAAGCCGCCGATGGCAGAGTGGGGCAGTATGATAAGCGACGGCAGGGTAATGCTGCAGACGGCTCCCTGGATGGTGCTGGCGCCCGGCGGGGCAATTTTTGCGACGGTTATGATTTTTAATCTGCTGGGAGATACAATCCGTGATTATATGGACCCGAAGCAGAGAAGAAAATAGGAAAAACACAATCTATGGAGGAAAAAACAATATGAAGAAGAAATTACTTACAGCGCTCCTTCTGGGCGCGGCGGTCTCGGCGACGGCATCGTCGGCTGCAATGGCGGAAGGAAAGACATTTGTTTACGGCACGACCGGTTACGGTGTGGAGATGGGCGATGAGGGGCTGAATCCGCACAGCAATTATTCGGGCTGGAGCGCGCTGCGCTACGGCGTGGGCGAGACGCTGTTTAAATATAATGACAACATGGAAATTGAGCCGTGGCTGGCTACGGATTATGAATTTATTGATGATTTGACGGTAAAGATCACGCTGCGGGATGGCGTGACATTTTCAAGCGGTCGTGTTATGGACGGGGAGGCGGTAAAGGAATGTCTGGACCATCTTCTTGCGGTGCATGACCGTGCGCCCAGCGATATGAAGATCGAGAGCATTGAAGCGGACGGCATGACGATTACGATTCATATGACAGAGCCGTGTCCGGCGCTCATCAACTATCTCGGAGACCCATACGGCGCAATTATTGATATGGAGTACGGCACGGACGGCGTGGAGGGTGATACGACAGGTACGGCAAACGTTGCCGGAACAGGTCCGTATATTGCGACGAATGTCACAGAGACGCAGATTGACCTGGTGAAAAATGAGAATTACTGGGGCGGCGAAGTGAACGTGGATAACGTGGTGGTTAAGACCTTCAGCGACGCCAGCTCTCTGCAGGCAGCGCTCCAGACGGGAGATATCCAGGGAACCTATGGACTGTCCTACGATAGTTATGCACTGTTTGAAAACAATCCCGATTATACGATAAATTCTGTTGCTACAAGCCGCTGCTTTTTCGGGCAGTTCAATTACGATTCGGAAATTGTCCAGGATGAAGCGGTGCGTAAAGCAATTACAATGGGAATTGATAAGGAAGGCTTCTGCAGCGTGCTGATGGAAGGACGCGGTATCCCGGCGAAGTCTGCATTTCCAAGCAGCTTCAGCTACGGAAATGAAGCGGTAGAGGCTCCGGATTATGACCCGGAGGGCGCGATGGCTCTGCTGGAGGAGGCAGGCTGGATAGATACAGACGGAGACGGATACCGTGATAAGGATGGACAGAAGCTGACTATCCGCTGGCTGACCTATCCGGGACGTCTTGAACAGCCCAAGCTGGCAGAATACGCGCAGGCAACCCTGAAGGAAATCGGAATTGAGGTAGACGTAAACTGTACGTCCGACCATCTGAGCATTGCGGACAGTGGGGAATATGATGTATATGTAAGCTCGCTGACGACGGCGCCGACGGGCGACCCGGAATATTTCTTTACCACCTGTGCACTGGAAAGCTCAGCAAAGAACCGCTCTAATCATAGTATCGCTGAGGTGGAGAGCCTGTACGAAGAGCTGCATCAGGAGTTTGATACAGAAAAGCGCGGAGAGCTTGCGGTTCAGATGCAGCAGGCTATGCTGGATGAGAGCGCGATTTTCTTTGTATCGCATCTGAACATGGGAATTGTTACAAAATCAAATGTTACAGGTATGTATGCGCATCCGTGTGATTATTATGAAATCACGGCGGAGCTGAATGTGGAGTAAGCGGATGATATCAGAGAGGAAAGGGCAGATGCCTGTTATCTGAATGCAACATTTAGTATAGGAGATATTTTTATGGAACCATTGCTGCAGGCGGAACATATTACAATATGTTATAACGGGAAACCGGTTGTAAAGGACGTCAGTTTCAACGTGGATGCCGGGGAGATACTTGGCGTTGTCGGTGAATCGGGAAGCGGGAAAAGTACGATTATAAAGGCTGTTATGGGCTTGCTGGGCGGAGGCGGCATGGTGACGGAAGGCGATATCTGGTATAAAGGGCGGAATGTAGTGGATATGCCATCGGAAGAGCTGCGTAAGATTCTGGGACCGGAAATCGGTATGGTATTTCAGGATTGCAAGGCGGCGCTCTGCCCGATCCGGACAGTGGGAGTGCAGATATACGAGAGCATCTCTGAGCATGAGCGTGTCACGAAAAAACAGGTGTACGAGCGTGCAGGTGAGGTGATGCGGAAAATCGGGCTGACAGACCCGCAGCGGATAATGGACAGCTATCCGTTTGAATTATCCGGCGGTATGAACCAGCGTGTCGGTATCTGCGCCGCAATGATGATGAAGCCTGCTCTGCTTCTGGCGGACGAACCGACGAGCGCTCTGGATGTGACGGTTCAGGCGCAGGTAATAAGAGAAATGAAGCTGATGCGGGCGACATACGGCACGGCGATGATTCTGGTCACACATAATATCGGTGTTGTAAAAGCGATGGCGGACCGGGTCCTGGTTCTTCAAAATGGGGAAATGAGAGACTATGGTCCGGCAGATTGCGTACTAAACCATCCGGAAAATGTATATACGAAAAAGCTGATGGATTCCGTGCTGCATCTGCGCAGAAAGGCGTAGCTTATATTTAACAGAGAGCAGGACAGCCAGGCTGAACTGCTGCAAAGAAACCGTCCGGCTTTCGGAAAGAGCCGGGAGAATTTGTCAGAAAAGGATGGAAACGAGTATGCCGGATACAATACTAAAAGCAGAACATTTGAAAAAAGTCTTTACCTCCGGGAAAAAATCCTTCACGGCGGTGGAGGACGTCAGCTTTACCTTGGAGCGCGGCGAATGTCTCGGCATTGTCGGGGAATCGGGTTCTGGAAAAAGCACGATTGCCAGGATGATTACGCGTCTTATCGAGACCACGGAGGGGAGCGTCTCACTGCTCGGCAAAGATATTACCAATATAAAAGGAAAAGAACTGCGAGCCGTATATCGTGAAATGCAGATGGTGTTTCAGATGCCGATGGAATCATTTGACCCGCGGCGCACGCTGGGAGACGGGATTGGCGAGAGTCTGCGAAACATCGGTATGAGCCGCCGCGATACGAAAAAAAAGACGGAAGAGCTTCTGGAAATGTGCGGGCTGACGCCGGAATTTGCAGCCAGGTATCCGCATGAGGTCAGCGGCGGACAATGCCAGCGGGCGGCAATCGCACGGGCGCTGGCAGTAAACCCGTCCATATTGATCTGCGATGAGGCGACCAGTGCGCTTGACGTGACGGTGCAGAAGCAGGTGCTGGAACTGCTGATAAATTTGAAAGAAAAGAAAAATCTTTCTTTTCTCCTTATCTGTCATGACCTTGCGCTTGTGCAGGCATTCTGCGATAAGGTGCTGGTGCTCCGCAGGGGAAAGGTTGTAGAGCAGGGAACGCCGGACGATATCATCAACCATCCGAAGGAAGAATACACAAAAATACTGGTGGATTCCGTATTATAAAAAGGGCGCGGCGGTTTTATACCTGGATGGAATTGCCTGTGTTCTCTTTTACGGCCTTCATCCGCAGCCGTACATAGTCGGAATACCAGACACCATCTTTATATAAAGCGGGAGCCAGAGCGCTTACCGCTTTTTTTAAGATAACCTGCCGGTCATCTTCCGTAACGTTTACAAAGGGATTTTTCACAAACATCTTTATCCAGTCCGTCAGACCATCCTCACCGTTCAGCCTGGTCGGGCGGTCAAAGAGCACAGCGCAGCGCACAGTAAAGCCGGTTTTTTCCAGCATGGCGGCATATTCCCCGATAGAAGGAAAATAAAACGGCATGGTGTACGTATACCCCAGTTTTGTAAATTCCTGTGCCAGAGCGGTATGAATGAGCCGGTTATTGCCAATTCCGCCCATTTCAAATACAAACTGTCCGCCGTCATTTAAAGCCTGGTAAACACAGCGCATCATATCTTCCTGGCGGCTTTTATCAATCCAGTGAAATACCGCATTTGAAAAAACAGCGTCCACGCTTTCCTCCAGAGTAAAATCAGTAGCATCGGCGCGGAGAAAACGGATGCCGGGGCAGTTTTTCCGTGCAGCTGCGAGCATGTCCTCCGAGGCATCCATTCCAGTGACGATAAGCCCCTTTTCTGCAAGAACCTTTGAAAGCGCGCCGTTCCCACAGCCAAGATCCAGCACGGTCCGGGCATTTTCCAGATCAATCAGTGAAATAACATCGTTGCCATATTCATGCACAAAGGAAAAATCGGAAGAATATTTTTCCGCATTCCAGTTCTGATTCATTTTCATTCACTCCCATATTTTAGAAATTTTCATCTGTGCGTCAGCAATCCAATGAATTATTTGTATGGAATAATCATTTGGTCGTCCGGTTCATCTTCGCAGATTTGCAGAAAAGCACAAATCCGATGATGAACATCACCGTCAGGACACCAACGCCTGCGCTGGCGTTGCCGGTAATCTGCGCGACGATACCGACCAGCGTGGTTCCGAGGAAGGAGGCGCCTTTTCCGCAGATATCGTAGATGCCGAAGTATTCGCCGGATTTTTCGGGCGGAATGATTTGGGCAAAATAGGAGCGGGCGAGCGCCTGGATCGCGCCCTGGAACATGCCGACCAGAACAGCGAGCAGCCAGAATTCCCATTGCTTATCAAGCTGGATGGCGAACAGCGCGATACCCGTATAGGCGATAATACAGACCTTAATCAGCAAATCCGTCGCATAGCGCTTGGACAGCGAGCCGAAGAGGAGCGCACATGGGAAAGCGACGATCTGTGTCAGAAGCAGCGCGAGCAGAAGCCCCTGCGTATCCAGACCGAGCGCGCTGCCGTAGGCGGTCGCCATGTCGATAATCGTATAGACCCCGTCGATAAAAAAGAAAAATGCCAGCAGGTACATGAAAATATGTTTCTGTCCCTTAATATCAGACAGGGTGCTGCCAAGGCGGCGGAAGCTGTCGCGCACCGGATGCTCCGGCGCCGGCGAGTAGTGCGTCTGCTTATAGTTGCGCAGAAGCGGGAGCGTCATCAGAAGCCACCAGGCGGCATTCAGAAGAAACGCCAGCGTCATGGCGGTCTGCATGGAAAGACCCAGACTTTCATTCATCAGCACCAGGACAAGAGAAAGCACAAAGGGAATGCAGCTTCCGATATATCCCCAGGCATAGCCCTGCGAAGAAACATCGTCCATTTTCTCCGGCGTGGTGACATCCACCAGCATGGAATCGTAAAATATCAGACTGGCATTAAAGCCGACCTTTGCGATGACGAAGACTCCCAGAAACAGAATCCAGGAGGTCGGCAGAGAGAGCGCGGCACAGCCGATCACGCCGAGCATCATACAGACGGTAAAGAGCGGTTTCTTGTAGTTGCGTGTGTCGGCGACAGTGCCGAGCACCGGGCCGAGCACGGCTACCACAACCGTCGCAACAGAAGCGGCATATCCCCAGTAAGCGAGATAATCCACCTCAGAAATACCGGCATTCTGCGCCAGCGAGTTAAAATAAATCGGAAGAATCGTCGCCACCAGCATGACAAAGGCGGAATTTCCGATGTCGTAGAGAATCCAGTACTTTTCTAACTTCGTAAGCTTGTTTTTGTTCATGATGTCTGTCCTCACATAATCTGCGCGCAAAGCGCTGATAGTTGTCGGGCTTTTTGAACGCCCGGCTTTTGAATTTATAATAGCATACCTGTGCGGGGGAATGCCAGAGCATTTCTGTAAAAAGTATTTCTGAATTTTGTAAAATGTAAGTGGGAAATTGTTTTGCAACCGCTTCTGTGATACACTGGACAAAAACAGGGCGGGAGAGGGAACATGCAAAGGGAAATCTATTATATTGAAGATGACGCTGCGATTGCCGGAAGCGTAGCGGCATATCTGGAGGAAAAGGGTTTTCGGGTGACGGTTTTTGCCGGAGTTTCTGCGGCAAAGCAGGCGCTGCTCGCCAGCCGACCGGATTTTGTGATCGCCGACTGGAACCTTCCGGATGGAAGCGGAAGCGGGCTGTGCAGCTGGATCCGCAGAAGGATGGGTGATGAGCTGCCGGTGCTGCTTCTGACAGTCAGAGGGGAGACGGAGGACATGCTGGAAGGCTTCCAGAGCGGTGCGGACGATTATCTGACAAAGCCGTTTGAGCTGGAGGTGCTGTATGCGAGGGTGCAGGCGATTTTGCGGAGGATGAAGCGGGCGGAGCGCACGCAGCTTTTCTGTGATGAAATCTGTCTGGACCGGGAAAAACAGACGGTTTCCCGCGGCGGATGCGAGGCAGCGCTTGCTCCGTCGGAATACCGGCTGCTGGAGTATCTGCTGGAACAAAAGGGGCGCACCGTTACCAGAAGCGAGCTTCTGGAGAAAATATGGGATTCCGGGGGGAATTTTGTAAATGACAACACGCTGACGGTGACGATGAAGCGCCTGCGGGAGAGGCTGGGAAATCCGGCGTGCATCAAAACGATCCGCAGCTTCGGCTACCGGATGGAGGACACGATATGACGGAACGAAAATCAAAGCGATGGCTCGTTTTATCGCTTCTGGCGGCAGGTCTGGCGAGCGCGGCACTGACGGCGATGCTCTGCGGGCATCTGCTGGCGCGGGAGCGGTTCAGCCAGATTTCCGGCATCTGCACGGCGCTGACGGAAAAAATGCCGGAGGCGGAGCAGCCGCTTTTAGAGGTCTTAAAGGACCTGCATGAAAGCGGGCTGTTTATGGAGACGGATAAGGATTCCCGGACGGAGATATTCCTGGAAAGGTATGGATATCGTGAGGCGGACTTTGCCGGGCATAACAGGGGCGCTGTGTGGATACTGGCGGCTCTCTGCGGCATTTTCGGAGGTCTGTGCATGTCTGCGGCTGTTTTTCTTCTGCAAAGGAAAAAGCGGGAACGGATTGCAGGACTGACGGCTTACCTGGAGCGGGTAAACTGTGGCAGCGGAGAGCTTTTGCAGGCACAGGAGGACGACTTTTCTGCGCTGGAGGACGAACTGTATAAAACGGTGACGGCGCTGCGGCAGACGCGGGAGGAGGCAGTGCGTGCAAAAGAACGTTTTGCGGACAACCTCGCCAACATCGCGCATCAGCTCAAAACGCCGATCACAGCGGCCTCGCTCTCTCTGCAGCGGCTGTGCGGGCAGACAGATGAATTTAAGCTGCCGGAAAGCATGAGCCGCCTGACGCGGCAGGTGCAGGCGC
Organism: Marvinbryantia sp.; assembly: GCF_047017445.1. Lineage (NCBI taxonomy): Bacteria > Bacillati > Bacillota > Clostridia > Lachnospirales > Lachnospiraceae > Marvinbryantia > Marvinbryantia sp. The sequence continues at coordinate 373,673 of NZ_JBKXTT010000001.1, read as the reverse complement.
AGCTTGACCGGCTGACGATTCTTGGTGAGGCGCTGCTTACTTTGGCGCGGATTGATTCCGGGACTTTGCAGCTAAAGCAGGAATCAGTGGACGCATTTACGGTGTTGATGCTCGCGGCAGAAAATCTGGAAAGCCTGCTTTCAAAACAGAGGATGAAGGTTTCGATTTTGGAGAACGGCAGCGCAGAATTTACGGGCGACCTGGAATGGACGATGGAGGCGCTGATGAATCTTATAAAAAACTGTGCCGAGCACACCCCGGAAGGCGGAACGATAACCTGTACGTATGAAAAAAATCCGCTGTACACAGAAATCAGAATCTGCGACGAGGGAGAGGGCTTTGCGAGAGAGGATATCCCGCATCTCTTCGAACGGTTTTACCGCGGAAAATGCGCAAAAGGCGAAGGAATCGGAATCGGCCTGTCCCTTGCGGGGGAAATATTTGCGCTGCAGAACGGCAGCCTGACGGCAAAAAATCTGCCGGAGGGCGGTGCGTGTTTTGAGGTGCGTGTGTATGCGTAATTGTCACGGAACTGTCACTTGCGTCTGCTATACTTGATTTAGAGTGGCATAGCCGATGAAAAGGATGGCAGAAAGGGGACAATTATATGGAAATTTTGAGATGCGAGGGCGTGCGCAAGGTTTACGGCTCCGGGGAGAGCAGGGTGGCTGCGCTGGATGGGGTGAACCTGTCACTGGGGAAAGGCGAATTTGCGGCGGTGGTCGGCACATCAGGTTCCGGAAAGTCTACGCTTCTGCACATTCTTGGAAGTGTGGAGCAGCCGACGGAGGGACATGTTTTTATAGAAGGAAAGGACATTACTTCGCTGAACCGCACGCAGTCGGCGCTTCTGCGCAGACGGAAGGTGGGAATCGTCTATCAGTTTTACAACCTGATTCCGACACTGACGGTGCGGAAAAATATTCTGATGCCGCTTCTTTTAGACAAAAAGAAGCCGGAGCAGGATCATTTTGCGCAGGTGGTTCATACGCTTGGCATCGGGGATAAGCTGGAGGCGCTGCCGGGCCAGCTCTCCGGCGGACAGCAGCAGCGCGCAGCGATCGCGCGGGCAATGATGTACCGCCCGGCGGTGCTTTTGCTGGATGAGCCGACCGGAAATCTGGACCGGAAAAATTCCCGTGAGGTGCTGGACATGCTGAAGCTCTCCAACCGAAATTTCGGACAGACGGTTTTTCTGATCACACATGATGAAAAAATTGCGCTGGAGGCGGACCGCATCATTACGATGGAAGACGGACGTATTCTTCGCGACGAGCGGAGGTGAGCGAGATGTGGAGAGAATATTCGGCGAATTATATCAGAGGCAACCGGGCGTCCGGGATCACTGTCATGGCTTCGGCATTTATTTCCGCGCTGCTTTTATCGCTGCTGTGCAGCCTGTTTTATAATTTCTGGGCGTATGACATCCAGAGGATCAAAGCAGAAGAGGGTGATTGGCAGGCGCGGCTTTCGGGCGTGGCTTCGGAAGAGGAGCTGGCGGTAATCCGCAATTTTGCGAACGTGGAGCGGGTGATTGTTCAGGAAGGAAAGGCGGAGCTGACTGTCGATATCTATTTCTCAAATCTGTATGCTATCCTTGAAGATATGCCGCGTATCGCGGAAGCGCTGGGAATCGATGCCGAAAATATCACATATCATCACGCGCTTTTATCGATGTACCTTATCCGTGATCCCGCAGATCCGGCGCCGCGGCTTGTTTTTCCGCTGTTTCTAGCAATTCTGGCGCTGGCATGTTTTTCTTTAATTATGATCATTCACAATGCCTTTGCGGTGTCTATGGACGCACGCGTGCATCAGTTTGGTATTTTCGCCAGCATCGGCGCAACCCCGGCACAGATACGCGCCTGCCTGCTGCAGGAGGCGGCAGCGCTGTGCGCTGTGCCGCTTCTGGCGGGGCAGCTTTTTGGAATTATCGGCGGTATGGGAGTGCTTCATCTGATTAATGCGATGGCGGCGGACGTGCAGGGGCGGTTTGACGCGGTATGGACGTATCACCCGCTGGTATTTGCGGTCACGCTGGCAGCATCCATTGCGACGGTGTGGATTTCTGCCTGGATCCCGGCGCACAGGTTAAGCAGGATGACCGTGCTGGAGGCAGTCAGAAATACCGGGGAGCGGGCGGTGAAAAAGAAAAAGCGCTTTTGGATTTTGCCGCATTTCTTTGGCATGGAGGGCGAGCTTGCGGCAAACGCGCTGTACGCGCAGCGGAAATCCCTGCGCACGGCGAAGCTTTCGCTGACAGTGTCTTTTCTGGCGTTTTCACTGATGCTGTGTTTTTTTACGCTGACGGGCATCAGCCAGCGGATGACATATTTTGAGCGGTATCAGAATGCATGGGATATTTATGTGACCCTGAAAAACACAGATATGGAAAGCTTAACGCAGATCAGTCAGATCAGGGAGCTGCCGGGAGTGCGAAGCTGTACGGCTTACCAGAGGGCGTCGGCGAAACGCCTTGTCACGGAAGCGGAGCTGAGCGCAGAGGCGCTGGCGTCAGGAAATATGCAGCGTGTGCCGGAATCATATGTGATGTCAGAGGACGGAGCGTGGCTCGTAAATGCGCCGATTATCATTCTGGATGACGAAAGCTTTCTGGAATACTGTGCGCAGCTTGGCACAGGATCGCGGCTGGACGGCGCGATCATTCTGAATCGTATGCGGGACAGCTCCAACCCTGATTTCCGCAGCACCGATTATTTCCCGTATCTGCAGGATACGATCAATACGACCGCTCTGCGCCCGGCGGATGTTTCCGGTGAACGGCAAATTGCGGTGGGGCAGGAGCCGGCTGCGGAAGGATCAGCGGCGGAGCTTTTGGTGCTTGCGTACACGCAGGAGCCGCCCGTTTTGCGGGAAGCCTATGGAGAAACAGATTATTACGAGCTGGTGCATTTTCTGCCGCTGTCGCTCTGGGAGAGTATCAGAGGACAGGTTGGCGGAGAGAACAGCGAGTGCTGCATCCGTATTCTGGCAAAGGAAGGAGCAGCGCCGGCGGACTTGCAGGAGCTGGAACAAAATGTGATGCAGATTCTCGGGAGCAGTTATGAAATGGAAATAGAAAACCGCATCCAGGAAAAGCTTTCCAACGACGAGATGCAGCGGGGAATGATGTGGATCCTCGGCGGCTTCTGCACACTGCTTGCACTGATTGGAATTGCCGATGTATTTTCAAATACGATGGGCTTTGTGCGGCAAAGAAAGCGAGAATTTGCCCGCTATCTGTCCGTCGGGCTGACGCCGGAGGGCATGAAAAAGATGTTCTGTCTGGAGGCGGCTGCGCTTGTGGGACGTCCGGCGCTGGTTTCCCTGCTATTGACTGCGTTTTTTACCGGGCTGATGATTAAAGCGAGCTATCTGGAGCCGGGCGTATTTTTAAGAGAAGCGCCACTGCTGCCGCTGCTGTTGTTTTTCGGAGCGGCGTTTGGCATGGTGGCGCTTGCCTATTATCTCGGCGGTCGGAGGCTGATGCAGATCAGTCTTGCGGGTGCGCTGCGTGATGATACGATGCTGTAAAGCCGAGCCAGAACTGTTCATCATCGATATGGACGGTGAGGTACCATTTCGGTGTGCCGGGCATTTCCAGATTACTAAAATCAAAATGAGCCATTGCAAAGCCGAGAAAGCAGATCAGAAGCCCGGCTGCAAGGAAGGTGATACCGCCCGGAAGGGCTTTTGCCTTAAGCGTAGCGAGAAGATTTTTTTTGCTGTTCATGCGATTGCCTCCTTTCTTCTGGTGAACAGGCGCTTCAGCCATCTGCTGAAACGGACCGTGACGCGCACAAAATAGCTGCCGAGTAACAAGGTAAGCCAGCCGGCAAGGATAAAGACGCCTGCGGACAAAATACCGACGCCGAACTGCAGGACGCCGAGCGCTGCATTACCGAAAAATACCGGGAACGCCCCGACGGTGCTGACGACGGCGAGCAGCAGGGCGCTGAGGGATACTGCGCCGGTCGTTACCGGAACGCACCAGATTACGATGTAAGCGCAGAGCACCATCATGGCGGCGGCCAGTGCAAGACCAAGCGCAAGCGCGGCGACGGCGAGCACAAGCGAACCCCAGAGCGGCGAGCCGAGAATCAGCAGCAAAGTGATAAGGATCTTTTGACCGGTGGAAACGGATTTTGCCGGAGTCTCCTGTTCGGATAAGATCTGCTCGGCAACGGCGCCGGGATTGCCGATGCGGGCGACGGCTTCTTCTTCAGTGCAGCCGTCCTCCATTGCATCCTCGATCATTTCCTGATAATAGGAAAGATGGGTTTCGCGTTCTTTTCTGGAAAGCCCCTTCAGGAGCTTCTCCAGCCGCGTCAGAAATTCAGTTTTACTCATGATCAATCGCTCCCTTCATAAAGTCGTAAATCTGCAGCAATTGCTGCCAGTCGTTTAGAAATTCCTGTGCGCGCGCGCGCCCCTTCTGGGTGATGCGGTAATATTTGCGCAGACGGCTGTTGTGCTCCACGGAGTATGTCTCCACGCAGGCGCTTGCCTCCAGCCGCTTCAGGATAGGGTACAGGGTGGATTCTGAAATTTCAATGCAGGGCGAGATATCCTTGATGATCTGATATCCGTAGGAATCTGTCTGATAAAGTGCGCCCAGCACGCAGTATTCCAGAAAGCCTTTTTTGAGCTGAATATCCATGTGCTTGCCTCCTTATGCACTATACTATACAATACATAGTATAATGTGTCAAGGGGTATTTTGACAAAAAAGTTCAGGTATGATATGCTTGCAGGGAAAGCGTGCGGAAGCAGCAGGAAGCGGTATTTGTGCGCTGCATTCCACGAAAAAGATGGAGAGAACGATGAAGTTTATTTATGAGCCTGCACTGCAGGAGTATATGAGGCAGAAACGGAAAAATACGATTGCGGTGGAGGTTGTGACAAGCAACAATTCTGATTTTGAGGTGACGGAGTTGCATGTGCATCTGGTGGATGAAAAGCGGGCAGCATTTTTTATCGAAAAAAAGCACTTCCGGGAGCATATGACGGAGCACGGCAGCGTGCTGCTGCCGCCGTACCGGTTGGAATATGATGAGACGGTCACGTTCGGACTGAAGAAATTTCTGTTTGTGCGTTACGTTACCTGGCAGGGCATTCACTTGTAGGGCGTCCAGCCGATACCTGTCTGTATACTGACAAGAAAGAAAACCGGCAGCAGGCGCACAGACAAAGTGAAAACGCAGCCCGCGCCGGCATGTATATGGACAGATTGTATATCCGATTGGTGGAAGCATGGAAAAGGAGAAAACTATGGAAAAAATAATTTTAGCATCCGGTTCGCCGCGCCGCCGCGAGCTTTTGGAGCAGGCGGGCATCCCCTTTGAGGTGATCAAGAGCGACGCGGAGGAGATTATCACAAAAACAGAGCCGGCGGAGATCGTAAAGGAGTTATCTCTGTGCAAGGCACAGGTGGTGGCGGACGCGCATCCGGGACGTCTGGTGCTTGGCGCAGATACGATCGTGGTGCTGGACGGGCAGGTACTTGGAAAGCCGAAGAGTACAGAGCATGCGGCGGCGATGCTGCGCGCATTGCAGGGAAGGACGCATCAGGTCTATACGGGCGTCACTCTGATAAGGGATGGGCAGGCACATTCCTTCTATGAAAAGACCGACGTCACCCTCTACACGATGACAGACGAGGACATCCGGAATTACGTGGAGAGCGGCGACTGCATGGACAAGGCGGGCGCCTACGGGATACAGGGCAGATTTGCCGTCCATATCAAAGGAATCTGTGGGGATTACTATACGGTTGTCGGGCTGCCGGTGGCGAGACTGTGGCAGGAGATGAAAGCGCGCGGGTGGGCATAGATAGAATGTTAGCTGGAAAAATCTGCGTTGTGCGGTACCGGCAGCAAAAAAAATTTATTGCCGGACATGCTGTATATCCCTGCAAAACCAGCCAAATTGAACGAAACAGGCATTCAACGGCAAACAATTCGCTGCAACTGCCAGATAAACATAAAAGTTGTCAAATAATCTGACAATTTCGCAAAAATTCCCTATTTACAAAGGAGAAAAAAGGGTGTATGATAATGCGTAAATAAAATGCAAAATAAAATTCAATCGAAAAAATGAATTGATATTATGCATAAAATACGGCAGAGACAGAAACAGGGGAAAAGCCCCGAAGACTGTGCGCCGTGAAAGAAAGGAAGAGGGCTATGGCAAACAAGAGCGCACCTCAGGCTCCGCCGCTGTACCGGCAGGAATTTGAGCATGACAACTGCGGTATTGGCGCAGTGGTAAACATCAAGGGAATCAAAACCAGGGCGACGGTTGAAAACGCCTTGAAGATTGTAGAAAACTTAGAGCACAGAGCCGGCAAAGACGCCGAGGGAAAAACAGGGGACGGTGTAGGAATCCTTTTACAGATTTCGCACAAATTCTTTTCCAAAACCTGTAACGCCCTCGGCATTTCTATTGGTAAGGAGCGGGAATACGGCATTGGTCAGTTTTTCTTCCCGCAGGATGAGCTGAAGAGAAAACAGGCGATGAAGATGTTTGAGATTATTCTGAGCAAGGAAGGTCTGGAATTTCTCGGCTGGCGCACCGTTCCGACAGTACCGGAGGTGCTCGGACAGAAGGCGCTCGACAAGATGCCATGCATTATGCAGGCGTTTATCAAAAAACCTGCGGATGTGGAGAAAGGTCTGCCGTTCGACCGCAGACTGTATGTGGCGCGCCGCGAGTTTGAGCAAAGCAACGAGAATACCTACGTTGCCTCCCTCTCCAGCAGAACGATCGTCTACAAGGGTATGTTCCTGGTAGGGCAGCTCCGCCAGTTCTTCACTGACCTGCAGAGCCCGGACTACGAATCGGCGATCGCGACCGTGCACTCCCGTTTCAGCACGAATACTAATCCGAGCTGGGAGCGGGCGCATCCGAACCGTTTCATCGTACATAACGGTGAGATCAATACCATCCGCGGCAACGCCGACAAGATGCTGGCGCGCGAGGAAACGATGGCGTCCCCGTATCTGCAGGATGATTTCCACAAGGTGCTGCCGGTGATCAATATGGCGGGTTCTGATTCTGCCATGCTGGACAACACGCTGGAATTTCTTATCATGAGCGGCATGGATATGGCGCTTGCCATGATGATTCTGATTCCGGAGCCGTGGGCGAACAACCAGAACCTCTCGCAGAACAAGCGTGATTTCTACCAGTATTATGCGACCATGATGGAGCCGTGGGACGGTCCTGCCGCTATTATGTTCAGCGACGGCGACCAGGTGGGCGCGGTGCTCGACCGCAACGGTCTGCGTCCGTCACGCTATTATATCACGAATGATGGCTATATGATTTTATCCTCCGAGGTGGGTGTGCTGGATATTCCGCCCGAAAAGATTGTCCGCAAGGAGCGTCTGCATCCGGGTAAAATGCTGCTGATCGATACGGTACAGGGCAGAATTATCGACGATGAGGAGCTGAAGGAATACTATGCTTCGCGTGAGCCGTACGGAGAGTGGCTGGACAGCAACCTGGTATGTCTGAAGGATCTGAAGATCCCGAATGTGCGCGTGCCGGAGTACACGGACGAGGAGCGCGCAAGACTGCAGAAGGCATTCGGCTATACTTATGAGGAATATCGCACTTCCATCCGCAACATGGCATTAAACGGCGCGGAGGGCATTGCTTCCATGGGTATCGACACGCCGCTTGCCGTGCTTTCTGACCAGCAGCAGCCGCTGTTTAACTACTTTAAGCAATTGTTCGCGCAGGTAACAAATCCGCCTATCGACGCGATCCGCGAGGAAATTGTCACCTCGACAACCGTTTATATCGGTGAGGACGGCAATCTTCTGGAGGAGGCGCCGGAAAACTGCAAGGTATTGAAGGTGAATAACCCGATCCTCACAAATACCGATATGCTGAAGATCAAGCATATGAAGGTGGATGGCTTTAAGGTGGCGGAGGTGCCGATCACATATTATAAGAGCACCAGCATCGAGCGTGCGATTGAGCGTCTGTTCGTGGAGGTTGACAAGGCGCACCGCGACGGCGCGAACATTCTTGTGCTGACTGACCGCGGCGTGGATGAGAACCATGTGCCGATCCCGTCGCTGCTTGCGGTATCTGCGGTGCATCAGTATCTTGTAAAGACGAAGAAGAGAACATCGCTTGCGATCGTTCTGGAATCCGGCGAGCCGCGCGAGGTGCATCATTTTGCCACGCTTCTGGGCTACGGAGCCTGCGCGATTAACCCGTATCTGGCGCAGGATACCATCCGCCAGCTCATCGACAATAAGATGATCGAGAAGGATTACTATGCGGCGGTCAATGATTACAATTCGGCAGTGCTGCACGGCATCGTCAAGATCGCGTCGAAGATGGGTATTTCCACGATCCAGTCCTATCAGGGCTCTCAGATTTTTGAGGCGATCGGCATCAGCAAGGAAGTAATCGACAAATACTTTACAAAAACGGTTAGTCGTGTGGGCGGCATCACACTGCAGGATATCGAGAACCAGACAGAAGCGCTGCACAACGAAGCGTTTGATCCGTTAGGACTTGGCACCGATCTCACCTTAAACAGCATCGGACGCCACAAATCGCGGAGCCAGGGCGAGGAGCACCGCTACAATCCGCTGACGATCCATCTGCTGCAGGAGTCGACGAAACAGGGCAATTACCAGATGTTCAAGGAATACACGGCGCGCGTGAACCGCGAGGAATCCGGCTATCTGCGCAGTCTGATGGATTTTAATTACCCTGAGGAGGGCGTGCCCATTGAAGAGGTGGAGAGCGTGGATGAGATCGTGAAGCGCTTTAAGACGGGTGCGATGTCCTACGGCTCGATTTCGCAGGAGGCGCACGAGACGCTGGCGATCGCGATGAATAAGCTGCACGGAAAATCCAACTCCGGCGAGGGCGGCGAGAGCGACGAGCGTCTGGCGTCTGCAGGCACTGCGAACGACCGCAGCTCAGCGATTAAGCAGGTGGCATCCGGACGTTTCGGCGTGACCAGCCGTTATCTGGTGAGCGCAAAGGAGCTGCAGATCAAGATGGCGCAGGGCGCGAAGCCGGGCGAGGGCGGACATCTGCCGGGCGGAAAGGTATATCCGTGGATCGCAAAAACGAGACATTCGACGCCGGGCGTGAGCCTGATTTCCCCGCCGCCTCATCACGATATTTATTCGATCGAGGATCTGGCGCAGCTGATATACGATTTGAAAAATTCCAATAAAGATGCGCGCATTTCCGTGAAGCTGGTGTCCGAGGCGGGCGTTGGTACCGTTGCGGCGGGCGTTGCAAAAGCGGGCGCGCAGGTTATCCTTATTTCCGGCTATGACGGCGGTACCGGAGCGGCGCCGCGCAGCTCCATCCACAACGCCGGTCTTCCGTGGGAGCTTGGTCTTGCTGAGACGCATCAGACGCTGATGATGAACGGGCTGCGGAATAAGGTGCGCATTGAGACGGACGGTAAGCTGATGAGCGGACGCGATGTCGCGATCGCGGCGATCCTCGGCGCGGAGGAATTTGGTTTTGCCACCGCTCCGCTGGTAACGATGGGCTGCGTGATGATGCGTGTCTGCAACCTGGATACCTGTCCGGTGGGCGTTGCTACCCAGAATCCGGAGCTGCGCAAGCGTTTCCGCGGCAAACCGGAATATGTTATCAACTTTATGCGCTTTATCGCACAGGAGCTGCGCGAATATATGGCGAAGCTGGGCGTGCGCACAGTCGATGAGCTGGTCGGCAGAAGCGATCTTTTAAGAAAGGGCGAGGGCTTCTATAAGGAGAAGGCGGCGCGCGTAGATCTGAGCGCGATCCTCGACAACCCGTATGTAGGACAGAAATGCACCTTTGAGCCGGAGCATGTTTACGACTTCCATCTGGAAAAGACGGCGGACGAGAAGATCCTGCTGAAGAAGCTGAAGGGCGCGCTGGAGAAGAAGCAGAAGCGCAGCATTGAGGTGGATGTGTCCAACGTGGACCGTGCGTTCGGAACGATTTTCGGTTCGGAGATCACGAAGCTGTACGGCGACACCCTGGAGGATGATACCTTTACTGTAAAATGTAACGGCGCGGGCGGACAGAGCTTCGGCGCGTTTATCCCGAAGGGGCTGACTCTGGAGCTGGTGGGCGACAGCAATGATTATTTTGGAAAGGGGCTTTCCGGCGGCAGACTGATCGTGTACCCGCCGAAGGGAATTACCTACAAACAGGATGAGAATATCATCATCGGCAACGTGGCGCTTTACGGCGCTACCAGCGGCAGCGCCTACATCAACGGTGTGGCAGGCGAGCGCTTCTGCGTCCGCAACTCCGGTGCGGTTGCCGTGGTAGAGGGCGTCGGCGAGCACGGCTGCGAATATATGACCGGCGGACGGGCGGTGATCCTCGGCAGGACCGGCAAAAACTTTGCGGCGGGCATGAGCGGTGGTATCGCCTACGTGCTGGATGAGGACAGCGACCTCTACAAGAAGGTCAACAAAGAGATGGTTTCCATTGAGAAGCTGACCAACAAATACGATGTGGAAGAATTGAAGAAAATGATCCAGGATCACGTGAAGTATACAAATTCCGTGAAGGGCAAGGAAGTTCTGGAGCATTTTGAGGAATATCTGCTGAAATTCAAGAAGATCATCCCGAATGACTACAAGCGGATGATGAATACCATCGTTCAGATGGAGGAAAAAGGATTGAGCAGCGAGCAGGCACAGATTGAAGCGTTTAACGCGATCAAGAAAGGATAGGAGGAGACGAAGATGGGAAAACCAACAGGATTTATGGATTATGAGCGGGAGACTGCAGCGGCGGCTTCCCCGAAGGTCCGTATCAAAAACTTCAACGAATTCCATACTCCGCTCTCCAGAGAGAAGCAGCGACAGCAGGCGGCGCGGTGTATGGCGTGCGGCGTGCCGTTTTGTCAGTCGGGAATGATGATCGGCGGCATGGCGTCGGGCTGCCCCTTAAATAATCTGGTGCCGGAGTGGAACGATCTTGTTTACACGGGAAACTGGGAGCAGGCATATCTGCGTCTGACAAAGACGCACTGCTTCCCGGAGTTTACGTCGCGCGTGTGTCCGGCGCTCTGCGAGGCGGCATGCACCTGCAATCTGAACGGGGAGCCGGTGGCGACGAAGGAGAATGAGCGCGCGATTATCGAAAATGCTTACGAGAAAGGGCTGGTAAAGCCGAATCCGCCGAAGGTACGCACCGGAAAGCGCGTGGCGGTGGTCGGAAGCGGCCCGTCCGGCCTGGCGACGGCGATGCAGCTTAACAAGCGCGGTCATCTGGTGACAGTATTTGAGAGAAACGACCGCATCGGCGGATTGCTGCGCTACGGTATCCCGAATATGAAGCTGGAGAAGCATATCATCGACCGCCGTCTGGCGATCATGGAGGCGGAGGGCATCACCTTTGTGACGAACGCCAACATCGGCGAGGACATCCCGGCGGAGCAGCTTTTGAAGGATTATGACCGTGTGGTGCTTTGCTGCGGAGCCTCCAACCCGCGCGATATCAAGGTGCCGGGGCGCGAGGCAAAGGGCATTTATTTTGCGGTGGATTTCTTAAAGGCGACCACAAAGAGCCTTTTGGATTCTAATTTTGAGGATGGAAAATTCATCTCTGCAAAGGGCAAAAAGGTGATGGTGATCGGCGGCGGCGACACTGGAAACGACTGTGTTGGCACGTCCATCCGTCTCGGCGCGGCAAGTGTGCTGCAGCTTGAGATGATGCCGAAGGCGCCGGATACGCGCGCGGCAAACAATCCGTGGCCGCAGTGGCCGAGAGTCTGCAAGACCGACTACGGTCAGCAGGAGGCGATCGCGGTGTTCGGGCATGATCCGCGCGTCTATCAGACGACCGTCACGGAATTTATCGCCAACAAAAAGGGCGAGGTCTGCCAGGCAAAGCTCGTGAAGCTGGAGGGCAAGCGCGACGAAAAGAGCGGACGCATGATGATGGTTCCGGTGGAGGGCACAGAGGAGATCGTGGACGTCGACCTCGTGCTGATCGCGGCTGGCTTCCTCGGTTCCCAGAAGTATGTGACGGATGCCTTCAAGGTAGCGCTCGACGGGCGCACCAACGTGGCGACCGATCCGGGCAAATATCAGACCAGCATCCCGAATGTCTTTACCGCAGGCGATATGCACCGCGGACAGTCCCTCGTCGTGTGGGCGATCCGCGAAGGGCGTGAGGCGGCAAAAGCGGTGGACGAATCGCTGATGGGGTATACGAATTTATAAAAAGAGCACAGATGTGTGTCTTTGCGTGGAAAGGTGCCGGAGGGCAGTTTTCTATAATGGCAAAAATCTGCAGGGAAACAGATTCTCTGCAGATTTTTATTGCATATTTTTCATTTTCCATTCCTGTGGGGAGATACCAAAGGCTGTTTTAAAGCACTTCGAGAAATAGGCGGGTGTCTGGAAACCGGTTTTTTCAGCCACTTCCGATATGCGGGAGGAGGGTTCTTTTAAGAGCTCCAGGGCGTGCTCCAGGCGGACATTGTTTAAGTAAGCGTTAAAATTACTGCCGACTTCCTTTTTGAAGCTGCGGGACAGGTATTCAGGACTGATATAGAGCATCTGGGCGACGCCGGACAGACTGATCTCGTCCATGTAGTGTGCCTCTATAATAGAGACAGCCTGCGCAATTCTTTGGGAGTAGCAGGTACAGGAATTGGAACGTCGCTGCAATTGTTCCAGGGCATCCGTCAGAAGCCGCTGAAGGGAAGCAGCGTTTTCAGCAGACTGAAATTGTGCGGATATTTCCTGTGTATATTGATAATAGGCATTCCTGTCAAGCGGAACTGTATGGGAATAGGCTGTCTCACAAAAATTCTGGCATATTGTTTTCAAATTTGCGATATCCGGATAAAAAGTGCTGGATACGAAATCAAAAAGGGTATGAATTTGTGTGTGCGCAAGATCAAACTTTCCTGTCTGGAGCGAAGTTATGATATCAAGAGAATATTCTTTTAACTGCGCATCCTGCGTGGCAGGATAGTGCTCTGCGCGGCGAGCAGCGATGCCATAGAAATCCAGACCGCGACAGCGGTAGAGCAGACGCAGGTCATCTAAAAGCAGCATAGGGTCAGCGTGTATATCGGAGTAAAGGAACAGTAAAGACGCATTATATTTTTGCATCTGCCGGTTGTATGCGGCCTGTCTCTGCAGCTGTATCAGCAGGCTTGGCTGGCGGATTTCTACACATCCAAGATAAAGATATTCTGCAAACGATATGACGATGGAGCAGTACGACGCGCTGGCAAGAAGCGTTACGAAGGAAGGCTTCGGAAGCGATCAGGTATACGGCGCACACTACCACACCTGGAGAAGTGCAGTACAGCTTTTCGGCATCCTTGACGGAGAACACACCGTACTGGACGGCAATTATGATTTCTTAAAACCGTATTATGAGCTGGTAAAACAGCAGGAAGCAGACGGCGTGTGCCGTTCCTACATCGACACAAACGCATCCCAGCTTCACTACAGCGGCGCTTTCTCTGAGGGAAATACCGCAACGATGAATATGGGCTCCTGGTACATCACCACACTGATGTCTGAGCTGGCAAACGGCAACTACGACAGCGAGCTGGTAGGCGACTGGGGCATCGTAAAATATCCGCATCCGGAAGGCGTAGAGGCAGGCACGACCCTTGGTACCATCACAGCGCTTGCGATCCCGACCTGCTCGGAGAAACAGGATGCTGCATGGGATTTCATCAAGTTTGCATGCGGAGAGGAAGGCGCAGAGGTGGTAGCTTTCACGGGTACCTTCCCGGCGATCCTCAACGACAGCGTTGTAGAGCAGATTTCCTCACTTGAGGGCTTCCCGCAGGATGAGAACAGCAAGGAAGCGTTAAAGACCGCCCAGATTTATCTGGAAGCTCCGTATGATGCGCACATCACAGAGATCAACACGGTTCTGGATACGTATCACAAGGATATCATGAATGGAGATACCTCCATTGACGACGGCATTGCAAAGATGAACGAAGAGGTAGGAAAAATCCTCGGTGAATAATCAGCAGGAAATGTAACGGCAGTGCAAAAAGGGAATCGGAAACAGACCTGTATAAGCCGGTTCCCTTTTTCTGTGCCCGATTTCGCAAAGGAAAGGAGAAAAAAGGATGAATGAAGCGGAAAAAAGCAGGAAGCGCCGCAACAGAAAGCGCGCTTTGGTGGCATATTCGTTTATTGCGCCAAACTTTATCGGATTTGCGGTATTTACGCTGATCCCGATTATCTGTGCCTTTGGACTTGGATTTATGAAGTGGGACGGCAGCAATCCCCTGGAGTTCGTGGGGCTTGCGAATTTTGCCCGCCTGAAGGATGACACCTTCTTCTGGGCGGCTCTGAAAAATACGATTCTCTACTGTGTGGGAACCGTTCCTCTGACGATGGTGGCGTCGCTGGCGCTGGCAATTATTTTGAACCAGAAGGTGAAATTCCGGGGAATTTTCCGTACCGTGGCATTTTTCCCGTATGTGGCATCGCTGGTGGCGATCACGGCGGTCTGGCAGATGATCTTCCATCCGAGCAAGGGTCCGGTCAACGCGATTCTGTATTATGTGTTTCACGTAAAGAATCTTCCAAACTGGTTTGGAGGCGATCTGATCCTTCTCACCATGATTCTTTTCAGCGTGTGGCGTTTCATGGGTTACTATATGGTTATTTATCTGGCAGGTCTGCAGGGAATTCCGGGGGAATTTTATGAGGCGGCGAGTCTGGACGGTGCGACCACCTGGGAAAAATTCCGCTATATCACCTGGCCGCAGCTCCGTTCGACCACCTTCTTTGTAGTGGTTATGCTGACGATCAGCTGCTTTAAGGTGTACGATGTGGCTGTCATGCTGGCAGGCGGCGGAGACGGAAAGCTTGGCACCTCTTCGACCGTACTTGTTTACTACATTTACCAGAAGGCTTTCCAGGAATGGGATCTCGGATATTCCAGCGCGGTGGCAATGGTTCTGTTCGTGCTGGTATTGATCGTAACGATTATCCAGTTCCGCGGGGAAGCGAAGTATGAAAAAGAGTGACAGGAGGGAGAAACGCATGAAAACAAAATCCGCGTCAAAAAAACGGCTGATCGGAAGGATCTGCCTGTATACTTTATTGATTATCATTACCGCGCTGATGGTGGTACCGTTTTTGTGGATGCTGTCGGCTTCCATTAAATCAAACACTGAGGTCTTTCAGATGACGCCCTTCCGCTGGATCCCGGAGGTGCCGAAGTGGGAAAACTACGTAAATATCTGGACAAAGATCCCGCTGCTGAAATTTATCGGCAACACGGTGATCCTGACGATCGCGGTAACCTTTTTCCAGCTTCTGACCAGCAGCTTTGCCGCTTACGCCTTTTCCAAGCTGGAGTTTAGGTTTAAGAACGGGCTGTTCCTCGCCTACATCGCCACCATTGCGATGCCGTGGCAGGTATACATGGTGCCGCAGTTTATCATGATGCGAAGAATGGGACTGAACGATACGCTCCTGGCGATGCTCTGCCTGCAGGCGTTCTCGGCGTTCGGCGTGTTTATGATGAAGCAGTTCTACGCGGGCATCCCGGATTCGCTCTGCGAGGCGGCGCGCATCGACGGCATGAGCGAATACCGGATCTACAGCAGCATTATGCTGCCGCTGTCCAAACCGGCGCTCGCCACGCTGACGATCTTCACCTTCGTCAATACGTGGAACGATTACCTTGGACCGCTTATCTATTTGAAAACAGAGTCGAAAAAGACGATCCAGCTCGGACTGCGCATGTTCATCGGCCAGTATTCCGCCGAGTACGGACTGATCATGGCTGGGTCCATCATTACATTGATCCCGGTGCTGATCGTGTTCCTGTGTCTGCAGAAATATTTTGTGGAAGGGATTGCTGCAACCGGCGTGAAGGGCTAAAATAAAACTATGAGACTAGAATCAAAAAAGGATTTCCAGGCGCTGATGCTTTCGCTCTTAAATCCGCTGAAGCCCCATTACACAGCGGAGGGAGCGGGCGTTTCCCTGGGAGTGACCTCTACCAATTATGATGAAAAAGCAATTCTGATGGAGGGCTTTTCCCGGCCGCTCTGGGGACTGGTGCCCTTCTGGGCGGGCGGCGGAAAGGAGCCGTGGTTTGAGGCTGTCTGCCGCAGGGGGCTTGCGGCGGGAACCGACCCGGAAAATCCCGAATTCTGGGGCGCTCCGGGGGAATACGACCAGCGGTTTATCGAGATGGGCGCGATCGCCTTTGGAATGCTGCTCGCAGGGGATGTTCTCTGGGAGCCGCTTGACAGTGAGGAAAAGCGGCGGCTCGCCGCCTATCTGTACACGATCAATGAACATCAGATTCCCTGCTGCAACTGGCTGCTGTTCCGGGTACTTGTGAACCTTGCGCTGAAGGAAAACGGGATGCCTTACGACCGGGAGCGGCTTTTTGAGGCGCTGGATTTGACGGAGAGCTTTTATCTCGGCAGCGGCTGGTACCGGGACGGGGATTCCAACCAGAAGGATTACTATGTTTCCGTTGCCATTCAGTTTTACAGCCTCATTTATGCGATGTTTATGGAGGACGAGGATAAGGAGCGCTGCGGAAGGTTCCGCGAGCGCGCATTGCTGTTTGCGAAGGAATTTATTTACTGGTTCGACGGGGACGGGGAGGCGCTGCCGTTTGGGCGGTCGCTCATTTACCGGTTTGCGCAGGCGGCTTTTTTTGAGGCATGCCTTCTGGCGGATGTGGCGCCGTTTCCGGTACCGGTGATGAAGGGACTGATCGTGCGGCACATAAAATACTGGATGCAGCAGCCGGTTTTCGACCGGGAGGGGATCCTGACGATCGGCTATGCGTACCCGAACCTGGTGATGGCGGAAAAGTACAACGGTCCCGGCTCCGTTTACTGGAGCATGATGGCGTTTACCGTGCTGGCGCTGCCGGATAAGCACCCGTTCTGGACGGCGGAGGCGGCGGAATTTCCGAAAGTGCCGGATATCTGCAGTATGCCGGAGGCGGACATGCTGGTGCGGCGCTATCGGCATCATGTGACGGCATATGTGCCGGGCGTATACAGTCCGAACGGGCACGGGCAGATCGTGGCAAAGTACGGGAAATTCGCCTACGATACGAAATTCGGCTTTTCCGTGGCGAAGTCCTGCTATGAGCTCTATGAAAACTGCCCGGACAGTATGCTGGCATTTTTTATAGACGGCTATGTGTATGTGCGTCGCATCTGCGAGGAGCGCGCCGTGCGGGAGGACTCCGTGTGGTCGCGGTGGAGTCCGTATCCGGGAATTGAGGTGGAAACGACGATCATTCCGACGGAAAACGGGCATAAACGGATACATAAAATAGAGAGTACCGTGAAGTGCGAGGCGTATGACTGCGGTTTTTCGGTGGGAGCGAAGCTTTCGGAGGCATTTGCATCAAGGGAAGAAAAGGGCTTCTGCCTGGCGGAAAATAAGCGGATGAAGTGCGCGGTGTCGTCCGCGGAGGGCGAGGGCGTTCTTATCACCGCCGATCCGAACACCAATGTACTGTATTCCAAAACGAGGATTCCGTCAATAAAATATAAGATTCAAAAGGGCGTGCAGACGCTCTGCACGGAAATTACGGCGGAGGTGAAGGAGGAAGCGCTGACAAGGCTTGTGAAGGACTGGAAACCATATTGGTAAGGAGGAAGAAAACTATGTTATATCCGAAATTGAATGATGCGAGAGCGCTGATCGACCTGTCGGGAATCTGGGATTTTAAGCTGGACGACGGCACGGGCTTTGAAAAGGAGTGGATGAAGAAGCCGCTGGAGGATCCGGTGAAGCTGGCGGTTCCGGCGTCCTACAACGACCAGGTGGAGGGAGCGGCGTTCCGCGATCACTATGGATGGGCGTTTTATCAGACGGAGCTGGTGATTCCGGCGATATTAAAAGGACAGCGGATCGTGCTGCGGTTCGGAGCTGTCACCCACCAGGCAAAGGTGTATTTAAACGGCGAGCTGCTCTGCGAGCACCGGGGAGGCTTCCTTCCGTTTGAGGCGGAGATCCAGACATGCGTGCATCCGGGTAAAAATCTGCTCTGCGTGGCGGTGGACAACCGGGTGGATTATTCCACGCTTCCGATCGGAAACGAGGTGGGCGCAGCCTTTTTCGGGGCGGACCTTCCGGATATCCCGAGCGTGAATATGACGCGCCAGAAGCCGCACAATGCCCCGAATTTTGACTTTTTCAATTATGCGGGCATTCATCGCCCGGTGAAAATCTACACGACGCCGTTTTCCTATATCGAGGATATCGTGCTGGTGCCGGAGCTTACGGGGACGGAGGCGCTTGTCTCTTATTCCGTGAGCTGTGTGGGCGAGGGAGAGGTGCAGATCGAGGTATTTGATGAGGACGGAAAGTCCGTGGCAAAGGCGGTCGGGGCGAAGGGCGTTCTCTCCATCCCGGACGCACATCTCTGGAATCCCGGAAATGCTTATCTGTACACGGCGCGCGTTTCTTTCGGGGAGGATCTCTACGAGGAGGAGTTTGGCGTCCGCACCGTGGAAATTAAAGGAACCAAGTTTCTTATCAACGGCAAACCGTTTTATTTTAAGGGCTTTGGAAAGCATGAGGACAGCGAGGTACACGGGCGCGGCCTGGATCAGGCGATGAACGTGAAGGATCTCTCGCTGATGAAATGGCTGGGCGCGAATTCATTCCGTACCTCCCACTATCCGTATGCGGAGGAAATGATGAACCTCTGCGACCGCCTTGGAATCGTGGTGATCGACGAGACGCCGGCTGTCGGGCTGAACTTTGGCTGGAACGATAAGGGATATGCGAAATTCCGCACGAAGGAGCACCATGAGCAGGTGATCCGCGACCTGATCGCGCGCGATAAGAACCATCCCTGCGTGGCGATCTGGTCGATCGCCAATGAGCCGGATACGGAAAAGCAGCCGCAGGAGGCGCACGATTACTTTAAGCCGCTTTACGACCTTGCTCACGCCTGCGATCCGCAGAACCGACCGGTGTCTCTGGTTATTTGCCAGAACGATTACACGCGGGACATCACGGCGCCGGAGATGGATATCATTCTTGCAAACCGCTATTATGGATGGTATGTGTTCGGCGGCGATCTGGAGGCTGCGGAAAACGCGATGCGCGAGGAGATGAAATACTGGGCGAAGCTTGGCAAGCCCTGGATGATCACGGAGTACGGCGCGGACACGGTGGCGGGCATCCACATGGCGACGCCGAACATGTTCAGCGAGGAATACCAGGTGGAGTACTATAAAACAATCAACCGCGTGCTTGATGAATGCCCCTTCGTGGTCGGTGAGCAGACCTGGAACTTTGCGGATTTTGCGACTATTCAGGGAACGCTGCGCGTGGACGGAAACAAAAAGGGCATGTTTACCCGCCAGCGCCGCCCGAAGCTGGCAGCACACTACTTTAAGGAGCGGTGGCATAAAATACCGGATTTTGAATATACGAAATAGAATAGGAAAATATTTACGGCACCTGCAAAAGAAGCTGCGGGTGCCGTAAACACTTAGAGGATATAATGTATGTAAACTTCCGCCCCATATATGGTGTATGGAAAAGGAAGATTGTTTTTTGTCGAAGCCGGTTCAATGCAGACGCGCCGTACATCTCGGCGACTTCATTTAATGATTATAGTATAGAGCAGGTTTGTGTCCAAAAATTGTTTGATTTCGAAAAAAAGTCTTAAAGAAAAACAAAGAAAGTGGAAAACGGTGGAAAGGAAAAAGCTGTGAATACCAATAATGAAATGTAAACTGTACAAAAAATGTAGTTGACAATCTTACCCGCCACGTGTACAATCGAAATGTAAACGAAAAATAAAATAAAGGTTTACAATTCGACGAGGAGAGAAAAGGATTATGGAAAACAAGAAAAGTATTTCAACAAGAACAGTGGTATTTACCGGCATGTTTGTGGCCGTGCTGGCGGTGCTTTCACAGATGGCGATCCCGATGCCGTCCGGTGTGCCGGTGACGCTGCAGACGTTTGCGGTGGCGCTCACGGCATATGTGCTTGGATGGAAAATGGGGGTAGCGGCAACGGCTGTCTACATACTGCTCGGCGCGGTGGGCGTTCCGGTATTTGCAAATTTCAGCGGCGGCTTTGATAAGCTGGTGGGAATGACCGGCGGATTTATCTGGGGATTTCTTTTCATGGTGCTCCTGTGCGGGCTTGGTCTGAAGCAGAAAAATAAAGGGCTGCTCATTGTACTGAGCGCGGCGGGGCTTGCGATCTGTCATCTGCTTGGAATTTTCCAGTTTATGGCGGTGATGGACATGGAATTTGTACCGGCGGCGATGGCGGTTTCCGTGCCGTATCTGGTAAAGGATGTTGTGTCTGTCGTGCTGGCATATTTCGTGGCGCTGGCTGTGCGCAGAGGATTGTCCGCAGCGAACCTTGCCTATGAGATGTAAGCTGCGCATCCACCATCTGCTGTGTATTCCGCTGTTTGCGGGGTACGGCTACAGCGACGGCTTCTGTGAAAACATGGAAAAAATGATCAGTATGCTGGAGACGCAGGCGGACGAGCCGCTGGAGGCGGTCTGTGCGCCGGATGTTATCTGCGCGGGCTGCCCGAATCTGACGGCGGAAAACACCTGCCAAACGAGCGGAATGCAGGTGGAGAAGAAAGACGCTGCACTGGCGGAAGCGCTTGGCATCCGACCGGGCGAAAGCTACACATACCGCGGGCTAAAGGAGCTTGCAGCACAGAAGCTCACAGAGGAAATCTTTACCGGTTCCTGCAAAAACTGCCAGTGGTATGCGAAGGGATTATGTTCCTATAAGAAATGGAAAAAATGTATTGACAAAAGTACAAAAATGTGTTAAAAAATTATCAAAGGAAAGGGAGTAGCTTACATCGTACAGTCGAATCAGATGGTACATGCGGCGTCAGAACGATATTATTATCCGCCTCATGTGAGCAAATAGCGAGACTTTTGTTTCAGGGTATACACTGAAATGAAAGTCTTTTTTTACACAGAAAATTACTTTTGCGTTTCTGTGAAACAAGGCGCTTTGCCGGGATGAGCGCGGAAAGCTCCCTTCTCTTTGAAACATCAGACAAATGCACACACAGGAGGAAAAGGTATGACAGAATTCAGAAACGACGGCGACCGGGTAATTGATCCGGAGGAGCTGGCAAGAAACGAAAAGAAAAGAAAGAAGAACAAAAAGGCGAAAGGAGCGGCGAAGGTTGGCATTGCAGCAGCGGCTGCCGTGATACTGGTGGCGGTTTTCGCAGGCGATTCCTTTTATCAGATCGGTGAGGAGGAGCAGGCGGTCCTGGTGACGATGGGCAAGCCGAAGGCAGTGCCGGAGACCGGGCTGCATTTTAAGATTCCGCTGATCCAGTCAGTGCACAAGGTAAATACGACGATACAGGGCTTCCCGATCGGCTATGATATGGCGTCGAACAACAACGTCGAGGAAGAGAGTCTGATGATTACCTCGGACTACAACTTTATCAACGTGGACTTTTTCGTGGAGTATCGCATTACGGAGCCGGTGCAGTATCTGTACGCGGCGGGCGAGCCGGAGGTTATCCTGAAAAACATTGCCCAGAGTGCGATCCGTACCGTGGTCGGCAGCTACCAGGTGGACGACGTGCTGACAACGGGAAAGAGTGAGATCCAGGCGAAGATCAAGGATCTGATCACGCAGAAGCTGGAGGAGCAGGACATCGGCATTCAGCTCGTGAACATTTCCATGCAGGATTCCGAGCCGCCGACAGCGGAGGTCATCCAGGCATTTAAGGCAGTGGAGAACGCGAAGCAGGGCAAAGAAACGGCGCTCAACAATGCGAATAAGTACCGCAATGAGCAGCTTCCGGAGGCGGAGGCGCAGGCGGACCAGATCATCAAAGAAGCGGAGGCACAGAAGCAGACACGCATCAATGAGGCGGAAGCGCAGGTGGCGAGATTTAACGCCATGTACGAGGAATACCGCAAGAATCCGGTGGTTACAAAACAGCGTATGTTCTATGAGACGATGGAAGAGGTGCTGCCGGGCATGAAGGTCGTGATCGACAGCGGAAGCGGCGTGCAGAAGATCCTGCCGCTGGATTCCTTCACGGAGGAGACGGCGGATGAACAGACAGGCAGTGCACAGGCGCAGACAGAAGCTTCAGAGGAAGGAGGAAGATAATTATGAAGAAAATTGGCATTATTGCAGCGGCGGGCGCGGTGCTGGCAGTCGTTCTGCTCGGTTCATCCATCGTGGTGACAGAAAAAGATGAATACAAGCTGATCCGTCAGTTTGGAAAGGTTGTAAGCGTAGTGGATGAGGAGGGCATCAGCTTTAAGGTGCCGTTTGTGCAGGAGGCGTCGACGCTGCCGAAAAAAATCCTTCTTTACGATCTGACGCCGTCGGACGTTATCACGAAGGAAAAGAAAACAATGATCAGCGACAGCTACGTGCTCTGGCGCATCAGCGATCCTCTGAAATTTGCACAGTCGCTGAATTCTTCTATGACGAACGCCGAGAACCGTATCAACACGGCGGTGTACAATGCAACGAAAAACACCATCGGCAGCCTGTCCCAGGACGAAGTCATCAGCGGGCGCGGCGGCAGGCTCTCCGAGGCGGTGATGGCGAGCGTCGGCGATAATCTGGCGCAGTACGGCATTGAGCTGCTGGAGTTCGATATGAAGCAGCTTGACCTGCCGGACGACAACAAGTCGTCGGTGTACGAGCGTATGATCTCCGAGCGCAACAACATTGCGGCGACCTACACGGCGGAGGGAAATTCCGAGGCGAAGGTCATCCGCAACACGACGGACAAGGAGGTTGCAATCCAGATTTCCGATGCGAAGCGGCAGGGCGAGATCCTGGTCGCGGAGGGCGAGGCGGAGTACATGAGGATTCTGGCGGACGCCTACTCGGATGAGGACAAGACCGATTTCTATTCCTATGTGAGAAGTCTCGATGCACTGAAAGCCTCCATGACCGGGGAAAACAAAACGATTGTGCTGCCGGAGGATTCACCGATCGCGCAGGCGTTTACCGGAGAATAAATGAAAAAACATGAAAATCTTTTGCATTTTTCTGGACAAGTGAAAGATATTGGTCTATAATGTATGACGTAAAATTAAATAACATTTGCTGGTTTGAAGCCAGCCGTTGCAAGTTCCGCAAGGATTAATAGAGAAACCGGTGAAAGTCCGGTACGATCCCGTCACTGTGATAGCGAGTCTGAGAGCATTTATGTCACTGGATTTTGATAAAGAAGATCTGGGAAGGCGCTTTTGGGCGATGAACTTAAGTCAGGAGAACTGCTTGCGATTGTTTTTCGTTTGATTCTTACGGTCGATAAGAAGCAGCAAGTATTTTGTATGTGAAATTGTGCCCGTATCAGTCTGTGATACGGGCTTCTTATTTTTGTGATTTTTCATGAAAAATGGGCGGGAGGCGCAGGGCGCGTTCCGTTTGCATACAGAAAGCTACATAGTTACATGTTACGATGCCGCAGGGAGAAAGAACGATCCTGCGGCTGTTTTGTTTTAAACCGGAAGATGTAGGAAGGAGAAAAAATGTCAAAGAAACAAATTGGAAAAAGGCTTCTGCAGATTCTGGTAGTTCTGATCGGCGTCAGTTTTTTCACCTTTGCGCTCACCTATCTTTCCCCTGGCGACCCGGCGGAGATCATGCTGACAGAATGCGGAAATCTGCCGACACCGGAGCTTCTGGAGCAGACCAGGCATGAGCTGGGACTTGACCAGCCGTTTCTGGTGCAGTACGGAAACTGGCTGAAGGGTGTCCTGACAGGCGATATGGGAACCTCCTATGCCTTTAAGATCCCGGTGGCGGAGAAGCTGATGAAGTGCTTCTGGCCGACAATGAAGCTGTCGTTGTTTGCGCTTCTTCTGATGATTGTATTTTCGATTCCCTGCGGGATCCTGTCGGCAGTCTATCAGAACAAATGGCCGGACTATCTGATACGCGGCATCACCTTTATGGGCGTATCCATCCCGAGCTTCTGGATCGGGCTTGTGCTTCTGAGCATTTTCGGCGTGCAGCTCCGCTGGGTGAATGTGGCGGGCGGCACGACAGACTTTAAGGCGATGATCCTGCCGGCGGTCACGCTGGCGATGTCCATGTCCTCCAAGTATACCCGGCAGGTGCGCAACGCAGTTCTGGAGGAGCTGCGGCAGGACTATGTGACAGGCGCAAGAATGAGAGGAATGAAAGAAAGTGTAATTCTCTGGAAGCATGTGCTGCCAAATGCAATGCTGCCCATCGTTACCCTGCTGGGGCTTTCGCTGGGGTCTCTGCTTGGAGGTACGGCGGTCGTGGAGATTATCTACAACTGGCCGGGTATGGGAAGCATGGCGATCAAAGCGATTTCCTGCCGCGATTATCCGATGGTACAGGGGTACGTGCTGGTAATTGCAATACTGTATATGGTGATTAACATTTTGGTTGATCTGTCCTATACCTGGCTCGACCCAAGAATCAAGGAGGTCAACTGACATGAAAAAGAAGAACTTTTTTCTGGAGCATAAACAGTTTACCATTTTCTTTATTCTGGCGCTGGCAATCGCGGGCGTGGCGATTTTCGCTCCCTGGATCGCGCCGAAGGACCCGCTGGAAGCTGTTATGACGGATTCTCTGAAGGCTCCCTGCAAGGAATATCCGCTGGGCGCCGATAAGCTGGGAAGAGATCTGCTCTCCAGGGTAATCTACGGCACCAGAACCTCTCTGGTATACACGCTGATTCTGGTGGCGACGATTTTTGTTACGGGAACGGTGCTGGGTATTATCGCGGGCTATTTCGGCGGCTGGATCGACCAGATCATCATGCGCGTTGCCGATATGATGATTTCCTTTCCGGGAATGATCCTCGCAATCGCGATTGCCGGAATGCTGGGTGCGAGCCTCCGAAACGGCGTTATCGCCATTACGGCGGTGAGCTGGCCCAAATATGCCCGTCTGGCGCGCAGTATGGTTTTAAAGCTGAAACGGAATCTGTACGTGGAGGCTGCTGTGGTAAACGGTACCAGTACGGCAAAAATTTTGTGGAGGCACATCCTTCCCAACATGCTGACGACCATGACGGTGACAGCGGCGGCGGATATGGGAACGATGATGCTGGAGCTGGCATCGCTCTCCTTCCTCGGTTTTGGCGCGGTGGCGCCCACGCCGGAATGGGGACTGATGCTGAACGAAGGAAGAACCTATATGGCGAAAGCTCCGTGGCTGATGATCGCGCCCGGTATCGCTATTGTAATTGTAGTAGTTGTATTTAATATGCTCGGCGACAGCATCCGTGACATTCTGGACCCGAGACAGGAAAATTAGAGGAGGAAGAACAAATGAAGGTAAGAAAGATGAAAAAATTAGCGGCGGCAGTGGCAGTTGCCGCAGCCGTAATGGCGGCAGGGACGGCGGCTTCCGCGGCGGGAACCATGACGATCGGCGTGACCAGCTTTGCAGATACGCTGGAGCCGACGGAGCAGTACTTCAGCTGGGTAATTTCCCGTTACGGCGTCGGACAGGGTCTGACAAAATTTGATGCGGAGGGCAACATGGTTCCGTGTCTGGCGACAGAGTGGAGCAACAGCGAGGACGGAAAAACATGGACCTTCACCATCCGTGAAGGCGTAAAATTCTCCAACGGCAACGATATGACGCCGGAGCTGGTGAAGGCTTCCCTGGAGAGGACCTTTGAAATGTCCAACCGTGTGCCGGAATTCTTCGATGTGGCAAGCGTTGAGGTGGATGGACAGAACCTGATTTTCAATCTGAACAGAGCAAACGCAAACATGGCAGGCTGCCTTGCGGACCCGCTGTTCCTGATCATGGACACCAGCATTGACAATTCCAATATTGCCATGTCCGGTCCTGTCTGCACTGGTCCTTATGCTTTCCAGTCCTTCGACCCGGCGGGTGATACGGTTGTGGTGCGCAACGAGTATTACTGGGAAGGCGAGGTTCCGAACGACAGCGTGACGCTGCGCATCATCGGCGACCAGACGACCCGTTCGATGGCGCTTCAGTCCGGCGAGATCGACGTGGCATATAATCTGAAGACAGAAAACGTATTCGAATTTGACGGCAACGATGCCTACACCATCCAGTCTTTGGAATCCCTGCGCTCCACCTATGCATTTATGAACCAGAACGGTGCACTGGGCGATCTGGCACTCCGTCAGGCGCTGCTGCGCGGTCTTGACAAGGAAACCTACACAAGCGTACTTCTGGAGGGTGGCGCTACCCCGGCAAAGGCTCCGGTTCCGCCGACACTGGATTACGGTTATGACGAACTGAACGACGCCAATGCTTATGACCCGGAGGGCGCAAAGCAGCTTCTGGCGGACGCCGGTTACGTGGACAGCAATGGGGACGGCTATGTGGAGACGCCGGAGGGCGAGCCGCTGGAGCTGACCTTCGTATACTATGACAGCCGTGCGGAGCTGGGCGTTTACGCGCAGGCGGCACAGGCGAGCCTGAAGGAAATCGGTATCAATATCAAGCTTGATTGTGTATCTTATGAAACGATGCTTGACCGCCGCGATTCCGGACAGTATGATCTTCTGATCTGGAACGTGCTGGTTGCAAATACCGGTGACCCGGAGAACTATCTGCGTGAGAACTGGTACAGCAGCTCTGCAAACAATACGGCGGGCTATGCGAACGCGGACGTTGACGCATGGCTGGATGAGCTGGCGGCGACAATGGATGCCGATGCCAGAAGGGAACTGATCGTGAAGATACAGCAGGCGATTATGGACGACGCGGCAACCGTATTCTTCGGATATGAGAATACCTTCCTGATTTCCAAATCTTCTGTGGAAGGACTGGTTATGTATCCGATGGATTACTACTGGGTAACGGCGGATATGAAAATGGCGGAATAAACGCGGCGCGCATCAAAGGAGCGGAAACTATGCTGGAAATTAAGGATTTGGCAGTTCAGTATGGGAAACAGCCGCCCACCATCGAGCATTTCAACCTTTCCATGAAGAAAGGGGAGATCATCAGCGTGGTGGGAGAGAGCGGAAG
Source organism: Marvinbryantia sp. (assembly GCF_047017445.1). Taxonomy (NCBI): domain Bacteria; kingdom Bacillati; phylum Bacillota; class Clostridia; order Lachnospirales; family Lachnospiraceae; genus Marvinbryantia; species Marvinbryantia sp. The sequence continues at coordinate 346,695 of NZ_JBKXTT010000001.1, read as the reverse complement.
CGGAAAAACGACGGTTATCCGTGCGGTCCTCGGCGCACTTGCCGGGGGCGGCCGGGTGACGCAGGGCGATATTACGTTTCACGGGGAATCCCTTCTGAAGTATTCGAGAGAGGAATGGCGGAAGCTGCGCGGCACAAAGATGTCCATGATCTTCCAGGACTGCGGTGGGACATTGAATCCCATCCGCAAAATTGGCAGTCAGTATGTGGAATATATCTGTGCGCACAGCGATCAGTCGAAAAAAGAGGCGTGGAAGCTTGGAACCTCCATGCTGGAGAAAATGCGCCTGCCGGAGGCGGAAAACATTATGAACAGTTATCCGCACCAGCTTTCGGGCGGTATGCGGCAGCGCGTCGGCATCGCTATGGCAATGACCTTTGATCCGGAGCTGCTGCTGGCGGATGAGCCGACCAGCGCGCTGGACGTGACGACGCAGGCACAGATCGTGCGGCAGATGATGGAGCTGCGGGAGAAATCGCAGACGGGCATTATCATTGTTACCCACAACCTGGGTGTGGCGGCATATATGGCGGATAAGCTGATCGTTATGCAGTACGGCAAGGTGGTGGACGCGGGCACGCGCGATGAGGTGATGAATCACCCGACAAATGATTATACGAAGAGGCTGCTGGCGGCAGTACCGGAAATGGAGGGAGAACGGTTTGTTTCATGAAGCAGATGTTGTGATGAAAGCAGAGCACATTGTAAAACAGTTTCCCGCCTCCCACGGCCGGACACTGACGGCGTGCAATGATGTGAATTTAACAGTGTATAAGGGAAAAACGCTCGGCATCGTGGGAGAGAGCGGCTGCGGAAAGTCCACCTTCGTGCGGATGGTGCTGTCGCTGGATGACCCGACGCAGGGAAAGATCCTCTATCATGACCGGGACATGGCAGCGATGACGAAGAAGGAGCGCTGGGAAAACCGGCAGAATATCCAGATGGTATTCCAGGACCCGCTGGCGTCCTTTAATCCCAAGATGAAGATTATTGATATTCTGACGGAGCCGCTGATGAATTTCGGAAAGCTGAAGCGGAGCCAGAAGGAGGAAAAGGCGCGCGAACTTCTGGAAATGGTGGAGCTGCCGGCGGACTTTATGCACCGCTATCCGCACAATATGAGCGGCGGACAGCGGCAGAGAGTCAGCATTGCACGCGCACTGTCGCTGGAGCCGGAGATTCTGGTGTGCGACGAGGCGACGTCGGCGCTGGACGTTTCCATCCAGAAAACGATTATTGAGCTGCTGGTGCGTCTGCAGAAAGAAAAAAATGTCAGCATGATTTTTATCTGTCATGACCTGGCGCTGATTCAGTCGTTTGCGCATCAGATTGCCGTGATGTACCTGGGACATATTGTGGAGGTGATTCCGGGCGAGGATGTAGCGACGAAGACGGTGCATCCGTACACGCAGGCGCTGCTGGGCGCGCAGTTTTCCATCCACATGGACCCGAATAAAAAGATTGAGAGTATTGAGAGCGAGGCGCCAAGCCCGCTGGACATTCCGAAGGGCTGTCCTTTTGCAGACCGCTGCGAACACTGCATGGAAAAATGCCGGTCGCAGAAGCCGGTGCTGCAGGAAATTGCGCCGGGGCATGAGGCGGCGTGCCATTATGTGGCACAGCAGCAGGCGCACGCGGATGAGAAATAATGGGGACTTTTGCCCCCGACATCATATTATAGATAGAAGGGCAGACGATATGAGAAAAAGAAGGTTTGCGGTATTTGGGATCATGCTCTGCTTTATGCTTCTGTTCTGCGCGGGCGCGCAGGCGGAGGAAGCGCAGGAGGATGGCACAGAGACGATGAAAATCGGCGTGGTCGTATATGACCCGGACAGCGCGGAAATGGGTATGTTCAGTAATTATTACCGTGATTATATCCAGGAGGGTTTCCCTGTGCAGTTTTTCTTCTCAGGAGCGGTTGCGACAGCGGAGGAGGAAAATCAGTTTATCGAAGCGGCAAAGGAGCAGGGAGCAGAGGGGATCATTTCCTTCTGCGGTTATGATCTGGAGAGCACACTGGCGGTGTGCGCGGAAAATGAGCTGTATTATGTACTCGGATCAAGTATTGTTACGGATGAGGCATTTGACGCGGTGAAGGATGATCCGTGGTTTCTCGGTTCGGTAGGACCGAACCCGGAGGAGGTGTACCAGACGGGTATTAATATGGCGGAGTATTTTCTGGAGAAGGGCGCGAAGTCTTACGTGATCATGACGGGCGGCGCGTCCAGGGGAAATGCCACTCACGCATCCCGTGTGGAGGCAATGCTGGAGACATTTTCCGAACAGGCGGGGCTTGTGCTGGACGGCGAGGCGGCAGAGCTTGCGGCGTCGGCGGAAAATACCACGCTGATGAGCGCGGACGGCAGCGTTTCGGTTACGCTGGTGCCGGACTATACGGAAAACGGCGCCGGTCTTCAAAATCTGGAGGCGGCATTTGCGGCCGGGGACTGCGATGCGCTGCTGAGCGCTTTCCACGCGTCTACATATCTCGATAAGATTGCAGAAAAGGAAGCGGCGCAGGAAAGGAATATTATGGTGGGTGCGATCGACAGCTTCACCGAGGCGAATTTTGAGGCGATAAAGGAGAAGGATGCTTTTGGAAATGCGCCGATCGATTACGTGGAGGGCAAGTATGCTTCCATGGCGGGACCTGCTTTTGCAATGATGTACAATGCTGTTTCCGGGTACCCGGAGTCGAACTCGCAGGACGGCAAAACGATCCGCCTGTATCAGGGCTTCTGGAAGGCACAGAGCCGCGAGGAATACATCGAGCTTTACGGCTACACCACCGGCATTTATGAGAACGCCTATAGCTGCGAGGATCTGATGCAGGTGATCAGGGTGTTCAGTGACGATGCGTCGCCGGAAGCGCTTAAGGAGCTGACAGAGGCGTACACCGTGGAGGATGTGAAGGCGAGGATTCTGGAAAGCTGAAAGTGAAGGAAGGTTACTGCGAACAGAGTGAACAGTAACATGTTGGTTAAGCGCGAAGGTCAGCTGAGAGTTGCTGGCGCGAGCGGAAAATGTATGGGCGGCTGTGTCCGGGTGGATGCGGCCGCCTGTTTTAACATGGAGGAATGCATATGAGAATAGGAAATCTGGAAGCCTGCCCGGGCGAGAAGAAGGCGGGCTGGATCCCGGTGGACGGCACGCCGTATCGTCTGCCGGTGACAATGATTTGTGGAGGCGACGGAAAAACGACGCTGATCACGGCGGGCGTCCACAGCGGGGAGCATGTGGGCGTGCAGGCGGTGATGGAGCTGGCGGAGGAGCTGCGGCCGGAGGATATTGGCGGGACGGTAATCCTTGTTCCGATCGTGAATGTGAGCGGCTATGGGCAGCGCGGCACGAGCATGGTCTGGGAGGATGGAAAGAATTTAAACCGGGAATTTCCGGGAAACAGGGAAGGTACAACGGCAGAGAAAATCTGCCGGACCGTGACGGATGTTTTATTTCCGGCAGCGGATTATTATATCGACCTGCACAGCGGAGATTATTTTGAAGAACTGCATCCGTATGTGTATTATGTGGGACCGGTAAAGGAACAGGTGCGCGCGGCGGCGCAGGCGATGGCGGCATGTGTGGATACAGAGTATGTTGTGGAATCGCAGGTCACGACCGGAGGTGCTTATAATTATGCCAGCGCAGCCGGGATTCCCTCGATTCTTCTGGAGCGCGGCGGCAGAGGGCTGTGGAGCCGTGCGGAGGTGGAGGCAGACAAAGCGGATGTGAGAAACGTACTGCATCATCTATACGGCGGAGCGGGAATGTCAGACGGTACGCGGGCGGAAGAGGCTCTGCGTGAAGCCGGGAAGCAGACGCTTCTGACAGACGTTCGTTACATAGATGCACCCTGCGGCGGATGCTGGTACCCGTTCTTTTCTGCAGGCGATATCTGTGAGAAGAGCGCGGTTCTCGGTGAGATCCGCGATTATTTTGGAAATGTCATCCATATCTGCCGTGCGGCGGAGCGCTGCGTGATTTTATACCAGACGGTCAGTCTCAATCTGCCGAAAGGAAGTCCGATGGTGGCTTATGGAGTGATCTGACTATGGGCGGCTTTGTCCGCCTGTTTTTTTGTGCACAAAAATCGGGAAATTGTGCGCAAAAAATAAAATACGGGGATTTTTCTTGTAGTTTTCCTTCAGACATGATATGTAAATGTTAATAGAATCGAAGCAGGCAGGGAGATATCATGCTGCCAGGATCAGGAGGATTTTTATGGGCAAAATGCTGCTTTCTCTGAAAAATATATACCGTTTGTTTGCGGTACAGGATTTTCCGGTGTACTCGGAGGCGGTGTTCAGCGAGAAGAACCGGCGCGGGCTGACGCTTGTAAAATTCTGGCAGACTTATCTGGCGGAAGATTTTCGCACCGGACAATACGGAAAAATGATCTGGCGTTCTGAGGGAAAACGGAACCGCCACATTTCCCCGGTGATCAACCGCACCGGCACCCGGCCCGCTTACGGTAATTACGAGGAGGAATGTGTCAGACTTCTTACGCCCCGGGCCTTAAAGCGTCAGCAGGAGCTTTTCGCGGATTTCCTTAAAGAAAGAGAATTTTCCCGGAAAGCTTTTTTGTGGAAGCTGAAAGCGTATCTGAACTGCCTGGAGGAGGATCCGTATTTCGATCAGGAATTGAGCCGGTACTTTCAAAGCGTTTATAAAAGCATTGGGGATGAGGGGCTGGATGAGGAGCGTGGCTTACAGTACAGCGCATGGATGCTGACGCTGCTCACCGTATTTGCTCTGGCAGGGAGTCGGATGGGAAGGCTTAGAGAACAGACCTGCCTCGCCTCTTTTTCTGCGGAGACAGTGGAAGTGGAGCTGCTTTCTGAAAAAAGAAAAAAGTATATCAGATTTCTGACAAAGCAGACGGGAGAGCTGGGAAGGAGTCCTCTGCCGAGTCAGCATTTCTTTGGGCGGGAGCAGGAATTATTCGAACTCCGACAGATGGCGCTCACCGGCGGTCACTATCTTATTTCCGGTATGGGAGGCATCGGCAAGACAGAACTGCTGCGTCAGCTTTTGCGTCTTTGCGCGGAGGAGAATCTCTGCGATATGGCGGCCCTCATTTCCTGGGAAAACAGCATGGCGATGAGCTTTGTCGCCGCCTTTGCAGAAACAGGACATACGGATCTGAACAAAAACTTTAAGGAAATATTAGCGCGCATCCGTCTTCTTGAAAATAAACGCGTGCTGATCTTCATTGATAATATAGACCACACTGCCGCAAAGGATGAGGGAGTGAAGGAGCTTTGCAGTCTGCCCGCAACGATCTTTGCAACCTCCCGGGTGAGGGAGCTGCCCGGATTCACCACCTTCGAGATCAAAAGTCTCAGCGCCGAGGCCGGCAGTCTGATCTTCCGGGATCATTACGGAAAAATGCTGACGAAGGAAAGCCAGGTGGCGCTTCTGCAGATGCTGGAGCATGAGGGGAGCCGGCACCCGCTGACGCTGCGCTTCTTAGGCAGGACCGCCGGCTCCGGCAACTGGAGCCCGGAAGAGCTGAGAGATCGGTTTATGAGAGGCAGCGCGCTGGCTTTCCGGGAGGAAAAGGCGGCGTCGGTGTTTCTTAGACAGGTTTATGAGCGCGTGTATCAGCTCGATCATTTAAGCGGGAAGGACCGGCAGGTACTGGATATCTACACGAGATTACCCTACCGTGCTTATTCCGGAAGCTTTCTGTGGAAATACTTTATGGAACAGACGGAAAGCGCGGCACAGATAGAAAGACGGCTCGGGATGCTGTGCTGGCAGGGGTTCCTTGAAAAATCAGAAAATGGATTTTCCATGCACCCCTTTATAGCAGAGTGCCTGGAAAACCGCGGACCGGGACGGAAGGAATGCTTCTTTGAGCGGGTACTGGAACAGATGACGGCTCTTTTGGAGGGAACGGAAGGCCAGGGAGAGACATGTCCGGATGTTTTAACAAAGTATCTTGAGGGCGGGATGCTTGCGGATGCGTTTGCAAAGGTACCTCAGATCGGAGAAATCTGCCGCATTTTATTGTATTATGAGAAGAAAATGCAGACCGGCAGACGCACTCAGCGTCAGATTGGAATTTTGCTGCTGGCTATCGAAGCGGTTGGTCGGATATACGGATTTTCCGGAGATATGTTCCGGCGGCTTGCACGTTTCCGGCAGGAATATCCGGATCTGCCTTTTGCATGGCGGCTCCGGTGTCTGATTCTGGAGGCATATGATCTTGGAGCGTCTGCAGAGGAATACGAATGTATATTGGCAGAGCTTGAAGAGGATGCTGCAAATGCCATACAGGGGAAAGAATTGGCGGAGCATTTTTATGTGGCTTATATCAGGACATTGATCCACGACGGAAAGTTTCAGAAGGCTCTGGAACAGTGCAGAGTGTTCTGGGAAAAAATACAGGATGCAGGACTGAAATTGGAAATCTCACGTTATATCATAAAGATTCTTCTGGAGAAGAACGATTTCGAAGAGATCCCCTGCTGGATAAAGAGGAGCGAGAGTCTTTTGCCGCCGGAGCCGGATGCGGAGATGGTCAGAGAAATTCTCATGCAAAAGGGCCGCTATTATTTTTTTACAGAACAGTGGGAGATGTTCCGGAAAGCGCAGGAGGAGCTCTGTGCGGGCATCGGGGAGGAGGATATTCTCTGGCAGTATCAGTTCTTTTACTGGAGGGGAATGGCTGAGCTTACCAGAGCGCAGGATGAGAGCGCGGTTGCATCCCTGGAAGCTGCGCGAGAGTACGCCCGCGCTTATTACGGGGAAAATCACACGGAGACGGCATATGTAAGCTATGCCCTGGGATTTTCTCTCTGCCGCATGGGGCAGTATGAAAAAGCTCTTTTCTATACGGAGGAAGCCCTTGCTATTTATGACCGGTATACGGCAACAAAGGGCATGGTCCGGCGCGCAAAAAATAATGTCGGTTATTTGAAAATGAAAATGGGAAAGCTTGTGGAGGCGCGCGTATACCTTACAGAAGTGTACGGGGAGCTGATCTCGGATACGGAGAACCGCGACATCCCGATTACTGCGCAGGTCTGCGATAATCTGGCACGGATCTTTCATGAGCTCGGGGACCGGGAAGAGGAACGGCGCTGGCTTACGGAGGCTGTCGGCTATATGGAGCAGGCATTTGGAACGGAGCATGAGATGACGAGGGAGGCAAAGGAGCGTCTGCAGTTACTGAGAACGGAGTGAACAGTAACCGGCTGGAAGAGTGCCCGGAGGGATAAAAGCGTACACAAAAGACGCAGGTTTGTGCACAAAAAGAACGAAGTACACGCAGGCAATAGGAAAAGTGCCGGAAGTATGGTATTTATAAAGAACTGGCAGCCAGAGAAGCGCCAGCTTCGAATGCCATAAAAGCAGGATAACAGGAGGAAAGAGAAACATGAAGAGAAACATGCTTTGCAGAAATTGCGGGCAAGAGATCCCGGAAAAGTATACGGCTTGCGCTCCACAAAAGCCCAAAGGAAACGGGATTCGCAGGGGTGTCACTCAAATCGCTGCAGTTGCAGCGGCATTTGTGACGGTATACACTGTTACCGGAGCCGGTAACTTCACACAGGCGAAAGCTTTTGATGTACCGGACAGTTTTACCTTTGATACCCAGGAAAAGGAAAACGAATGCAAAACGTTTGTCATGGAGGGCGATACAGGCCGCACATATACGAAGTTTTTTTATGGAGAGGACGGAATTGTCGATACAGTTTCCGGAGCAATCACGGTGTATGATGCAGCGGCGGTGGATGTAAGCTACCTGGACGGACTCAGAGAAGATGCCGAAATTGCATCGGATTTACTGGAAGAAATGGGCGTAAGCGATGCCTCCTTTGTGATAGTGACAGAAAATACTGAAAGCTATGATTACAGCGAGACGTTTGAATTTGCATCTTTGGAGGAGCATACGGACGTGGCGGAGCTGGCGGCAGCCTTTATCGGATTTGAGGCTGACAACGGCAGAATAACGATTGACAAAGCCGGGGAGGCTATGCTTGGCTTTGGTTATACCTTACTGGAGACGACCTATGACGTGCCGGATTTTTCAATGGATTTGGAGAAAGAGGAAAGCAGCGCGGAGACGGAAAACAGTATAGGAGCGGAAAGCAGTACGGAGGCGTATCCGGGAGAGTCGACCGACTGGCATGAGGGCAGCGCGGGAGTTTCGTGGATCACCTTTGATTTTCTGAACAGTAGGGTGAATCTGATCCGCGGTCACATTTACAGTACGGACATTCCGGATGGAAGCAGCTTCGTAAACGCCGCTCAGGCGGCAGAGATGCGTCTGGAGGAACTGAAAGCGGGCGGCTACATGTATCGCGAAAACTCTTCCCTGATCATCATAGCAGAGGATGCTGCATCCGGCGGATACAGGGTGGATTTTGTTTTCAGTTGTCTGGATAAAGACCCTTATGTGGCGGAGCTGGCGACATCGCTTCTGGAAATTGAAATGGAAGCGGGAGAAATAGATTATCTTACAGCGTCGCGTACAGTGAGAGCAGGTTTTGGTCTTGACGATGGAGGCGTCTGGGGATGGGAAGGCAGGGATTTTGAAATTAAATATTCGGATTCGGGCTACGATTATTGCAGGGTTGGTTTGCAGAGCGAAGAAGATTCTGCTTTTGTGTCCAGGGTGACTGTGGATGTGAATTTAAATTCCAGCGTGGACGGATATGAAGATCTGGTGACAAGTTATGTGATGATGACAGAAAAAATCAGACAAAGTGACTGGTCGGAGCTTGTTTCCATCAGCATTGGGGAAGAAGAATATCAAGAGGACTATTTCTGGGTGTGGCTGGATTTTCAGTGTCTGGATGAAGGGAATCCGGATGCGGCTGCATTTGTTGCGGAGTGTCTGGGACTCCCCGTACAAAGCGGATTCCTGCTGGCGGAGGAATGCGGGCAGTCTTTGCTGGATCAGGGCTTTGCTCTGACAGGACAGAATGGATGGTCGACCAGAGAGTAAGACCAAAAGGAACTGCATCGCATTCCTCTGGCGTTAAGAATAAGAACATTAAGAAAAAGTAGAAATTGTATTTAGAAGAATCAAAATGAAACGGCAAGCCAGACGGAAATGCAAGATAGAAGGAGGAGCAGATTATAAGCAGGTTTTGTGAAAAGCTGAAAGCTGTGATGATACTTGCGGCAATGGCTGCAGCAGCATCTGTTATGGCAAACAGAAGAGCAATTTTTGACGGATTGCAGCAGACCGCAAATATACAAAACAAACAGCCGGAAGGGCTGGACGGGGAGATGTTTCCTTTTTACGCCCTGCTGCCAGACCGGGAAAAAGTAGTATATGAAGAAATATTAGCCGGTATTGAAAATGGAGAAAAGGAGATAGTTCCCTCTTACGAATTACGCAGATCGACTGTCAGCAATATTTTACATTACATATCGTACGATCAGCCTCAGTTATTCTGGTACGAGTCAAACGATTGCCTTTTTACATGCGGCGGCGATACAGAGAAGGTTTTGAAAATAGAGATTGGATATAATATCCTCGCCCAGGATCTGGAGCATAATCGGGCGCTGGTGGAGGATGCTGCCGACAGAGTATTGCAGGAAGCGGACGGTCTTTCTGATATAGAGGCAGAGAGATTTTTTCATGATTATCTGTGCAAAAATACAACCTATCAGTCGGGTGCATATGATCAAAACATTTACAGCGTTTTTGTTGAAAATAGAACGGTATGTTCTGGTTATACGCGTGCGTTTCAATATCTGATGATGAAACGGGGCGTTCCCTGCTATTTTTGTGTGGGTACACTTTACAGTATGGAAGAAAGAGACTGGGTCTATCATGCATGGAATCTGATAAAAATCAATGGGAATTATTATAATTGTGATGTTACATGGGATGATTTTTATAATGAAGCAGACAAATATCCGTCTTATATAGCCTATGAGTATTTCAATACATTGGATGCGCAAATTATCTTTGAGGTTGAAAGCGGTCTTGGACGGTTAAGAACAGGAGAGGGAATGCTGCTGCCGGCGTGCGATGCTGACGATGTGAGTTATCAGGCGCTGTACGGGACAGAGTGGGAATATGATGTAATAGGTCAGTTAGGACTTGACGGTACACATATGATAGATTCTGTCGAATCGTTTTTCGATTTTCTTTATACGCAGGCGATAAACAGAGGAATTGGGGACCACCGTCTCACCTTTCTTGTAAAGGGCAGTGATACCATAGAGCAGATAGAAAATCTTTCCGGTGACGAGTACCAATATAGTCTGATTTATCCGGTGGCGGATTATATCGGCAGTTCCGGCTGGTCAGGCATGAACTTTCAGTATCAATACTATCCGTTGTGTCCGTATGACGAATATTTTTATATGGAATATCAATTGGATTTCTATTAACGAATGAAGGAGGAACAAGCAGAATGTTTTGTCAGAATTGCGGGAAGCAGATTCCGGAAAATGCAAAATTTTGCAACCATTGCGGCGCAGCACAGGTTAGTAACGCCGCGCAGAAGACATCCCGAAACAATACGCAGCCACAGCAGCGGCAGTCGGATCAGCAGATTGATGAAAAAGCCTTTAAGAAGTATGTGACGCCATATATAGCGCGGAATATTTTTATTGTGATGTGCGGTCTTACAATAGCCTGTTTATTCATATTGCCGCAGGGAGCATTTATCTACGGGGGCGTGGCAATCTGCTTTGGGATACCGTGGGCGATAGGCAGAAGCCGTGTAAGCAAAGGCATTTCTGCCATGTGCACGTCGGGTGCCTATGAAGAAATGCTTCGGGAATTTGCCGCTTCCTCGCCTATACTTGACGGGAAGGTCCGTTATAGTGAAAACTATGTTTTTGGAAAAGGCTCCGGCCGTTTCTTCCGGTACAGGGATATCGGATGGGTTTACCGGCATAGGGTAAGCTATTTGTTTATCCCGATCATGTCAGAAGCAATGATTGGCGATAATAAGGGAAAAATAGGATCCTTCTGCAAATTAAAACTGAGCAATAATGCAGGAAGCGAGGAAATAAAGGCGCTTGCTGCGCTTATTCACACAAAAAATCCGCAGGTTCTGTTGGGATTTGATGCGGCAAGACAGAAGGAATACAAACATAGGACACGATGAGGTGATATGAAGGACCGGGGGGGACTGCTAAATTAAAAAAAAGCTGGCAAAATACTCGGTACCACATTTGTATGTGTAATTGCATTTATAGCGGCGAGTACCGAAAAAGAACGAACAAATGCGTGAATATAATAGAAAAATTACTGAAAGTATGGTATGATAAAAAGCTGACAGTTGGGGAAGCGTCAGCTTTGGATGACATAAAAAGGATAGGAGGAAAAGGAAAATGAGAGGGAACAGAAAGTGCGCGATGATGACTGTTTTTGCAGTTGGAGCAGCAGCGGCATTGTCCTTGACGGCGAGTGCGGAGATATCACTGGAAAAGGCATATGAAGTGGCGGGGACGGGCAGATTTGTGAACGGCTCTAACCTGTTGATCATGGAGGGCAATTCCGGCTATTATCTTACCTCTATGGACGGACAGGTAAAGTCAGAGGAGATTTATAGAAGAACGACGGAAAATGAGTATGGAATGATTATTGTAAATCAAAATAACGAAGAGCTTAACAATACCGGCGCATTAAATCAGAACGGTCAGGAGATGATCCCGACAAAATATGGAGACATCAATGTGCTGAATGACGAGTGGACGCTGGGTATTACGCTGAAGGAAGCAACTGCCGATCAGTACGATTATGAAAATCTCTGGGGTGACGAGGCTTACTACCTGATCGATACGGTGGATGTTTACCATGTGGCGGACGGAGCAGCAACCTGCCTTGCTACGCTTCCGAGAGAAAATATTATGGATGTAAAGGCATACGGTTCCTATATTAACATTCAGGATCGGGCAACCGGTACTGTGGATACCTATGATGCTTCCTTTCAGAAAGTAGCTTCGGATGTCGGGGATATTTATGCAGAGCCGGAAGCAAATGTCAAACTGGTTGTTTACCGTGAGGATGGGAAGTACGGCGTGAAGGATGCACAGGGAAATATCGTGACAGAACCGTCGTTCAGTATGATTGGAGATTTCAGGTATGGGTATGCTGAGGTGTACAGCGACGATAAAAGAGGACTGATCGACGGGCAGGGCAATGTGGTCGTCGAGCCGGTTTACGATGATGTTGAGAGCCTGTTTTACCTGCCCTATGTCAATGAATACGGAGCAGGCTATGGCTATAATGCAAACGGCTATTTCGCTGTGGTACAGGACGGAAAATTTGGATATATAGATAGTCAGGGAAATACGACCATGGAACCGAAATATTCAGAAAGTGCGGTAGAGGTGAACGGTGTTACGGCTATTCTGACGGATCTGGAAGGAAATGAACGGCTTCTTGCTGCGGACGGAACAGAAACAGTGGTAGAGGGATATGAGAGGATCGTCCCGCTGCAGAATGGAAGCGGCTTCTATTACAGAACAGAGGATGCCGAATATAACGAAGGTATGATCGACTGGCATGGCAATGAGATTATTCCGTGTGAAAATGATGACATTGTGATCTCCGGCGACGGAAAATATGTGCTTGTGGATGCTGATTACAGCGACGGTATAGTTGAGATTTATAAGCTTCCGGGTGCAGAAACAGAAGCACTGGCGGAAGAAACCACAGCGGCAGCGGAAACAGAAGCGCCGACGGAAGAGACTGCGGCGGCAGCGGAAACAGAAGCGCCGGCGCAAGAGACCGCAGCGGCAGCGGAAACAGAAGCGCCGGCGGAAGAGACCGCGGCGGCAGCGGAAACAGAAGCATCGGCGGAAGAAACCACGGCGGCAGCGGAAACGGAAGCGCCGGCGGAAGAAACCGGAGACACAGGTTCCGCTAAAGCGCTTCTGGAGAGCGCAGCGACTCTTCTTGACAATGACAGTGCCGAAATACGGACATCCGTAAAAATTCTTGTTCAGCAGGCTGCAGCCGCGATCGGCGACCAGAATGAAGCAGCGGTGATCTTGCTGGATAATGTGCTTGAGATGCTGGAAACAGAGGGGACAGATGCGGCAGGCATCAAAGGAGTCATTACGAGCGTGACTGCGCTGCTGTAAAAAATGTTGCGGACGTGCGTCTGCACGCCGAACAAAAGAGCCGTGCAGCTTCATGTGCTGTGCACGGCTTTTTTGTATCGTGAAAAGTACAAGAATTTTTATTTTTTGCGCAAGGGAAAATAGACAAGTTGCCAGATTTGTGATATGATAAATCCATATGAGAAGCTTCGGGCGCTGCCGGGCGTGCAGGGCACGGGCTTCGTGTCATATGGTACACATATGAAACAATGAATCCTTTGGGATTCAAAAAAATAAGGAGGAATATCAAAAATGGCAAGAAAAATGAAAACCATGGATGGTAACCATGCTGCAGCTCATGCTTCTTATGCATACAGTGATGTGGCGGCTATCTTCCCGATCACCCCGTCATCTGTTATGGCTGAAGCTACAGACGAATGGGCAACCCAGGGCAGAAAGAACATCTTTGGCCAGGAAGTTCAGGTTACAGAGATGCAGTCCGAGGCAGGTGCAGCAGGCGCTGTACACGGTTCCCTGTCAGCAGGTGCTCTGACAACTACCTACACAGCTTCTCAGGGTCTTCTTCTGATGATCCCGAACCTGTACAAAATCGCTGGTGAGCAGCTTCCGGGCGTATTCAACGTATCCGCTCGTGCGATCGCAAGCCATGCGCTTTCCATCTTCGGAGATCACTCCGACGTTTACGCATGTCGTCAGACAGGTGCGGCTATGCTGTGCGAATCTTCCGTACAGGAAGTTATGGACCTTACACCGGTTGCACACTGTGCAGCGATCAAGGGACGTATCCCGTTCATCAACTTCTTCGATGGTTTCCGTACATCTCACGAGATCCAGAAGATCGAGACATGGGATTACGAAGATCTGAAAGATATGGTAGATATGGATGCAGTTGATGCATTCAGAAAACATGCGCTGAATCCGAATCATCCGTGCCAGAGAGGTTCTGCACAGAACCCGGATATCTTCTTCCAGGCTCGTGAAGCATGTAACCCGTACTATGATGCTATGCCGGCAATCGTACAGGAATACATGGACAAAGTAAACGCTAAGATCGGCACAAACTACAAGCTGTTCAACTACTACGGCGCAGAGGATGCTGAAAAAGTTATCGTAGCAATGGGTTCCGTATGTGATACCATCGAAGAGACCATCGACTACCTGATGGCAGCAGGCGAGAAGGTCGGCGTTGTAAAGGTTCGTCTTTACAGACCGTTCAGCGCAGAGGCTCTGATCGCAGCTATCCCGGAGACCGTGAAGCAGATCACTGTTCTCGACAGAACAAAAGAGCCGGGCGCTATGGGCGAGCCGCTGTTCTTGGACGTTGTTGCAGCTCTGAAGGGCTCCAAATTTGATTCTGTTCCGGTATTCACAGGACGTTATGGCCTTGGTTCCAAGGATACCACACCGGCACAGATCGTTGCAGTATATAACAACACCACAAAGCAGAAATTCACCCTTGGTATCGTAGATGATGTTACCAACCTGTCTCTGGAACTGGGCGCTCCGCTCGTTACCACACCGGAAGGAACCATCAACTGCAAATTCTGGGGTCTGGGCGCAGACGGTACCGTAGGTGCTAATAAGAACTCCATCAAGATCATCGGCGACAACACCGATATGTACGCACAGGCTTACTTCGATTATGACTCCAAGAAGTCCGGCGGTGTTACAATGTCCCACCTTCGTTTTGGTAAGAAGCCGATTAAATCTACCTACCTTATTCATAAGGCAAACTTCGTTGCATGCCACAACCCGTCCTATGTACGTAAGTACAACATGGTACAGGAGCTGGTAGACGGCGGTACATTCCTTCTGAACTGCCCGTGGGATATGGAAGGTATCGAGAAGCATCTTCCGGGACAGGTTAAGAGCTTTATCGCAAACCACAACATCAAATTCTATGTAATTGATGGTATTAAGATCGGTAAGGAGATTGGTCTTGGACAGCGTATCAACACTGTTCTGCAGTCCGCATTCTTCAAACTGGCGAACATCATTCCGGAGGAGCAGGCAATCGACCTCATGAAGGCTGCTGCAAAGGCTACCTACGGACGTAAGGGTGACGCGATCGTTCAGATGAACTACGATGCGATCGACGCCGGCGCAAAGCAGGTTGTTGAGATCACCGTTCCGGAAAGCTGGAAGGATGCTGCAGAGGAAGATATCATCGCAAAGGATGTTACCGGAAAGAGACAGGATGTTGTTGATTTCGTAAATACCGTACAGCACGCTGTAAACGCACAGGAAGGAAACAACCTGCCGGTATCTGCATTCAAGGATTACGTGGATGGTTCCACACCGTCCGGCGCTGCTGCATTCGAGAAGCGCGGCATCGCAGTAGATATCCCGGTTTGGAATCCGGAAAACTGTATCCAGTGTAACAGATGTTCTTATGTCTGCCCGCACGCTGTTATCCGTCCGATCGCTCTGACAGAAGAGGAAGCGGCTGCAGCTCCGGAAGGCATGAAGACTCTGCCGATGACTGGTATGGCTGGCTACAAGTTCGCTATGGTAGTATCCGCTTATGACTGTACCGGATGCGGCTCCTGCGCAAATGTCTGCCCGGGCAAGAAGGGTGCAAAGGCGCTCACCATGGAAAACATGGAAGCAAACGCAGCAAGCCAGAAGTACTTCGACTACGGCGTAGAGCTGCCGATCAAGACAGATGTTGTAGAGAAATTCAAAGAAAATACCGTAAAAGGTTCTCAGTTTAAACAGCCGCTGCTTGAATTCTCTGGCGCATGCGCAGGCTGTGGCGAGACACCGTATGCAAAACTGATCACCCAGCTGTTCGGTGACAGAATGTATGTTGCAAACGCAACAGGATGCTCCTCTATCTGGGGTAACTCTTCACCGTCCACACCGTACACTGTAAACGCTAAGGGACAGGGTCCGGCATGGTCCAACTCTCTGTTCGAGGATAACGCAGAATTCGGTTATGGTATGCTGCTGGCTCAGAAAGCGCTCCGTGACGGCCTGAAAGTAAAGGTACAGGCTCTGCTTGACTGCGACTGCTGCGGCGAAGACGTAAAGGCTGCTGCACAGGAATGGCTGGATACCTTCAGCGTAGGCGGCGCAAACAGCGTAGCTACTGACAAGCTTGTTGCAGCATGCGAGGCATGCGGATGCGACGACTGCCAGGAGGTTCTGAAGAACAAAGACTTCCTCGCTAAGAAATCTCAGTGGATCTTCGGCGGCGACGGATGGGCATACGATATCGGATTCGGCGGCGTTGACCACGTTCTTGCAAGCGGCATGGACATCAACGTAATGGTATTCGATACCGAGGTTTACTCCAACACAGGCGGACAGGCTTCCAAGGCTACACAGCCGGGTGCTATCGCACAGTTCGCTGCTGCAGGTAAAGAAGTGAAGAAGAAAGATATGGCTTCCATCGCTATGTCCTACGGCTATGTATACGTAGCACAGATCGCTATGGGTGCTGATTACAACCAGACCGTTAAGGCTCTTGCAGAGGCAGAGGCTTATCCGGGACCGTCACTGATCATCGCTTACGCTCCGTGTATCAACCATGGTATCAAGAAGGGCATGAGCAAGGCTCAGACCGAGGAAGAGCTGGCTGTAAAGACTGGTTACTGGCATCTGTTCCGCTTCAATCCGCAGGCAGAGAACAAGTTCACCCTGGATTCCAAGGCTCCGGATTACACCGGATACGAAGAATTCCTCAACGGCGAGGTACGTTACAATTCTCTGAAGCGTGCTAATCCGGAAAGAGCTGCAAGACTCTTCGCAAAGAACCAGAAGTGCAACGAAGAAAGATATGCATATCTGAACAAACTGGTTGGACTGCATGCAGCAGACAAAGAGTAAATTCAGATAATTTATGGGGACCGGCGCATATGCGCATACACCCATAAGAATGCAGTTTTAATTCCGCAGGGCGGCATGGCCGAAAGGCTGTGCCGTTCTGCCTTTTTCCTTTGGAAAGGTCAAAGATTATTATTGACAATGGAGAAAAAGCGTTCTATACTTAGTAAAAGTTGATAAATCAATTATCAGCTACAATAACTGAATAGTAATAATG
The DNA here is from genome assembly GCF_047017445.1 of Marvinbryantia sp. Classification (NCBI taxonomy): domain Bacteria; kingdom Bacillati; phylum Bacillota; class Clostridia; order Lachnospirales; family Lachnospiraceae; genus Marvinbryantia; species Marvinbryantia sp. Next base: position 329,597 of record NZ_JBKXTT010000001.1, on the reverse strand, counting down.
TCTTCAGGGCAGGGTGAAATTCCCGATCGGCGGTAAAGTCCGCGAGCGTAAAAAATGCTGATTTGGTGAAAGTCCAAAACCGACAGTATAGTCTGGATTTGAAGAAGGTGTGTTGAAAACGATAGGGTAATCCTATTTTTATGCACTCTTTTTCTGTCGATTGATTTATGGTTTGCTCTGATGACGTTCTCAATACACCGAAAAAATTAACACCTAAAGGCATTTTATTGCTTTTAGGTGTTATTTTTTAGGAGGTATTAAAATGAAGCGTAAAACAAAAGAAATTTCAACCGTAGGTATGTTATGTGCCATTGCATATGTGGCAGTAGTTGCCGGTCGTATTCCACTTATTCTTTTTCTGAAATACGACCCGAAAGATATTGTTATAGCGATAAGCGGATTGATTTTTGGTCCGTTTACTTCATTTGTTATTGCGTTTATCGTGTCATTAATAGAAATGTTTACAATTAGTGAAAACGGTGTTCTGGGATTTATAATGAATATTATTTCAAGCTGTTCTTTTGCATGTACAGCAGCATTTATCTATAAAAGAAAACACAGACTATCTGGCGCAATTATCGGAATTCTTTGCGGTTGGGGCTGTATGGTCTGCGTAATGCTGCTTTGGAATTATCTGATTACTCCGATTTATATGGGTTATCCAAGGGAAGAAGTTGTCAGACTGTTGCTTCCGGCATTTCTTCCTTTCAATTTCATCAAAGGAGGACTAAATGCGGCTATTACGATGCTTCTTTACAAACCTGTTATTACGGCACTGAGATATTCCGGTCTGGTAGAACAAAATAAGGCAACGGAAAAAGCTCGCATAAATATTGGTGTGATATTAGTTGCTTTCCTCATAATTATAACTTGCATATTGCTGATTTTGTCACTTAATGGCATATTCTAAAATATAGAAAAAATCTGATAAAGCTAAAAAATCACTGCCCGTATATGGTATGCTTTTTCTTATCTATCGGGGAAGCAGTAACTACGGTAATAAAGAATGTCTGCATACATGGAAGCCGGGTTGCCGCACTTCGGAGCGGATTCCGGAGAACGCCCGGCGCAGTCCCCGAATGCATACCTGCAGGAGTTGCCACTGGCAGAGTTCTTTGGATGCATAGCAACAAAAAAAGCTGACAACAGGCGTCAGCTTTTTCTGCATATTTTTAGGATGTTATTTGGCGTTTGTTAAGCTGCCTTCGGCTTCGCTTCTTTTGTCTTCTTCATATACAGAGAGATCTCTGAAAACAGGAAGCTGAGTACCAGGAGCGCCGCACAGATGTAAATCTCGTTCATGTGCTGGAACGGCTCGATTCCGTAAATGGTATCGGAGATCGGCCAGATCATCATGCGGATGAACATCAGAAATGCGATGCCGCTGCCTGCGCAGAGCACTACCGGAGCGTATGCCGCGATCTTATTGATCAGCAGCATCACGATAGCGACGCCTGCGGTGATACCAAGAAGAAGGCAGATGTTTGAATCATAAATTTTTTCCTTATATGTGATAGAACTGAATTTTGTCCCGTACATAAAAGCGGATACAGCGCAAAGAACCGCGGCGATAATGCCGACATAAAAGCCGAGCGCTTTTTTTACGGGGGCTTTTTGTGTGTTTGTCATAAGAAAACTCCTTTCCCTCTCGATTCTTAGATTAGGAATACAGCTTAAAAGAGAGCAGCGGGCGCGCTGCGCGCCGGTGTACGGACAGGCGAACGTGCTTCTTTTAAATTTTTCATGCGCGTCTCAGAATTTGTCCGCAGCCGTCCGAAAACCGCATTTTCCGGATACCGTGCAGAAAAATCCGCAGAAAACTCACGCATATCGTCAAAAACAATTATGACATGGAATAGGATTTCTGTCAAATTGCCGGAAAATGAATAAACGGTTTCGGAAAATACATTTTTGGCATTTTACGACTCGATAAAAAGAATCCACGACAAAAATAATGGTTCGTGCGAGGAAAAAGAACGCGAATGAATAGGATGTCACATTGCGGCGCGTCGGGAATCGTACACGACAGGAGATAAGACTTCCCAAAAACAGAAAAAATGCCTATAATAAGGACAACTATATGTATTTGTTTTGTATAAAAATACCCTGCGTCAATCGCGCATCTGAATCCGGTGTGGTGCAAAAAAGACGAAGGTTATGCAAAACAGCGCGCAGCTTCCCCGCATGGAGGCCGTGCAGATACGGAGTTAAGGTTAAGTCACACACAATTTTCAAGAAAGAGAGGAGACTGCATATGAGGTCCTCAAAGAAAAGAACGCTCAAGAAGGTTTTAACGAACATCTTTGTTGTTTTGCTGGTGCTCGTGTATTTCGGCAGCTCGGTCGCAAGCGAGTTTACCGGACAGATCAATTCTTTCCTGGGTATTTCTACATCCAAAATGGTCAAAAAGGATGGAAGTCCTGTTGACGAAAATGATTATGCAAGATACTATGACAGCGAATTTACATCGGTTGCCGACTTAAAGGCTGCCGGACTTGCAAAGGTACGTGAGGTGGAAGGCGAGGGCGCCGTTCTGCTGAAAAACGATAATAACACACTGCCGCTGCAGGGAACAGACGTATCCCTCTTTGGTGCAACGGCAATCTCCCCGGTATACGGCGGTACCGGCTCCGGCGCGGTATCCTCCGCGGACGCTCCTTCCTATAAGGACGTCATGGAAGAGGGCGGCTTTACGGTCGTGAACAGCGACCTGCTCGACTGGTACCTGGAGGAGGAATACGGACGCGATTTTGATGATGGAAACATCAACGAGGCTTCCTGGAAAAGCATCAATAAGTCTGACGCTGCAAGCAGCTTCGGCAACGGCGAGACCGCGATCTTTGTGGTTGGCCGTGTGGGCGGCGAGGCAAACGACCTCAAGAGCGTAAACCACGACGACGGCAAAAACGGCGATTATCTGACTTTAAACAAAAACGAGCGCTCCATTCTGGAAGGGCTGAAGGAGCTGAAGGATGCAGGCGATATTTCCTCTATTGTTGTGCTGATCAACAGCGCAAACCCGATTTCCGCGGAGTTCATCAACGAAGAGGATTACGGCGTTGACGCGGCGCTGTGGATCGGTTCTGTCGGACAGACCGGTCTTTATGCGGTGGCTGATATCCTCTCCGGTTCGGTGAATCCGTCCGGTTCGCTCCCGGATACCTGGTGGGTGGATAACCTGCTTGACCCGGCGATGGCAAACTTTGGAAGCTACACCTATGAAGGCTCTGACGGTTACGATTTTGGTTCCCACGGACGTGTATACAATATGTATGTTGTATATCAGGAGGGCATTTATGTCGGTTATCGCTACACCGAGACGCGTTATGAGGACGTAGTGCTCGGCACGGAGAATGTTGGCGACTACGAGTATGACGAGGTTGTGGCATATCCGTTCGGCTACGGTTTAAGCTACACCGAATTTGAAATGTCTGATATGGAAGTGACGAAGAGCGGCGAAGGTCAGGAGACGACCTACACGATCAATGTCAACGTGACGAACACCGGCGACGTGGCTGGTAAGAAGGCAGTGCAGATTTATGCGCAGAAGCCGTACACCGATTATGACAAAGAAAACCAGATTGAAAAGGCGGCGGTAGAGCTGGTTGGCTACGGCAAGACGCAGATGCTCGAACCGGGCGCAAGCGAGACCGTTACCGTAGAGGTACCGGAGTACTTCCTTACCTCTTATGACGCATACGGCACCGGCGTTTACATTCTGGATGAAGGGAAGTATTACTTCACGGCGGCGGACAACTCCCATGCTGCGGCAAACAACATTCTTGCTGCAAAGGGCAAAAAGGTATCCGACGGCATGACAGAGGATGGCAATGCGGACATGGTTTACGATGTAGACTATGATTTCGACAGCGAGACCTATGCGACGGCATACGGCACCGGCAACGAAGTGACCAGCCTGTTTGCGGACGCGGATATCAACCGCTACGAGGGCAGAGGCGACAACTCCGTTACCTATATCACCCGCAGCGACTGGGAGGGCACGACCATGATGTTCACCCCGGACGATGACGAGGGATGGAATACGAATTATGTGAAACTGACGATGACGGATCAGATCGCAGCGGACGTTGTGCTCGACGATGCGGATATCCCGGAGAACGACGGAAACTGGCCGACGATGGGTTCCACGGAGACAGAGTACCAGTTAATCGACATGCTGCAGGACGATGCGGGCAATCCGATCCCGTACAGCGATGCGAAGTGGGAGGAATTCCTCGACCAGCTCACCTACAGCCAGCTCAGCAAGCTGTGCGCGGTTGGCCTTCGTATGACGGTTGCGGTACAGGAAATCGGCAAACCGGAAACGCTCGACCACAACGGACCGAGCGGTGTGACACAGGCATACAGCATCGGACCGAACGGTTATGCAACGCAGACGAATGACCCGGATAAGGATCAGACGGGTACCTGCTATCCGTGCAATGGTATCATCGCGGCAACCTTCAACGACCAGCTTGTAGAGGAAGTCGGCACGCTGATCGGCGAGGACGCTATGTGGGCAGGCTATGCAGGTTTCTACGGCACTGGCCTTAATATCCACCGCACACCGTACGCAGGACGTGTATTTGAGTATTATTCTGAGGACGGTATCCTCACCGGTCTGATCGCAGGTGTTGAGACGGCGGCGATCCAGGAAAAGGGCGTATATGTTTACAACAAGCATTTCGTTCTGAATGATCAGGAGGAACAGAGGCAGGGTATCGGTACCTGGTGCAATGAGCAGGCGCTGCGTGAGCTTTACTTAAGAGCATTCGAGCTTCCGATCGTAAATTCGGATGCGAAGTGTGTGATGACGGCGTTCAACCGTCTCGGCGCAATGTGGTCCGGCGCAATGTACAACCTGCAGACGGCATGGCTGCGCGGTGAGGCCGGTATGACTGGCTTCGCAGTAACCGATATGTACGACGGCAGCTACATGTCCAAGCCGCATGAGGTTCTGGCAGGAAACGATATCCCGGATAACTATCCGGGCGTGAGCGGAACGAATGTGGAGGGCGCGGCGAGCGACCTTGGCTTTGAATTTGCAGACTATGCTCCGGGAGCTTCCAAGGAGAACGCACAGATCGCACAGGCGATGAGAGAATCTGCGCACCGCATTCTGTACACGGTAGTACACTCCCGCGGTATGGACGGTATCAGCGCGGATACGATGATCGTGCATGTGACGCCGTGGTGGTCCACGCTGCTGACGACACTGACATACGTGTTTGCAGTGCTGTCGCTGCTAAGCGCGCTCTGGCTGATCCTTGATATTGCAGGCTTTAGCTTCAAAAAGAAAAAGAAGGCGTAATCCGGCACAGGTCCGGGCAGTTTCTGCCCGGACCCTGAAAAGAAAGGAAAGAGACTATGAGAAGACGTGAGAGTCTGCTGAACCGGGAATGGCAGTTTGCCGGCCCCGACAAAAAAATTACAACCGTCCGCCTTCCCCATACCTGGAATAATATCGACGGACAGGACGGCGGCAACGATTATTACCGCGGTACCTGCACCTACACCACCACCTTTGCGGCGCCTTCCTTCGATCCGGAGACGGAGTGCGTGTATCTGGAATTTGACGGCGTGAACGCGACGGCGGACGTCACCTTAAACGGACGCGCCTGCTGTCATCACGACGGCGGCTATTCTACCTTCCGCGTGGAGGTGACAGACCTTCTGCAGACGGAAAACGATCTGCAGGTGGCGGTGGACAACAGTGTGAATGACCACGTGTATCCGCAGAAGGCGGACTTTACCTTCTACGGCGGCATTTACCGCGATGTAAAGACCATCGTGGTTCATAAAAAGCATTTTGATATGGATCACTTCGGCGGACCGGGCGTGAAGATCACGCCGGTTGTGGACGGAGAGGACGCAAAGGTAACCGTGGAGAGCTGGAACAACGCGCCGGAGGCGGAGACGGTGATCACCATTCTGGACGCTGCCGGGAAACCGGCTGCGGCTGGCGCGGGAAGCAATGCGATGATCGTGATGAAGAAGCCGCACCGCTGGGACGGTGTGAAGGACCCGTACCTGTACACGGCGGTGGTCGAGCTGAAGGAAGACGGCATCGTGCTCGATGAGGTGCGCCTGCGTTTCGGCGTGCGTGCATTCCATGTGGATAAGGACAAAGGCTTTTTCTTAAATGGCCGCTGCTATCCGCTGCGCGGCGTATCGCGCCACCAGGACAGAAAAGGTCTGGGCAATGCAATTACAGAAGCTGAGCATGATGAGGACCTGGAGCTGATCCGCGAGATGGGCGCCACCTCCATCCGCCTTGCGCATTATCAGCACAGCCAGTATTTCTACGACCGCTGTGATGAGATGGGCTTTGTGGTGTGGGCGGAGATCCCCTATATTTCCGAGCATCTGCCGAAGGGACGCGAAAACACGATCTCGCAGATGAAGGAGCTGATCACTCAGAATTATCACCATGCCTGTATCGTGTGCTGGGGCGTGTCGAATGAGATCACGATCTCAACGAAGGACAAGAAGGACATGCTGGACAACCATCATGTGCTGAATGATCTCTGTCATGAGATGGATTCTACGCGTCTGACGACGCTTGCCTGCTACGCGATGTGCGGACCGTTCAACAAGGTGGCGCATATCACGGATATCGTGGGCTGGAATCTGTACCTTGGCTGGTATGTGCCGGGGCTGTTTTTAAACGACCTCTGGATCAGTTTCTTCCATCTGGTGTACCCGAAGCGCTCCCTGTGCTTCTCGGAGTACGGCTGTGAGGGTATGCCGAATCTTCACTCGGAGCATCCGCGCCGCGGTGACCACACGGAGGAATATCAGGCGAAGTATCACGAATTTATGCTGCGCTGCTTTGAGCGGCATCCGTATATGTGGGCAAATTACGTGTGGAATATGTTTGACTTCGCAGCCGACGCGAGAGATCAGGGCGGCGAGCCGGGCATGAACCACAAAGGGCTTGTGACCTTCGACCGCAAGACGAAGAAGGACAGCTTCTATTTATACAAGGCGTTCTGGAGTGACGAGCCGTTCGTGCATATCGCCGGGAAGCGCATGGCTGACCGCACGGGTGCAGAGACGAAGGTGAAGATCTACACGAACCAGCCGCATGTGAAGCTGTACAACAACGGCAAGGTAATGGGTGAGGCGGATGTGGATAAGGTAGTTACCTTTACGGTTCCGCTTTCCGATGTGAACAAGCTGGAGGTGCGCGCGGGCAAGTTGCGCGACACGGCGGTGCTCAGAAAGGTGAGCAGCCCGAATCCGTCCTATAAACTGAAAAAGGATAAAAACAGGCAGAAGAGCAACTGGGTATAAGGCGCTTATCCTGCTGTAGAAAAAAGAAAGGAGTCTGTGGAAATGAGTAATAATTCTGCAAAGACGACCGGGCAGGACGGCATGAACCGCGCGAAAGCGTATCAGCTTGTGCTTTTCCCGCTGAATAACGGCGCGACAAATGTATACTTTGTGTTAGTGCTTTCCTACATCGCGATGTTCGGCAACGGCGTGCTCGGCCTGTTGATGGCGTTTGCGACTATCATGGTGACGGCGATGCGTCTCTGCGATGCAATCACCGATCCGATCATTGGCGCGCTGATTGACCGCACCAGCGGCAAATTTGGCAAATTCCGTCCGTTTATGATCATCGGCAACCTTGTCATGGCGGCGAGTGTGCTGGTGCTGTATCTGTTTACCCCGCTGATCCCGGAATCTATGATGTGGCTGCGCTATGTGCTGTTTGTGCTGCTGTATTTTATCTGGGTGATCGGTTATACCTTCCAGACCTCCTGCACCCGTTCCGGGCAGACGGTTCTGACAAATGATCCGAAGCAGCGCCCGATGTTTACGCTGTTTAACACGGTTGGAAGCCTTATCGGTATGGGCGCGATGCAGTTCTTGGCACCGATCATCCGTTCCAACGTTGGCGACTACAACACGGCGGAATTTTACCGTGTGCTCGCCCCGCTTGGCATCGTGATCTCGATCGTGCTGACGATCCTGGCAGTGATCGGTATCTGGGAGAAGGACCAGCCGAAGTATTACGGCATCGGCGGAGCAAACGCCGAGAAGGTAAAGGTTTCCGAGTACATTGCAATTATCAAGGGCAACAAGCCGATGCAGCGTCTGATGGTTGCCGGTGCGGGCTGTAAGCTGGCACTCGCTATCGCCACAAACGTGTCCGTACTGTGTATGCTGTACGGCTGTATGATGGGAGATTACGACGGACTGTATCTGCCGATGATGGTGCTCGGCTATGCATGCTCGGCGCCGTTCTTCCTGCTGACGATCCGTACTTCTCAGAAGGAGGGGCAGAAGGCATCTCTGGAGAAATATGTGCGCCTGGCGCTGATCATGTACGTAGGCGTGCTTGTACTGCTGCTCTTCTGGAGGCAGGGCGACCCGGCATTCAACCTTTCCCTTATGGGAGAGAATGGGCTTTCCATTAATCTGTACACGATCCTGTTTATCGTATTCTTTGGCATCGGCTATGGAGCGTACTATTCTACTGCAGATATGCCGATCCCGATGGTTGCGGACTGCTCGGACTACGAGACGTACCGCTCCGGCAAATATATTCCGGGTATCATGGGTACGCTGTTCAGTCTGGTAGATAAGCTGGTTTCTTCGCTCGCTACCACGGTTGTTGCGATTGCGGTATCGTTTATCGGTCTTTCTGACCTTCCGGCAGCAGAGACGCCGTATGCGCCCGGCATGAACTGGGTGGTGATCGTGCTGTTCTGCATCATTCCGATGCTGGCATGGATCGCGACGCTGATCGCGATGAAGGGCTACACGCTGACCGGACCGAAGATGAAGGAAATCCAGGCGGTGAACGCGGCAAGAAAAGCGGCGATCGCTGACGGCAAGACGATGGAGCAGGCGATGAAGATGTATCAGACCATCGATCAGGTTCCGGCGGAATTTAAATCTTAACGGAAAGCTGCCGCGAATAGTAGTTTTTAACAATAATTTTGTACAATTTTGTATGATTTCTCATTTGTAAAATTGACACTTCTATATTATAATAGGGTATAGAAGTGGCGGAATGACCGCTGAATGCGATATCCTGACGGATATACGCTTCGGCGGTCGTTTTTATGATATTAATGGGGGAGGAAGAGCGATGCTTCTGATTGCAGTCGTGGACGATGACACGAAAGAAATGCAGGAACTGGTTGACTGTGTGGAACATTATTTTAATGCAAAGGGAGAGGAGCACGTGATCCACCGGTATTATGACGGTGTGGAGTTTATCCGCAGCCGGGAGCTTTATAATATCGTATTCCTGGATATCCGTCTGGGCGAGATGGACGGGCTGGATGCGGCGAGATTTCTGCGCATTGTCAACAAGGAGGCGCAGCTTATTTTCGTGACGCATATGGCGCAGTTTGCTATACGCGGCTACGAGGTGGACGCGATGGACTTTATCATTAAGCCGATCGATCAGTTTTCCATCGACCGCGTGCTGGAGAAGGCGATCAAGCGCATCAGCGACAGCACCAATGTTACGCTTGCCTTAAAAACTTCGGACGGCATCGTGAGCATTCCCTCGAACAGCATCTATTTTGTGGAGGTGTACGATCATGACCTCATCTACCACACCGAGCAGGGTGATTACAAGGTGCGCGGCAGGCTGGGCGAAGTGCGCAAAAAGCTGGACGACCGCAATTTTATCCAGTGCAACCGCTCCTATCTGGTAAATATGCGCCACATTAAACGGGTAGGAAGCGATTTTGTGGAAGTAAACAACGAGCGTGTGCAGATTTCAAAGTCGCATCAGAAGGAGATAGAGCAGCGCTTCATTAACTTCCTGGGGAAAAGCGTATGATGACGCCGGTCTGGTGGATCCGGGAGATAGACTGGCGCATATCCTCCGGGATCATCTTTTTCATTCATCTGGTCGTGTGGAACAAGGCGGAAAAGAAGCGTTCCTTTGGTGCGCGCATCTTTCTGAGCTTCGCCCTTTTGTGCGCGGCAAGCTGGTGTATGCGCTACACGCTGGAGGTCGTCCTGTCCCCAAAAGTGCTGGTTGCCATCGGCTACAGCTTTTATATTATGGTGCTGAGCCTTCTGTTTGTTCTCTGTGCCCGGTTTTGCTATCATATTTCCAACGACGCGGCGATTTTTAACAGTATCATAGCGCTCACGATCTACCGGATATCGTGGGATGCGGTAAAGCTGATCTCGGCGATCCCGGTCAGTCCGGACGCTACCTGGACAGGCGGAAGCCCCTTTCAGTCGATCATGTCCTATATGCTGTATGTGCTTATTGAGGTGTGCTGCCTGAAGGTATATCAGTATTTTGTACATCGCGAGGTTTCCTTCCCTCTGAAAGCGATCAGGTGCATATTTGTTGTCATTCTTCTCAGCCAGATGCTGCTGGAGTTTATGTATCAGCTTTTGTTTCCGAAAAAGCTGACAGATTCCGGAATGTTGTTTTTCCTCACGGCGCTTCTGTACAGCGTCGTAAACTTTATTTTGCTGATGTTGATGGCGTATCTGTCGCTTCTGCAGCACGAAAACTTAAGTATGCAGAATTTTATCAGCAGCAAGCAGCGTTATTATGAGATCAGCCGTGAGGGAATCCTGTCGCTGCAGATTAAATGTCACGATCTGAAGCATTACGTCAACCTGCTGCGATCGACAGAGGGGCAGCGGCAGTTCCAGAAGTACCTGGACAGCCTGCGGGATTCCATCGACGAATTTAATACGGTGGTGGATTCCGGCAACAAGAGCCTGGACGTGGTGCTCACGGAGAAAAATATCATCTGCTCCATGAACGGCGTGCGCTTTACCTACATTGTGGATGGAAAGCTCTTTTACTGCCTGACGGACATGGAAATCTATGCGCTCTTTGGAAATGCGATGGACAATGCGCTGGAGGGAATGGAGCATGTTGAGCATCCGGAGAAGAAGTTTATCTCCCTGCGGGCGGCAAGACGCGACGATATGGTGATCCTGGTGGTGGAAAATTATTTCGAGCATGAGCTGAAATTTGAAAACGGTCTTCCGATCACCACCAAGGAGGAAGAACATCACCACGGCTTCGGGCTGCGCTCGATCATTGCGATCGCGCAGCAGCACGGCGGAAACGCTTCCGTGGAGGCGGAGGGAAATACCTTCCGGCTGACGGTATCCATGCGGATCGAGCCGGAGGAGTAAGGTGAAGCAACGGTATAGTCTGGAGAAAGTTAATGTATCCTAAAGGGCATCGTGATATGCTGCTTCCGGAGGATCAGCACTCCAGCGAAGCTCGTATTCCGGATTACGAAAATCAAAATCCTCTGTAAAAAGATATGTCAGCAGAATGATATCCGGTTTTTCTTCCGGGAAGTATTTTTCCACAGATCCATTTTCGGGGAAAGGGATCACTGTGGAAAGATAGTGCTGCCTAGGCAGATGAAGATAGCGGCGATCGTTTCTGATATCCCGCTCCTCCGGCTGAATATCTGCGAAAATATAATTTTGGTAGCTGTTGCCCGAACGACGGGAAAGGATACCGATCTCAGTGCCTGCTGTTAGTCCTTCACGCTTGATATCCAGCAGGAAACGTTTTGAAAGCGTTCCATATTTTCGATATGTTATGCGGTCGCCTGCCGGTGTCAGCAGATAGTGCTTTTCGGGCAGAACTTCAGAGACGGGGAGGCTGCTTTTTCTGAGCCGTTCGCAGCGGGACATTTTTTGCTGGAGCATTTCTGATTTTTCAAGAAACTGTTCCAGCTTTTCTATTTTCTGTTTCACCGCCTCTATGCCGTAGGCAATCTGTTCACGGAACTGGATCCTCTGGGTGGCCGGATCGATATAGTTGTGCAGAAGCTCAAGCGGAACACCAGCCTCCACATAATGTTGGATAGAGCGGACCAGACTGCCCTGTGCGAGCGTGTAATAGCGGTAGGAATTATCCGGATCGATCCAGACAGGGGACAGGACGCCGATCTTCTCATAGTAGCGCAGCGATTTGGCATTGACGCCCGTCAACTGGGAGAATTCACCGATCGTAAATAAATTATCTGTTTTTTCCATTTTATACTTGACCTTCCCATAATGGTATACCTTATAGTATAAATACAAAATATAGTTTCGTCAATGGAAAACGGGAAATGAAAAAGACCGGGGCAGGCGTCTGCGTCGGATATTGCATAGTACACAAAAATAAAAAATATTTGCGGATGAAAATCGTGAATTTGCGAAAATAAAATCGGTTTGCGTCGAAAATCAGAAGAGTGCCGAAAAATGGGTGCTCTTCTTTTTTGTGCAAAATTATGCTATGATTGAAAAAATAAACCAATCGTGTGAGTATTGGTAAAAGGAGGATAAGTGTATGAAGAGAACCATGAAAAAAGCTGTCAGCGTGATGACCGCAACAGCGATGGCTGCATCTCTGACGGCGACGGCTTTCGCGGAAGAGAGCGCATCAGAGTACATTGCAGCGCCGTACACGGTGGAGGAGGGCGTCGAGTGCCCGACTGAGTACTTGGCGCCGGTATTCTACGAGAATGCAGACGGCCCGACCATCGGCGTGACGCTTGTTGGCGTGATCCAGCAGGACGGTCTGTATTTTAAAGACAGCGATAACGATCAGGAGCTGGATGTATTTGAGGACTGGCGTCTTGGCTCGGAGGAGCGTGCGGCGGACCTGATTGGAAAGATGACGCAGGAGCAGCGTATCGCGCTTCTGAAAAATGCGCTGGTAACCAGCCCGTCTGCGACAACGGCGGACGAGGTGTATGACGAGGAGGGGAATGTTATCCTCAGCCAGCTCGTGATGCTTCCGGTGGAGGAGGATGAAAACGCAGAGGAAGAGGGCGAAGCAGACCCGATGGCGGCGCTCGGCTCCGCCTTTGATTATTCAAATGTGACGGTGGCAGAGGTACGCTCCGGTGTTCTCCGTAAGGATAACGATACGGAGACAGGCGCACTCTTTAACAACGCGCTGAACCAGCTGGCCGAATTTACGGCGGTATCAAAGGGCGAAGTAAATATTCCGTTTATGCTGATCTCCAATCCGATGCTCACCGGATATCCGGCAACACAGGGCTTTGCGGCGGCTGCGATCGGCGATGGAAATTATGATCTGATTCAGAAGTTTGCGGAGCTGGATGCAGAAATCTGGGATGCAAAGGGTATCCGTCAGATGTATGGTCCGCAGATCGACCTGATTACGGATCCGCGCTGGAGCCGTAACGAGACGACCTATACCGAGGATCCGGAAGTAATGTCCGGTATCGCAAATGCGTTGGTTGTCGGCTATCAGCACGGTACAGACGGCGCGCAGGACGGCGATGTTGGTCTGATCATGAAGCATTTTCCGGGCGATGGCGCTGCGGAAAATGGATTTGAATCGCACTATGGCATGGGACAGTGGCGCATTTACGCTACCGAGGGCTCCCTGGAGAAATATCAGCTCGTTGGCTTCCAGGCTGCAGTAGACGCAGGTGTTGCAGGTATCATGCCGAGCTACAGCCGTCCGGCTACTGACGGACGCAGCGCAGCACAGAGCTATAAGGGCGTTGAGATCACTCCGGAGGAAATCGGAAGTGCATACAATACCACGATGCTTCAGACGCTGCTGAAGGATACGATGGGCTTTGACGGCTTTATTAACTCCGATTCCAACATTATTACAAACCAGTTCTGGGGCGCAGAGGATATGACTGAGGCGGAGCGCTATGCGGCTGTTATCAACGCGGGCTGCGACGTTGTCGGCGACGGCTTCAGCGCAACGATGGATCTGACGTCTGTTACGGAAGCGGTGACATCCGGTCTGGTGACAGAGGAAGCATTTACACGCGCAACCACAAACCGTATGGTATCCTATTTCGATATGGGTATGTTTGACAACCCGTACCGCGATGCGGCAGAGAGCAAGGCGCTCGGTGAAGAGAAGGCGGACGAAATTTCCGCTATGAAGACAGAAATAAACCAGAAATCGGTTGTTCTGATGAAGAACCATGAGAACGCACTGCCGCTTTCCGATACCTCCAAGAAGGTTTATGTTGCATCCTTTACGGCAAACGGAGAGGATGAGACGGCTCTGGAAAACTGGACGGCTGCCTTTGAAGGCGCCGGCTACACGCTTGTTGAAAGTGCAGAAGAAGCGGACATCGCATTCCTGGATGTGGTTCCGGGCGGCGTTTCCATGAGCGCGGAGTACATGGCAGTTCTGGACCTGGCAGACGGTCTGGAGGTTGACCAGGTGAGCACGGAAGACCAGACAGAAAAGACCGGCGAGACAGTTGATGTTACAACGCTGTCTGACGTGGATGATATTGCGGAAATCGCAGATGCGGTACATGCAAACGGCGGTATCGTGGCGGCATCTGTAAACATCTCTAATCCGTGGATTCTGACGAATCTGGAGCCGTACTGTGACGCTCTGCTCGGTTCCTTCTCCACATCGGTAGAGGGACGCATGGATGTTCTGACCGGCGCTTACAATCCGACCGGTAAGCTTCCGGTAACGATGGTATCCTGTGATGCGGTGATCGCAGTAAACGATACGGATATCGACGGCACGACTTATCCGGTTTGCGTATCCCCGAACGATGTTCCGGGTTACGACAAGGACCAGTACATCGCAGAGGACGTGCTTGCACAGTCCCCGTCCGGCAGCTATGCTTACCAGGATGCGGACGGCAACGTATATGCTCTGAACTATGGTCTGAGCTACGATGCGGCAGAGTAAAAACTGACCAAAATGACAGGGCGGGAGTCTGCGCTGAAAAAGACATATTACACAAAAATGAATCCGACTCGCGGTAAAAACAGTGCTATTTGCGGCAAAAAATAGCGCTTGCGTCGGAAAAATGGGGGTGTCCGTATTTTGCGGGCACTTCTTTTTTGTGCAAAAGTGTGATATGCTAGGGAAAATGAACCAATGACCGTGCGTATTGGTTTAATTTTACAAAACTTCATATCAAAAGGAGGATAATTGTATGAAGAAAACTATGAAAAAGGCTGTCAGCGTGATGACCGCTACCGCGATGGCAGCGTCTCTGACGGCAACTGCTTTTGCAGAAGAAGGCGGAGCAGAGTACATTGCAGCGCCGTACAGCATCGACGCAGAGCAGCAGGGACCGACGGAGTATCTTGCCCCGGTGTTCTATGAGAACGCGGACGGACCGACCATCGGCGTTACGCTTGTTGGCGTGATCCAGCAGGACGGTCTTTACTTCAAAGACAGCGACAACGACCAGGAGCTGGATGCATTTGAGGACTGGCGTCTTTCCACAGACGAGCGTGTGGCGGACCTTCTCACAAAGCTGAACAGAGAGCAGCGCGTAGGATTGCTGGTAAATCAGCTTATGTGCAGCCCGACCGCAAAATCAGCGGAAGAAGTTTACGATGAGGAAGGCAATGTGATTTTCAGCCAGCTTATGACGGTAACTCCGGATGCGCTGCATATGGTACTTGCAGAAGAAGAGGAAGAGGGCGAAGAAGGAGATTTTGCTTCGAAAGCTGCAGGAGCAGCGGCAGGCATGGGTGCGGAAGCACGTCCGAACAGCACCGGCGAGATGCTTACCTTTGAGAGCCGTTCCGGCGTACTTCGTGTGACAACGGATGCAGAGACCGGCGCACTGTGGACAAACGCAGTAAACATGACGGCAGAGTATGCGGCAGTTGCCAAGAGCGAGCCGACTGTGCCGTTTACCATCATTTCCAACCCGCAGGCAATTTATGAGGCTCCGGGTACCCAGGGCTATGCAGCCGCTGTTATGGGCGATGTTGCAGCAGGCGGAGACTACAGCCTGATCGAGCGCTGGGCAGATATCGACAGACAGGTATGGGATGCAAAGGGCATCAGCCGTATGTACGGTCCGCAGATCGACCTTATCACAGACCCGCGCTGGAACCGCAACAACGGTACTTATTCTGAGGTTCCGGAAGTAACGGCGGGCATCGCTTCCGCACTGGTATCCGGTTATCAGACGGGAACAGACGGCGCGCAGGACGGCGATGTCGCTCTGATCATGAAGCACTTCCCGGGTGACGGCGCAGCTTACAACGGCTACGAGTCCCACAATAAGATCGGTGAGTGGCGTGTATACCAGACTGAGGGTTCTCTGGAGAAATATCAGCTTCCGGGCTTTGCAGCAGCAATCGACGCAGGCGTTGCAGGCATTATGCCGGGTTACAGCCGTCCGGCGGACGAAGGCACCTACGGCAGCGTGGCTCAGAGCTACCAGGGCGTGGAGCTTGACCCGGAACAGCTTGCAAATGCGTACAACACCACCATCCTTGGCACATTGCTGAAGGATACGATGGGCTTTGACGGCTTTATCAATACCGATTCCGGTATCGTGGAGATGGGTATGCAGTTCGGTGCGGAGGATCTGACCGTTCCGGAGCGTATCGCGGCAATCATCAACGCAGGTTCTGATGTAATCGGCGACTGGTTCAGCGGCATTAACTGGGATGCTTTCTACGAAGCATATGACCAGGGGCTCATCGAGCAGGAAGCGCTTGACCGTGCAAACGGCAATACGCTGGCAACTGTTTTCGAAATGGGACAGTTTGAGAATCCGTATAAGGATGTGGAAGAGAGCAAGGCAACCCTGGATGGTCTGGCAGCAGATATTGAAGCAATCGGTACCGAGCTGAGCCAGAAATCCGTTGTTCTGATGAAGAACCATGAGAACGTACTTCCGCTGGCAGATACCTCCAAGAGCGTTTACGTTGCATCCTTCACCAACGCAGGCGAGGATGAAGCAGCTCTGGAAAGCTGGACGGCAGCATTTGAAGAGGCTGGTTACACCATCGCAGGCAGCGCAGAGGAAGCGGACATCGCATTCCTGGATGTAGTTCCGGGCGGCGTTTCCAACAGCAACACCTTCATGAACGTTATCGACCTTGTGGACGAGCTGGAGGTTGACGAAGTAAATCATCCGACAGATGCGTCCAAGACAGGCGAGACAGTAGAAGCTACCACTCTGATGGATGTAGAGGATATTCCGGGAATTGCAGACGCGGTACATGCAAACGGCGGTATCGTAATCGCTTCCATCGACATCAGCAGCCAGTGGATCCTTACAAACCTTGAGCCGTACTGCGACGGTCTGATCGGTTCCTTCAAGACTCCGGTTTCCGCACGTATGGATGTGCTCACAGGCGCTTACAACCCGACCGGTAAGCTTCCGGTAACGATGGTTTCCTGCAACGAAGTGATCGCAGTAAACGAAGTGACCGCAGAAAACGGCGAGACCTATGAAATCTGTGTATCCCCGAACGATGTTCCGGGTTATGACAAAGACCAGTATATCGCAGAGGATGTGCTTGCACAGTCTCCGTCCGGCAGCTTTGCATACCAGGATGCAGACGGCAACCTGTACAGCGCATGGTATGGTCTGAGCTATGATTCCGCAGAAGCGGCTGCAGAGGATGCAGCAGAAGAAGCTGCAGAGACAGAAGCAGTAACCGAGGCGGCTGAAACAGAAACAGAGGCGGCGTAACGTCACATTCAGCAGCTTTGCAATTCAAAATGGAGGTATCCGTATCTTGCGGATACCTCCGCTGTATTTTAAAATTATCTGCTTGTGCGGCTTCTGATCCAAAGGCTCGTCTGCATTGCAATAAAACGTATGCAAATGTTCTGCTGGATTGCAGCTGAACGGGCGGGTGATTTTGCGCCGGAAAAGACAGATTACACAAAAACGAAGATAAATTACGACGAAATATGCTTATTCACGACACAAATACACATTCACGACAGAAAAAGGCGGATATCTGTTTTTTTGGGTGCTTCTTTTTTGTGCAAAAGTGTGGTATTCTATTCTATATAAAATAACAATATTAAGGGGTGTCCTGTCGGGGCTTTCCCCTTCGGTGAAAGGAGAATGATTTATCATGAAAAAGAGATTTGTTGTAGCGCTGATGGCAATGATGATGGTTCCGGCAACCGTATCTGCAGCAGACGTAAATATGGAGCTGAATTATGAAGCAGCTCCGGAGGATTACGAGGGTACCTGGACGCTGGTAAATGCGTACACCGCAGACGACGGCGTTATTGATGTGGCTGAGGATGCCTGCACACTGGAGCTTGAGCTGAGCATTGATGCAAACAAGCTGGTAGACGAGGCTGCTTACATCCATGCAGACGCGATCAACCTCAAGGGAACCATGTCCTTCTCTCATGACGACATCGATGTAGACGATTACAAGTGCTCCGGAAGCTGGGAGAACTGGACAACCGTAGATGTTGTCGGCGAAGGCGAGTGCAATTTCAGTGGTGCAGATAAATTCAAAATCCGTGACGACGACGAGGGCGTTTTCTTCGACGTAATCACAGGCGTTGAAATCGACGACATGGAGCTTTTCGATGTAATCGGCCTGAACGCAGACGGACAGCTCATCGTTGGCTACTCTGAGGATCACATCGAGAAGGATGCTGACGCAGAGTGGGAGTACGCTTACATTTTCGAAAAAGCAGAGTAAGGGAAAGATTATCAGATGCAGCTGGCATGAGGAAAGGCTGTCTGATGTGGCTGGCATAAGGCAAGACCATCCGATGCGGCTGGTATACAGAAGATAATTGGTTACTGTGAACGGAGTGAACAGTAACGATAATTGTGCAGGGAGAGAGATCCGAAGAATGGATTTCCCTCCCTGTTTTTGTTGCTGCCGGGTTGGTAATTTCCGGAAGCTGGCCTGCAAAAAGGCGGTATCAGTCCGGTAATCGTAAAATTCCTACAAAATCAACTTGCACAATAAACGATCTCATATTATAATTTATGTGCAACAAAAAACATAGATGATGGGGGATACCAACCGGGTAATCTTTGACCTGACGGATCATCTGGAATATTACGACGAATTAAAAAAGAAGGGAGAGAAAGCGAAGGTGTGTAAAGCATTTGAGGACCATTACAAATCGGGCGTGGAAGAAGGAAAACAATTGGGAATAGAGCAAGGAATAGAGCAAGGCAAACAGCTTGGAATGGAGCAGGGAAGGAAGCTGGGAATTACAGAGGGCATCCGTGCATTGATAGAAACCTGCCGTAAATTCAGCATATCCCGAAACGATACGCGGAACAGCATCATCAGCCAGTTTCAGATTCCGGAGGAATCGGCGGAAAGGTATATGGCAAAGTATTGGCAGTAAGTTTATCGTAACAATTTATCTGCTAAATTACAAAAACTTCTTGACCTGGAGCAAACTCCAGATGCTATACTGCAGAAAACCCAGTATAAACAGGCAGAAAGCAAAGCTGCTGCCTGTGGAAAGCAGGTGGACACATGACGATTTCAGAGGTAAGCCAGAAATACGGGCTGTCGCAGGATACGCTGCGCTATTATGAAAAGGCGGGCATGATCCCGCCGGTTCACCGCACTTTGGGCGGGCTGCGGGACTATACAGATGAGGACTGCGGTTGGGTGGAGCTTGCCAAATGTATGCGCAGTGCGGGTGTGCAGGTAGAGGCGATCGCGGAGTATGTGCGGTTGGCGCAGCAGGGAGATAAAACCCTGGCAGATCGCTGTCAGCTTTTAAAGGAACAGCGCGTGCAGCTTGCAGGGCAGCTGCAGTCGATAGAGGCGGCGATGGAGCGCCTGGATTACAAGATCTCGCGCTACGAGGAGGCTGTGAAAACCGGTGTGCTGCATTGGGACTAAACGCTGGCAGACATATCTGGAGAGAACTGCGAAAATGTCGGTTATGCAGGCCGGTGAAGAAGCAGCGGCGTATGGAACGGACGGGAGGATGTCCGACGGCAAATAAAAAGGAGGATTTGTGATGATTTACAGAGAGTTTCAGGATTTAAAATTATCAGCGCTTGGTATGGGAGCGATGCGTCTCCCGGTGGTCGATGGCAACGACAGCGTGATCGACGAGGCGGCGGTAAATGAGATGGTCGCGCATGCTATGGAGCATGGCGTAAATTATTACGACACCGCGTGGGGATACCACAACGGAAATTCCGAGCTTGTTATGGGAAGAGCGCTTGGCAGGTATCCGCGTGAGAGCTTTTACCTTGCCACAAAGTTTCCGGGCTACGACCTGTCAAACATGGATAAGGTAGAAGAGATCTTTGAAAAACAGCTCGAAAAATGCGGTGTGGAGTATTTTGATTTCTATCTCTTCCATAACGTGTGCGAGATGAATATCGACGCTTACCTTGATCCGAAATACGGTATTTTTGAATATCTGCTGAAGCAGAAGGGAAACGGGCGCATTAAGCACTTGGGCTTTTCCGCGCATGGCTCCTGCGATGTGATGAAGCGCTTCCTGGAAGCTTATGGAGAGCACATGGAATTTTGTCAGATTCAGTTAAACTATATCGACTGGTCATTCCAGAACGCGAAAGAAAAGGTAGAGCTTCTGAAGGAATATCATCTGCCGGTGTGGGTGATGGAGCCGCTTCGCGGCGGAAAGCTGGCAAAGCTTTCGGATGAAAACGAAGCAAAGCTGCATGCACTTCGCCCGGAGGAGGGGATCCCGGCGTGGGCGTTCCGCTTCCTGCAGACACTGCCGGAGGTGACGATGGTGCTTTCCGGAATGTCAAACGCGGAGCAGTTAAAGGATAACATCCGAACCTTTGGCGCCGACAAGCCCCTTACAGAGAAGAAAATGAAAACGCTCATGGAGATTGCCGGACAGATGACAGGCGGCGTGCCGTGTACGGCATGTCATTATTGCACATCGCACTGTCCGCAGGGGCTGGATATTCCAATGCTGCTGAAGCTTTACAACGAGCATTCCTTCACGGGAGGCGGATTTCTTGCGCCGATGGCGCTGATGGCGGTTCCGAAGGAAAAGCAGCCGGATGCGTGTCTTGGATGCAGAAGCTGCGAGGCAGTCTGTCCGCAGCAGATCAAAATTTCCGAGGCGCTGGCGGATTTCGCAGCAAAATTGTAAAAATACTTTAACGACAGAACCGCAGAAGGCCGCGGATGAAAAAATATGCGGTTTTGTTGCTTTGCAGGCGTTTTGGTCGTCAGACAGACTCCGCATGGATGTACAAAAATCGTACACTGTGCGGAGTTTGTCTATTGATGTAAAAAAATGTTCTCTCTAAGATAAAGACAGAATGCTTCTCCGCTATTCTTGGGGCGGGAGGGCAAAAATACTGTCTTACACAGGAGGGAATTATCATGGATGCATCAAACAAAGCTGTGCGTTTTGGACTGAAGAAGGCATTTGATTATATCGGAAAAGATCCGGATACGAATTTCACAAAGCTGATGGATTGGGTGGACCGATTCGCCGGGGAGGGACCAGACAGCTATGAGCCGCAGCGAAGGGCGTTCCGCCAGGTGATCGAGGATCCTGAAAATAACATGTATCAGCTTCTGAAAAGTCTCTGGACGGACATCGACGAGGAGGTCCTGAAAGCAACCTTTGAAAATTTTATTCTGAATGCAAATCTGATCGGCTGGCCGCAGCAGGAGCGTCTGCGCAGACGCTACAACTGCAATATTCCGTGGGCGATCCTGCTTGATCCGACCTCGGCGTGTAATCTGCACTGCACCGGCTGCTGGGCAGCGGAGTATGGCAACCGGCTGAATTTAAGCTTTGATGAGATCGACTCCATTATCTGCCAGGGCAAGGAGCTGGGCATTTATATGTATATTTACACCGGCGGAGAGCCGCTGATGCGAAAGTACGATCTGATCGCACTCTGTCGGAAGCATCATGATTGCCAGTTCCTGGCGTTCACGAATGCGACGCTGATCGACGAGGAGTTTGCGGACAAGATGCTGGAGGTGAAGAATCTCATTCCGGCGATCAGTGTGGAGGGCTTTGAGGAGGCGACCGACGGGCGCCGCGGAAACGGAACCTTCGGCAGGGTCGTGCGGGCGATGGAAATTCTGAAACGGAAAAAGCTTCCGTTCGGTATCAGCTGCTGTTACACCAGCCAGAATCTGGATTCCATCAGCAGCGACAGCTACATAGATCAGATGATCGCCTGGGGCGCAAAGTTTGTGTGGTATTTTCATTATATGCCGGTTGGAAATGATGCGGTAAAGGAGCTGCTGCCAACGCCGGAGCAGCGGGAATATATGTATCATAAAATCCGCGAGGTGCGCTCTACGAAGCCGATTTTTGCGATGGATTTCCAGAATGACGGGGAGTACGTGGGCGGATGCATCGCCGGCGGACGCCGTTACTTCCACATTAATGCCAACGGTGACGCCGATCCGTGCGTATTTATCCATTATTCCAACGCAAATGTCCGTCAGCAGACGCTGCTGGAGATCCTGCAGTCGCCGATCTTCATGGCTTATCACGAAGGGCAGCCCTTTAACGAAAATCATCTGCGTCCGTGTCCGATGCTGGAAAACCCGCAGATCCTGCAGGAGATGGTGGAACGGACAGGCGCACATTCCACGGATATGATGTCCCCGGAGAGCGCTTCGCATCTCTGTGAAAAATGCCGGGAATATGCCGAAAACTGGACGCCGAAGGCAGAGGAGCTGTGGAAAAAGTAAGGGGCAAAAATATCTGGCGGAGCGGCGCAGGCTGTGATAGAATAACGACAGAAAAAGCGAGGTATGGGAGGTAAGGATGTCACAGCTTACGGAAAAAGCGATAGAAAAATCGTTCGTTAAACTTTTGAAGGAAGTTCCTTTCGATAAAATTACGGTAAAGGATATTGTGGAGGACTGCGGGATCAACCGCAACACCTTCTACTATCACTATGAGGATATTTTTGACCTGCTCCACAGGGTGTTTGAGAAGCGGGCGGCGGAGGTGCTCGCGGAGGGCATCGCCCAAAATGACTGGCAGGAGAGCTTTCTGCGCTGCACACTGTATGCGCTGGAAAACCGCAAGGAGATCTACCACATTTATAATTCCATCGACCGCCGCCAGCTTGAGCATTTTTTGTACCAGGTGGCGGGCGATATTATGCTGTCCTATGTGCGCGCACAGGCGGAGCGCATAAAGGCGCCTGCGGATGATATCGTGATGATCGCGGATTTCTACAAATGCGCGCTGGTCGGCATCGTGCTGGAATGGCTTGACGATGGTATGAAGCTGGAGCCGGAGGAATTTATCAGGCGCATCGGGTATCTGCAGGAGGGCAGCATCGCCCGGATGCTCGCGAGGGCGGCGCAGGAAGCGTAGGTCCTTTAGACAAATCTTTGTCCATGCACAAAAACTGTGCATGGATTTTTTTCTGCCCATAGAAAAAACGCCGGGTGTCTGGCATATTAACGAACAGAAAGTCCGCGATCATGTGGGAACGGTCTCATGGCGTGCTCTTGCCTGGTGACCGGACTTTTACAGCAAAGAGGGAAGGAAGTAGATAGTATGTTGAAGATGGGAGAGAAGATCGTGAAGTATCGTGTTCCGATTTTCGTTCTCAGCCTGCTGCTTTTGATACCTTCGGCGATCGGTTATATCAATACCAGGATTAATTACGATATCCTATATTATCTGCCGGACAGTATCGAAACCATGCAGGGACAGGATATTCTGGCGGAGCAGTTCGGGACGGGCGCTTACTCCATGTTTCTGTGCGAGGGCATGGAAAATAAGGACGTCGCGGAGCTGAAAAAGAAGCTGGAGCAGGTAGACCACGTAGAGAAGGTGGTATGGTATGACAGCATCCTCGATCTGAGCATTCCGATGGAAATGCTGCCGGATAAGGTGCTGGAGATTTTTAACAAAGACGACACCACCATGATGTTTCTTATTTTTGATACGACGACTTCGGCGGACGAGACCATGGAGGCGATCCGCGAGATCCGCAGCATTGCCGGAAAGCAGTGCTTTTTAAGCGGAATGTCGGCGATCGTCACGGATACCAAGGATCTGTCGGACAGCGAGGTTGTGATCTATGTTGTCATTGCCGTGCTGCTCTCGGCGATCGTGCTGGCGGTAACGATGGACTCCTTTTTCATTCCGGTGGTTTTCCTGCTTGGGATCGGAATGGCGATCGTATACAACCTTGGCAGCAACATTTTCCTGGGAGAGATCTCCTATATCACCAAAGCGCTGACAGCGGTGCTGCAGCTCGGCGTGACGATGGATTATTCCATCTTCCTCTGGCACAGCTACCAGGAGCAGCTCGGCGTGTTTGAGGACCGCAAAGAGGCGATGGCGCACGCGATCGAAAAGACCTTCAAATCGGTGGCGGGCAGCTCGCTGACGACGGTGGCAGGTTTTATCGCACTGTGCTTTATGAGCTTTACGCTCGGTCTTGATCTGGGAATCGTCATGGCAAAGGGCGTTGTGATCGGCGTGCTTTGCTGCGTCACGGTGCTTCCGTCCATGATCATGATTTTTGACAAAGTGCTGGAAAAAACAAAGCATCGCGCATTTCTGCCCGAGCTGCCGAAGCTCTCGGATTTTATTATCCGGTATTACCGCGTTTTTGCAGTGCTGCTCGCCGTGCTGATCCTTCCGGCGGCATACTGCCAGAACCACACGCCGGTATATTACAATCTGGATGCCTCGCTGCCGGAGGAGCTTCCGAGCATCCAGGCGAACAATAAGCTGCAGGAGAAATTTGAGATGGGTGCACTGCACATGCTCCTTATTGACAGCAGCCTGCCGTCGAAGCAGGTGCATGAGATGATGGAGGAGATGGAGCAGGTGGACGGCGTAAAGGGCGTGCTCGGTCTGGAAACGCTGGTCGGCAGCCGTATCCCAGAAAGCATGATCCCGGATTCTATTAAGGAAATCCTGGAGAATGAAAATTACGAGCTGATGCTGGTAAACAACGAATATAAGGTTGCCACGGATGAGGTGAACGCGCAGATCGAGGAGCTGAACACGATCCTGAAAAAGTACGATCCGAACGGGATGCTGGTCGGGGAGGCGCCCTGCACGAAGGATCTGATCACCATTACCGATCAGGATTTCAAGGTTGTCAGCGCAATATCCATACTGGCGGTGTTTGTGATCATCTGCGTGGTGTTCCGGTCGCTGTTTCTGCCGGTCCTGCTGGTGGCGGTGATCGAATTTGCGATATTCATCAACCTTGGTATCCCGTATCTGACGGGGACACAGCTTCCGTTTATCGCGTCCATCGTGATCGGAACCATCCAGCTGGGTGCGACCGTCGACTACGCGATCCTGATGACGAGCCGTTATGAGAAGGAGCGCAGCGGCGGGCTTGGCAAAAAAGAGGCGATCCGGATCGCACACCGGTCCAGCATGAAATCCATTATCGTCAGCGCGATCAGCTTCTTTGCGGCGACGTTCGGCGTTGGCATGTACTCCAACATCGACATGATCAGTTCGCTCTGTTCGCTGATGGCGCGCGGCGCACTGATCAGCATGGTGGTCGTGCTTTGCATGCTGCCGGCGATGTTTATGATATTCGACAAAGTAATCTGCAAAACAAGCAAGGGCTTTAAGGGGGCAAAATAATATGAACAGAAACCGTAAACTGACAAAATCGATCGCTGCTGCGATGGCGGGCATGATGCTGGCGGGACAGACCGCCGCCGGAGTATATGCGGCGGAGAGTGCGGAAACAGAGACGACGGAAAAGGTGAACATAACCGCAACGGAAAATGCAGCGGGTACATCGGCGGAAAAAGAGGAAACGGTCTACGTGAAATCATCGGCGACCGGCGCGCCGGACGAGGTGATCGTCAGCGCCTGGCTGAAAAATACGGACGCCGCCGATACGCTGACCGACGTGACCGACCTGCAGGATATCGAGAACGTAAAAGGCGAGGAAACCTTCTCGCAGAACGGCTCCGAGGTGGTCTGGAATGCGGACGGCAAGGACATTTATTACCAGGGAACGACCGACCGTGAGCTGCCGGTGGAGGTGCAGATTTCCTATTATCTGGATGGAAAGGAGATCTCACCGGAGGAGCTTGCCGGAAAGGACGGTCATGTGCGCATCCGTTTTACTTATGTAAATCGTGAAAAGAGCGGGGAGGTTTACACACCGTTTGCGATGGTGACGGGTATGGTGCTTCCGTCCGAACATTTCTCGAATGTGACGGTGGAGCATGGACGCCTGGTATCCGACGGCGAAAAGGAAATGGTCATCGGCATGGGCTTTCCGGGCGTTGCCGACAGTCTGAACCTGGAGGGGAAAGAGAATCTGGAGGAAATTGAGATCCCTGATTATTTTGAGATGGAAGCGGACGTTACAGATTTCGAACTGTCTATGACAATGACGGCGGCGACCAATCTGGATCTCGCAAAGTTTGGTCTGGACGATATTAAAAATCTGGACGATCTGGAGGATGCTGTAAAAGAGCTGGAGGACGCAGCGAATCAGCTTACTGACGGCAGCGGCGAGCTGGCGGACGGCGTGAAGGAGCTGCGGGATTCCTGCGTGGAGCTGATCGACGGCATGAATGAAATTGATGAGAATATGGGAACGCTGGCGGATGGGATTCATACGCTGAACGACAAAAAGGGTGACCTGGTGGACGGCATCAATACACTGGTTGCCGGAATTGATACCTTAAACAGTAAGAAGGGCGATCTGATTTCCGGCGTTGACAGCCTGGTTGCCGGCATCGACCAGATGGACGCGAATAAGGGCGCGCTGGTTTCCGGCGTGTATGCGCTGCAGAGCGGGAGCAGTCAGCTTGCAGGGGGCAGCAGGTCGCTGCAGCAGGGGATCAAACAGTATACTGACGGGGCGGCTTCCTTAAAGAGCGGCACGGACGCCTACGTGGACGGCGCGGCGACGCTGGCGGACGGTGCGGGCGCTTATGCGGACGGCGCGGGCACACTTGCCTCCGGGGTGTCCGCTTACGTGGATGGAGCGGGAACACTTGCCTCCGGGGCGTCAGCTTACGTGGATGGAACAGCGACACTTATTTCGGGCATGAACAGTTATGTGAACGGAACGAATACATTGATCGCGGGTACAAAGACCTATGTGGACGGCGCGAAGGAATTTGCACAGGGAACGGACGCTTATATTGCCGGAGCGGACCAGCTTGCAGGCGGAGCGGCCGCATTAAATGAGCAGGTGCAGGCGCTCGCAGAGCAGCTTGGCGGAGCGCTGCAGAATCCGGGCGAAGATCTCCAGGCGGCAGCAGGGGCGATCGATACCTGTATCGCAGCTCTGGATGCGTCTATCGCAGGCAATCAGTCAGTGCTGGGAACGCTGCAGGGAGTGCAGGGAAATCTGCCGGGCAGCCTGCCGCCGGCACTTGGCGGTTATGCGGATACCTACAATGCTTATGTGGGACAGTTGAATGACAGCATTGCAGAACTTCAGACAGACATTGCTTACCAGAGCCAGGCAAGGGAGGCGCTGGCGCAGATTAAAACAGCGCTTTCCAACGTTTCGGGAGCGGAAGGAATCGATATCAGCGGAGCAATTGCGCAGCTTACAGCAGCCACGCAGCAGCTCGCAGATGGAGCAGCAGCGCTCACGGCAAACGATGAGGCTTTGCAGGAGGGAAGCAGGAAGCTTACGGAAAATGCGAACACATTGCTTGCGGGCGGACAGCAGCTTGCGCAGAGCAGTGTACTTCTGACCGCAGGAGCGGAGCAGCTTACAGACAAAGGAACGGAACTGAAAGCAGGAGCGACGCAGCTTACAAAAAAGGGCGCCGAGCTGAAAGCAGGAGCGGCGCAGCTTACGAAAAAGGGCGCCGAGCTGAAAGCGGGAGCGACACAGATTACAGACAAAGGCGCCGAGCTGAAGGCAGGAGCGGCGCAGCTTACCGGAAAGAGCAGGGAATTAAAGAGCGGAGCCGCGCAGGTAAGTGCGGGAGCCGCGCAGCTCGCAGATGGCAGCGCACAGCTTTCTTCCGGGGCAGGTACGCTTAGCAGCGGCATCGGACAGCTGGCAGACGGCGGACATCAGCTTTCCTCCGGGGCGGCAGCGCTTGGAAGCGGCATCGGACAGCTTGCGGACGGCGGCGCACAGCTCACCTCCGGAGCGGCACAGTTTGCAGACGGTATTGTGCAGCTTGCAGACGGCAGCACGCAGCTGAAAGACGGAACGGCGAAGCTTGCCGAGGCGGGGGTTCAGCTTGATGAGGGTACCGGAGAACTGCTTGACGGAGCGGAGGAGCTTGCGGATGGTATGCAGGAATTTAAAGAAGAGGGCATTGACAAGATCACCGAAGCCCTGGAGGACGACCTGCAGGAGTTCTTAGACCGTCTCGAAGAGATGAAGGACGCCGGGGAAAGCTACAAGAGCTTCGGCGGCGAGGCGGAAAACGGCAGCGTTAAATTTATCATTGAGACAGCAGGTATCGAATAAAACGATATCATCTATGCCCGGCGGAAAATTTCCGCCGGGCATTTTGCCGCCCTTGCAAAAAAATGGCAATGATTATATAATGATGGTGCCGGGATTTCGGAGGTGTGAGATACGAAGAAATCCGTGGCATCATGAAGGATACAGAGAAAAGGAATTTGGAGGTTTGCAGATGTTTCGCAGTTTACCGCAATATGATGTAGTGAAAACGGAAGAGATCGCCGATGTGAAATCCACCGGCACGCTGCTGCGCCACCGCAAGAGCGGCGCGCGCATTCTTCTTCTGGAAAATAATGATGAAAATAAAGTATTTGGGATCGGTTTCCGCACGCCGCCCGCGGACAGCACGGGCGTGGCGCATATTCTGGAGCACAGCGTGCTTTGCGGAAGTGAGAAATTCCCGTCAAAGGATCCGTTCGTGGAGCTGGCAAAGGGTTCGCTGAACACCTTTTTAAACGCAATGACGTTTTCGGACAAGACGGTGTACCCGATTGCGAGCTGCAATCTGCAGGATTTTTGCAATCTGATGCAGGTATATATGGACGCGGTGTTGTTCCCGAACATTTATCAGAAGGAAGAAATCTTCCGCCAGGAGGGCTGGAGCTATATCCTGGAAAATCCGGAGGACGAGCTGACGTACAACGGCGTGGTATACAATGAGATGAAGGGCGCGTTTTCCTCGCCGGACGATATGCTGGATCGCGAGATCATGAACTCGCTGTTTCCGGACACGCCCTACGGCGTGGAGTCGGGCGGCGATCCGAAGGTGATTCCGGAGCTGAAATACTCCGATTTTCTCTCCTTCCACAGCCGGTACTATCACCCGTCGAACTGCTATATCTATCTCTACGGCGATCTGGATATGGAGGAGCGGCTTGCCTGGCTCGACAGCGAATATCTGAGCAGATACGATGCGATGGAGATCGACTCGGCGATCCCGCTGCAGAAGCCGTTTGAAAAAATGGCGGAGCACACCTTTGCATACCCGGTTTCCAGTGCCGAGGAAGAAACAGACAATACGTACCTGGCATGGAATGTGGTGGCGGGCGAGGCTTCCGACGTGAACCTTTCCTATGCGATGGCAGTGCTGGAATACGTGCTGCTCTCCGCGCCGGGCGCACCGCTGAAGCAGGCGCTTCTCGACGCGGGCATCGGCAAGGATATTGAAGGCGGCTACGACGGCGGCATCCTGCAGCCGGTGTTTTCCGTAGTGGCAAAGTTTGCAAATGCAGAGGATAAGGAAAAATTTCTTACGGTCATCCGTGAGACGCTGCAGAAGCTGGCTGCGGAGGGACTGGAGAAGAAAGCGCTGCTTGCGGCGATCAACAATCTGGAATTTAAATTCCGCGAGGCGGATTACGGCAATTTCCCGCGCGGTCTGATGTACGGTCTTGACACCTTCGACAGCTGGCTCTACGATGACAATGCGCCGTTTGATTATCTGAAGCAGCTTGAGGTCTGCCGCTTCTTAAAGGAACAGACAGAGGGACGCTATTTTGAGGAGCTGATACAGACCTTCCTCATCGATAACACGCACGCATCCATCCTGGTGATGGTGCCGGAGCGGGGACTTACCGCGAAGGAGGATGAGCGTGTGCGCCAAAAACTGGCGCAGTACAAGGCTTCCCTGTCTGAAGAGCAGATCGCGGAGCTGGTAGAGCGCACAAAGAAGCTGCGCGCATTCCAGGAGACGCCGTCCACGCAGGAGGAACTGGAGAAAATTCCGCTGCTGAAGCTTTCGGACATCGGAAAAAAGGCGGCGCCGATCTATAATAAGGAAGAAGTGGTGAATGGTACGCCGCTGGTGCATCATGAGATCGACACCAACGGCATCGCCTACATTGATCTTTTGTTTGATACGGCAAAGGTGCCGGAGGAACAGGTGGAATACCTTGGCGTTCTGAAGGGCATCCTTGGCATGGTGGACACGGAGCATTACAGCTACCGCGAGCTCAGCAACGAGATCGACATTCATTCCGGCGGGATCTATCCGTCGGTGGACGCCTTCGCTGACGCGGCGCATCCGGGAAACTACTGTGCGAAATTCGGGATAAAGGCGAAGGTGCTCTACTCTGAGCTGGATTTTGCCTTTGATATGATGGAAGAGATCCTGCTGACATCGAAGCTGACGGATGAGAAGCGCCTCTATGAGATCATCGCACGCATGAAATCGCGTCTGCAGATGCGCCTGACCTCCGCCGGACACCAGACGGCGGCAAACCGCGCGATGTCCTATTTCTCCGGTACGGCGGCGTTCAATGACCGCGTGGCGGGCATCACATTATACAAAACGGTGGAGCTTCTGGAGGAGCAGTTTGCCGAAAAGAAGGACGGGCTGGTGTGCATCCTCACGAATCTGATCCGGGAGCTGTTCCGGAAAGAAAACCTGCTGGTGAGCGTGACTGCCGAACCCGAGGTTATGGATAAGGTGCGGGAGCGCATCCGTCTGCTGCAGAAGAAGCTTAAGGAAGCCGGAAATGCAGGAATGGAAACGGATACAGTGCCGGGAAGCAGAGACGCGGCAGGATCGCACGGACTGGCGGCGCCGCTTGGAAGGAAGAACGAGGGCTTTGCGACCTCGTCGCAGATACAGTATGTGGCGGCGGCAGGCAATTTCTGCAGAGCCGGCTATACCTACACGGGCGCGCTGCGCATTTTAAAGACGATCATGGCATATGAATATCTGTGGGTGAATATCCGCGTGCAGGGCGGGGCTTACGGCTGCATGAGCGGCTACGGGCGCACAGGAGACACGTATTTCGTGTCCTACCGCGATCCGAACCTTGGCAGAACGCTGCAGGTATACGAGGGCATCACAGATTATTTAAAGAATTTCAGCGTCAGCGACCGCGATATGACGAAATATATTATCGGAACGATGAGCGAGGTGGACACGCCGCTGAATCCGCAGGCAAAGGGGGCGCGCTCCCTGGCGGCATATCTTGGAAATGTCACGCAGCAGGATCTGCAGCGTGAGCGCGACGAGATTTTAAGCGCGACGCCGGGCAGTATCCGGGCGCTCGCTCCGCTTGTTGAGGCGGCGCTGCAGGAAAAATATATCTGCGTTATCGGAAACGGAGAGAAGATCAAAGAAGAAAAAGAACTGTTCTGCGAGATAAAACCGCTGATCGGACAGGGAGAATGTGAATGAAGCTTGATTTAAACGAATTGAAAAATACCGGAAGCACAAAATCGGGGTTCGTGACGCTCATCGGGCGTCCGAACGTCGGCAAATCCACGCTGATGAATCATCTGATCGGGCAGAAGATCGCGATCACCTCGCGCAAGCCGCAGACGACGAGAAACCGCATCCAGACGGTCTACACCTGCGAGCGGGGACAGATCGTGTTTCTGGATACGCCGGGCATCCACAAGGCAAAAAACAAGCTCGGCGAGTATATGGTGAACGTTGCTGAGCGCACATTAAGCGAGGTCGATGTGATCCTCTGGCTGGTGGAGCCGTCTACCTTTATCGGCGCGGGCGAGCAGCATATTGTGCAGCAGCTTAAAAAGACGAAGACGCCGGTGGTGCTGATCATTAATAAAATAGATACGGTACAGAAAACAGAGGTGGCGAAGTTTATCGACGCCTACCGGAAAATCTATGACTTTGCGGATATCATCGCGGTGTCCGCGCTGCGCGCACAGAATCTGGACGAGGTTATCAACGCGATCTTCCGGTACCTGCCCTATGGACCGATGTTTTACGACGAGGACACGATCACTGACCAGCCGCAGCGCCAGATCGTCGCGGAAATGATACGCGAGAAAGCGCTGCGCTGCCTAGACGAGGAGATTCCACACGGCATTGCGGTGGCGATCGACCGCATGACGGAGCGCGGGGATGGCGGTCTGTTTGACATTGACGCGACGATCATCTGCGAGCGCGATTCACACAAGGGCATCATTATCGGAAAGGGCGGGGCAATGCTGAAAAAAATCGGTTCCGCCGCCCGCGTGGACATTGAGAATATGCTGGAGACGAAGGTAAACCTGAAGCTCTGGGTGAAGGTGAAAAAGGACTGGCGGGACAGCGATTTTCTGATCAAGAATTTCGGCTACGATAAAAAGGAAATCTGAAAGCGGGCGTAAGATGAGTGAGAAACTGGAACTGACAGGGATGGTGCTCTCCGCCGTTCCCATCGGGGAATATGACAAGCGGATCGTGCTTCTGACGAAGGAGCGCGGAAAGATCAGCGGATTTGCCAAGGGGGCGCGGCGGCAGAACAGCCCGCTGCTTGCGGCGGCAAAGCCGTTTTCCTTCGGGACTTTCGAGTGCTACGAGGGGCGCAGCTCCTACAACATCTACCAGGCGCAGATCAGTAATTATTTTGAGAAGCTTTCCATGGATTTCGAGGGGGCGTACTACGGGATGTATTTCCTGGAGTTTGCGGATTATTATGCGCGGGAAAACAATGATGAGAAGGAGCTTTTAAAGCTTCTGTACGCTTCCCTGCGCGCACTGGAAAATCCGCATCTTCCGAAAAAGCTGGTGCGGTACGTCTTTGAGCTGAAGGCGATGGTGATAAACGGCGAATACCCGGAGGTTTTCTGCTGCACGGTCTGCGGGAGCACGGAGCATCTGACGGGATACAGTCATGCGGGAAACGGTGTGGTCTGCGCAGACTGTATGCGCGAGGCGCGCGCGGAAAAACTGCTGGAATCCACCATATTTACGATGCAGTATGTCGTCGCGACGCCGGTGGAAAAACTGTATACCTTCACGGTTTCCGACGGGGTCCTCGATGAATTTTCGCGCATCCAGGAGCGTTTTCGGAAAACATACGTTGACAGGAAATTCAAAACGCTGGAGATTTTGGAAAGTTTGCAGATTTAGAGTTGAAAATGAGGGATAATGTTAGTATAATCATTTATGAATGACTTTGGGAGGATAAATGAATGAAAAAGGGGTGCGTTACAGGTCTTGTGCTGTGTCTGGGGCTGTTCCTGACGGGCTGCAGCAGCTTTTCACCGGCAGTCAGCGGCATTTCTATAGACAAAAAGGGCGCCGTTACAGAGTATGTCCGCGAGGATTTCAGCCAGAGCTACTACGACAAAGGGGAGATGGAGGAGGAGCTTGGCGCTGAGATCAAAAGCTACAACGAAGCTGTCGGAACGAAGGCGGTAAAGAAACAGAGTCTCAGTGTAAAGGAAGGCATTGCGCAGCTTCGCATGACATACGCGAGCACAAAGGACTACGCAGAATTCAATCATCTGGATTTTTACGCCGGAGACATCCAGGGAGCAGTGCAGGCCGGCTATGCCTTTGAGGGAAAGTTTGCGGAGGTGACCGACGGAGTGAAGGCGCAGGAGGCGCTGGTGTGGGGGTCCGCTATCATGACCGGCCAAAATTATCAGACGGTCGCGCTGCGGCAGGCAATGCTGGTCGAGGTGCCGGGGACGATCAGATACGTCAGTGAAAATGTAAAGGTGACGGACAAATCCACGGCGGTCATTGAGGAAAACGAAACGGCGTACATTTTATATGAATGAGGAGAATGATTTATGGAAAAGACAATGGAAAAAATCGTAGCGCTTGCAAAGTCAAGAGGCTTTGTCTATCCGGGCAGCGAGATCTACGGCGGTCTGGCGAACACCTGGGATTACGGCAACCTTGGCGTGGAGCTGAAAAATAACGTAAAGCGCGCATGGTGGCAGAAATTCATCCAGGAAAATCCGTACAATGTCGGTGTGGACTGCGCGATCCTGATGAACCCGCAGACCTGGGTGGCTTCCGGACATCTCGGCGGTTTTTCTGATCCGCTGATGGACTGCAAGGAGTGCCACGAGCGTTTCCGTGCTGATAAGATCATAGAAGATTTCTGTGCAGAGAAAGGCATTGCGCTGGAGGGCAGCGTGGATGCCTGGACGCAGGAGCAGATGAAGAATTTCATTGATGAGCACAATGTTCCGTGCCCGACCTGCGGAAAGCACAATTTTACCGATATCCGTCAGTTTAATCTGATGTTCAAGACCTTCCAGGGCGTAACGGAGGATGCGAAAAATACGGTTTATTTAAGACCGGAGACGGCGCAGGGTATTTTTGTAAACTTCAAGAACGTGCAGCGTACCTCCCGCAAGAAGATCCCGTTCGGCATCGGTCAGATCGGAAAATCCTTCCGCAACGAGATCACGCCGGGCAATTTTACCTTCCGTACCAGAGAGTTTGAGCAGATGGAGCTGGAGTTTTTCTGCGAGCCGGATACCGACCTGGAGTGGTTTGCGTACTGGAAGCAGTTCTGCCTCGACTGGCTGCACAACCTCGGCCTGAAGGATGACGAGGTGCGTTACCGTGATCACGAGAAGGAGGAGCTGAGCTTCTACAGCAAGGCGACCACCGACGTGGAATTCCTGTTCCCGTTCGGCTGGGGCGAGCTCTGGGGCATTGCAGACCGCACGGATTACGACCTTACCCAGCACCAGAATGTATCCGGACAGGATCTTACGTACTTTGACGATCAGAAAAACTGGAAATATGTGCCGTACGTTATCGAGCCGTCGCTGGGCGCGGACCGTATGGTGCTTGCGTTCCTTTGCAGCGCATATGACGAGGAAAACATCGGAACGGAGGAAAAGCCGGATATGCGCACCGTGCTGCATTTCCATCCGGTGCTCGCTCCGGTGAAGATCGGCGTGCTGCCGCTCTCCAAGAAGCTCAATGAGGGCGCGGAGAAGATTTTTGCGCAGCTCTCGAAGAAATACAACTGCGAGTTTGACGACCGCGGAAACATCGGAAAGCGTTACCGCCGCCAGGATGAAATCGGCACGCCGTTCTGCGTGACCTACGATTTCGAATCCGAGACAGACGGGGCAGTTACCGTCCGCGACCGCGACACCATGGAGCAGGTTCGCGTGAAGATCGACGAGCTGGAAGCATACTTCGCGGATAAATTTACGTTTTAATGATGAAAAATTTATGGTAGCGTGCGCCAGTCTGCCCTAAGCAGCCTGCGCGCTCAATATAAAAACATTTTAGGAGGAAACATTCATGAAAGGTAATATTGTAGTAGGACAGTCCGGCGGACCGACAGCGGTCATTAACTCCAGTCTCGCTGGTGTTGTCAGCAAAGCAAGAGAGCTTGGCGTAAAGAAGATTTACGGTATGCATCACGGCATCCAGGGCTTCCTCAATGAAGATCTGGTAGACATGGGCGAGTACATTAAAGAGGACAAGGACATCGAGCTGTTAAAGAGAACGCCGTCCGCATTCCTTGGCTCCTGCCGTTACAAGCTGCCGAAGATCGAGGGCAACGAGGAAGTCTATGACAAGATTTTTGCGATCCTGGAAAAATATGACATCGAGTGCCTGTTCTACATTGGCGGAAACGATTCTATGGACACCATCAAAATGCTGTCTGATTACGCAGCTCTGAAGGGCAAAACACAGAGATTCATGGGCGTTCCGAAGACCATCGACAACGACCTTCCGATCACGGATCACTGCCCGGGCTACGGCTCCGCAGCAAAATATATCGCAACTTCTCTGAAGGAAGTTATCCGCGACAACGCAAGCTTTGGTATCGAAAAACCGACCGTTCTGATCTGCGAGATCATGGGACGTCATGCAGGCTGGCTGACAGCAGCGGCAGCGCTGTCCAGAGACGAGGACTGCGAAGGTCCGGATATGATCTACCTGCCGGAAAGAACCTTTGACTACGACGATTTCCTTGCAAGAATCAAGGATCTCTCCGTGAAGAAGAGCTCTGTAGTGGTAGCTGTTTCTGAGGGCGTGAAGCTGGCTGACGGACGTTTCGTATGCGAGCTGGGCGGCGGCTCTGATTTTGTAGACGCATTCGGACACAAGCAGCTTTCCGGCTGTGCGGTAACACTGGCAAACAAGGTTGCGGCAGATACCGGTCTGAAGACCCGTGCGATTGAATTCTCCACTCTGCAGAGAGCGGCAACACACGTTGCTTCCCTGAACGATATCAACGAGGCATTCAACGTTGGTTATCTGGCATGCAAGGCGGCTGACGAAGGTCAGACAGGTATGATGATCACCATTGATGTGAAAGAGAGAAGCCCGTACCAGGTAGGATACGGCATCTACGACATCCATCAGATCGCAAACGTAGAGCGTCCGGTTCCGGATGAGTGGATTTCTGAGGACGGCACCGACGTTCTGGAAGGCTACGTTGAGTATGCGCGTCCGCTGATCCTCGGCGAGCTTACTCCGCTGATGGTAAACGGTGTTCCGAAGCATCTGGTACTGAGCAGAGATAGCTATCGCAAATAAAATAATAAGAGAATCATGATGAAAAGGGGGCTGCTGCGGCAGCCTCTTTTTTAATTGTTGATTAAAACACAAAAATTAAAATAATTAACAGAAATTTATACAATTTAATAGCTAATAAAAATTTATTTCGAAAATATTCAAAAATAGTGTTGACAAATAGAAGAGGCTGTGGTATTATAACTTCAACAACAACAAATACCTGTTAAGTGACGAGAAAGCTTAATAAAATATTTGAAAGTTGTTAAATAAGCGAAAGGAGGTCAGTCCAATGGACACAGCAGTCTCATTTAATATTCAATATGATAGTGGCAAAGCAGATGTATCCTGCGGAAACGACCTTTATATCTGAACCGATTAGAATCGAATATATCGAGCTTGACCGAAGAACAAAAACGGATTACAGATCATAAAGCACCTGTTTTTCATATTGAATACAGATTCGGAAACCGAAAAAATTTATCAGCGTTTGAAAC
This sequence comes from Marvinbryantia sp., assembly GCF_047017445.1. Classification (NCBI taxonomy): domain Bacteria; kingdom Bacillati; phylum Bacillota; class Clostridia; order Lachnospirales; family Lachnospiraceae; genus Marvinbryantia; species Marvinbryantia sp. The sequence goes on along the minus strand of NZ_JBKXTT010000001.1, from coordinate 292,773 downwards.
AGAAGATAGATAAAGCAGAAGATTATACAATATCAGAAAACAGAAAAAATCGGAAGAAGAACAGCCGCTGGTAAATAAAAAGTGAAAGAAATAAAGGCAGCCACGTAAAACGATCATACATAGATAGCAGGATGAAAAAAGCTTCGGTTAAATACAATATAGACGACGATGAAAAAATAAAATATGGAAAATAGCAAGACCGTTATCAGGTGCGATAGCGGTCTTGTTTGATTTTCACGCAAAACTTAAAAAGAAATTGATATTGCTAAATTTTGGTGCTATAATAATTTTGGATTAGTTACAACTAACCTCTGGCATATTTTTGCTATATAAGTGCAGAGAAATCTGCTCAAAGTAAAGAAGGAAGGTTACCCATGAATCCTGCCATTATTTTTATTGAAATTATCATAATGCTTCTGGTGTTCGGGTTTTTCGTGTTTGGATTGCTCTGTATTAGTCCGCTGACCTTTATCAGCGACTATCCGCCGGAGATCCAGGAGGTATATTACCGGACGCAGCATAAAGAAGTGACAAAGAAAAAGCTTACCTGGGCGATGAAGATCAAGAAGCTTGTCGCTCTGATCGCATTTATGTTTCTCTTTGCGTGGATGCTGCATCTGGCAGGAGCGAAAAACTTTGTGGAGGGGCTGCTGCTATCCTATGTGTATATCCTTTGCCTGTTCGCCTGGGACACCTTTTTTCTGGACTGGGTGCTGTTTGCCAATATGAAGCGGATCCGTCTCCCCGGCACAGAGCACATGGAAAAGGAATACCATCAGAAATGGTTCCATGTGAAGGTGTGCATCCCAATGATTCCGGTTTTCGCGGCGGGAGGAGCGTTCAGCTCGCTGCTCATGATCTTGATTTGGTAGAAACTCCCAATCTGTTTTGGAACCTCTGTGCTGTGGAGCTGATGGAGCGGTTGAACTGCGATTTCCGGGAGTATGCGAAAAGAGGCGTAAACGTTACTTTGGTTGTGAAGCGGGGAATTACCATTGTCGGCAATCCCATAATTGCGGCTGCCATTGCCGGGGTACGCTGGCGGGAGAGTATCCGGAACAGTTTTCATAGGCGGCGCACCAGAGGTCACTGGAAAAGGAGAAGCTATGAAAGACAACGAATTGAAATTTGACCGCACTTGCCATGTGCTCTATTCCAAACCGTGTAAAAAGCAAATACAATCCCAAATTGCCCTGCACTATCCGGAAGAGGCGCGGGAATCTGTCTGGGAACAGGTGCAGCGGCAATATGTGAGTTTCCTTTCCGACTGGCGTACCGATCTCGGCGGCAGGAAAAACTTTCATAACGGTGTGGGCGGTACCTATGACTGCATTGCGCTGATGGCCTACTATACGATCTGCAAAGATGTGACAAGTCTTGCTGAAATAGAAAAGATGGAGGGTGAACTGTTTTTACCATCGTTCCGTATCCTCTCCAGGTTCGTGGACTGTAATAAGCCGCTGTTTAAAAAGCTGATGTATAAGGCTTTTGCAAGCTCAAAATGCAAGTGTGACCAGTGGGGCGACTATCAGATGTCCGTTGCTCCTTACGATGGGAACAGACCCATCTATTATGAATTTACCTCCTGCCCTGTGGCAGAGTTCGCTAAACAGCACGGCCTGCTGGAGGTCATGCCTGCACTCTGCAACCCGGATTATGCGGCCATGGAACTGATCCACGCAAGGCTGGTGCGCAAGACGACCTGTGCAAACGGCTTCAAATGCGACTACGCCATCTGCGGGGACAAAGAGCCGTATGCTAAAGAACATCCGGAATATCGGGACGAGGCGGGATACAGAAGAAACTGAGTCCTCTGTGACATTCTCTGTGTGTGTATGTAATGTATATTTAAAAGTGCTTGACTTTTCCGGAAATCTATGATATTCTCTCTAAGACTGCCGAAGACAGCAGGTGCCGTGAGGCATAAGGGTTAAAACGCCTGCCGAGGAGTAAAGAATTTCGATAGAAATGATTTATGAACCTCTCTGTCATGCAGGGAGGTTTTTTGGCGGTACACAAACGAATAAGGAGGTGCACCATTCATGGCAAAAGTGGAACAGAAGAAGCCGATCGTAGCCGAGATCAGTGAACACATCAAAGATGCGCAGTCAGTGGTTCTGGTTACTTACAGCGGAATCAATGTAGAGCAGGACACCGCTCTTCGTAAAGAGATGAGAGAAGCTGGCGTTGTTTACAAAGTGTACAAGAACACAATGATGAATTTTGCGTTCAAGGGCACAGATTGCGAACCGCTTACCAATCATCTGGAAGGACCAAATGCTGTTGCTATCTGTAAGACAGACGCAACCGCTCCGATCAGGATCGTTGCAAAATATGCAAAGACCGTTCCGTCTCTGAAGCTGATCGCAGGTGTTGTTGAGGGCGGATACTATGACGAGAAGGGCATCCAGGCGCTGGCAGACGTTCCGTCAAGAGAAGTACTGCTTGGAAGACTGCTTGGCAGTATGCAGTCGCCGATTGCAAACTTTGCTCGTGTTATTAAGCAGATTGCAGAAAAAGAAGCAGAAGCATAAGTCCGGAGAGGCTTATCTGTAAAACCAATTTAAAATAAAAAATGGAGGAAAATAAAAATGGCAAAATTAACAACTGCTGAATTTATTGAGGCAATTAAAGAGTTAAGCGTATTAGAGCTGAACGAACTGGTAAAAGCTTGTGAGGAAGAGTTTGGCGTATCTGCAGCAGCAGGCGTTGTTGTAGCAGCAGCAGGCCCGGCAGAAGCTGAGGAAGAAAAGACAGAATTCGACGTAGAGCTGACAGAGGTTGGCCCGAACAAGGTTAAGGTTATCAAGGTTGTTCGTGAAGCAACAGGTCTTGGTCTGAAGGAAGCAAAAGAAGTTGTAGACGGCGCTCCGAAGGTTGTAAAGGAAGCAGCTTCCAAGGCAGAAGCAGAAGAGCTGAAGACAAAGCTCGAAGCAGAAGGCGCAAAGGTTACTCTGAAATAAGAGAAACAGGTATAAAAAAGATAAGGGCCGGTGCATTGCATCGGCTCTTTTTTTATGCTAAACTGTAATCATAAGACAAGAAAAAGGGGGAATTTGAAAATGGCTACACCACATAATGCTGCAAATCCGGGCGATATCGCCGAGACGATCCTGCTTCCGGGCGATCCGCTGCGCGCGAAAGTGATCGCGGAGACGTTCCTGGAGGACATCGTACAGTTTAACAGTGTGCGAAATATGTTTGGATACACAGGAACCTATAAGGGAAAGAAGGTGTCTGTGATGGGCACAGGCATGGGCTGCGCCTCCATCGGCATCTACAGCCACGAGCTGATCCATTTTTACGGGGTGAAGAACCTGATCCGTGTAGGTTCCTGCGGCTCTATCGGAAAGGACATTCAGCTTGGCGAGATCATCATGGCGCAGGGCGCATGTACGGACAGCAACTATGCGCATCAGTACCAGCTTCCGGGAACCATGTGCGCGATTGCGGATTACGAGCTTTTAAAAACAGCGCAGGAAGCGGCGGCGGAGTTCGGCTATCCGTACCGTGTCGGCAACATTCTTTCCTCGGATAATTTCTACACGGAGACACCGGAGTGGAAGCAATGGGCAAAGATGGGCGTCCTTTCCATCGAAATGGAGAGCTTTGCACTGTACTGCAACGCGGCGCGCGCGGGGGTGAAAGCGCTCGGCATCTTCACGGTTTCTGATTCTATCGTAAACGGCGAGGAGCTGGATGCAGAGGCTCGTCAGAACGGCTTCACCAATATGATGCAGGTGGCTTTGGAGACGGCGGTAAGGATTTAGCTTATTATGGACGGAGAACAGAGACGAAAAGAAATCATAAAGCTTCTGGAGACGGGGATCGAACCCGTCTCCGGTGCTTCACTGGCGAAACAGTTCGGAGTCAGCCGCCAGGTGATCGTGCAGGATATCGCGCTTCTGCGCGCAACGGACAAAAATATTTTATCCACCAACAAGGGCTATCTGATTTACGGACAGCAGCATAAAAGCAAATGCAAGCGGATCGTGGCGGTAAAGCATACGGACGCGCAGATGCGGGATGAGCTGTATACGATGGTGGACGCGGGAGCGCGCGTGCTGGATGTGGTGGTGGAGCATGATGTCTACGGGCAGATAACTGCGGATCTGATGATCGCATCGCGCAGAGACGTGGATGAGTTTATCACGAAGATTTTTGCAAATGAGGCAAAGCCCCTGAAGGAGCTGACGCACGACGCGCATTTTCACACACTGGAGGCGGAAAATGAGGCGATTCTTGACGAAGCGGAAAAAAGATTAAAAGAAAAAGGATATTTACTTGATTTTGCCTGAGAGTTGTAGTATGATTGCCAGGTGACATACAGGTGACAAGACACTTGACAATACAACGAGGAGGCAGTTATGAAGGTATTTACAAAATGGTTAAACCGTGTGTTCATTGATGGGTTAAGCGGCATGGCACACGGTCTTTTTGCGACACTGATCGTCGGCACGATCATTCAGCAGATCGGCACGCTGGTGGGCGGCGATATCGGAAACACGATTTTCCTGATCGGCAAGGTTGCCGCGGCACTTACCGGCGCAGGCATCGGTGTTGGCGTGGCGAGCAAATATAAGGAAAGCCCGCTGGTAATCCTGTCGGCGGCGACGGCGGGAATGGTAGGAGCATTTGCCGGAAAGCTGATGGCAGGGCAGGTGCTTGTGGACGGCGTGATGCAGTTTTCGGGTCCGGGCGAACCGCTCGGCGCTTTTATCGGGGCGTACATAGCAATTGAGGCCGGGCATCTGGTATCCGGAAAAACAAAGGTGGACATTCTGGTGACGCCGCTTGTCAGCATCGGAGCAGGCTCGGCGGTCGGGCTGCTGGTGGGACCGACCATCTCGCAGATCATGACAAGCCTTGGCGCGCTGATCAACTGGGGAACCGAGCAGCAGCCGTTTCTGATGGGCATTGTGGTATCTGTTCTGATGGGCATGATCCTGACGCTTCCAATCAGCTCGGCGGCGCTTGGCGTTATCTTAAACCTTTCCGGGCTGGCGGCAGGCGCGGCGACCATCGGCTGCTGCTGCAACATGGTCGGCTTTGCCGTGGCGAGCTACCGCGAAAATAAAGTAGGCGGTCTGCTGGCGCAGGGCATTGGTACCTCCATGCTCCAGGTGCCGAACATTGTACGGAAGCCGATTATCTGGCTGCCGGCGATCTTATCGAGCGCGATTCTCGGTCCGGTCGGCACAATGCTTCTGAAAATGACGAGCAATGCAACCGGTTCCGGCATGGGAACGGCCGGTCTTGTCGGTCAGATCATGACCTGGCAGGTGATGACGGCGACGGAAGCGCCGGAAATCGTTCTGATTAAGATTCTGGCGATCCAGATCATCCTTCCGGCGCTGGTAACGCTTGCTATTTCCGAAGCGATGCGCAAATGGGGCTGGATCAAACCGGGCGATATGAAACTGGATCTGTAAATAATATAAGTGCTTTGCAAGAGCGGCTGCAGAAAAATGCAGCCGTTTTATGCGCTTTAAAATCCCCAGATTTTTTTTAAAATCTCCCGGATTTTTTTTTAAAATCTCCCGGATTTTTTTTTAAAATCTCCCGGATTTTTTTGTTGACACCCTTTCTGGCTTGTGTTATAGTATAGGTTGCATTATTGTGCAGGAGTGTACCCCAAGGGGCATTTATGCCCAAAATTAAATTGGTGATTTCTGGCAGAAAACCGGGAAAAATGTGTACGCTTTTATATAAAAAGACAGGGGTGAAACGTCAATGGAGAAAAACAGGATACGTCCTATCAAAAACGGCAACAGTTTCCGGATGAGCTACTCCAGGCAGAAAGAGGTATTGGAGATGCCGAACCTCATCGAGGTTCAGAAGGACTCCTATCAGTGGTTTCTGGACGAGGGGCTGAAGGAAGTTTTCGATGACATCTCGCCGATCCGCGACTACGGTGAAAAGCTGAGTCTGGAGTTTGTGGATTTCAAGCTTTGTGAAGATGACGTGAAGTATTCGATCGAAGAGTGCAAGGAAAGAGACGCAACCTACGCTGCGCCGCTGAAGGTAAAGGTACGGCTTCACAACAAAGAGACAGATGAGATTAACGAGCATGAGATCTTTATGGGGGATCTGCCCTTGATGACGGCGACAGGCACCTTTGTCATCAACGGTGCAGAGCGTGTTATCGTCAGCCAGCTCGTTCGTTCACCAGGTATCTACTATGGAATCGCTCATGATAAGATCGGAAAAAGACTGTTTTCCTGTACAGTGATTCCGAACCGCGGTGCATGGCTGGAATACGAGACAGACTCCAATGACATTTTCTACGTGCGTGTGGACAGAACGCGAAAGGTTCCCATTACTGTATTGGTGCGCGCGCTTGGCATCAGCACCAATGCGGAGATCCTGGAGCTGTTCGGCGAGGAGCCGAAGATCGTGGCGACGCTTGCCAAGGATACGTCGACCAATTATCAGGAAGGTCTGCTGGAGCTGTATAAAAAGATCCGTCCGGGCGAACCGCTTGCCGTGGAGAGCGCGGAGAGCCTTATCATGGCGATGTTCTTCGACCCGCGCAGATACGATCTGGCAAAGGTCGGACGCTACAAATTCAACAAAAAGCTGCTGCTTCGCAACCGCATTGCCGGGCATGTGCTGGCGGAGGATGTAATGGATCCGTCCACTGGTGAAATTCTGGTGGAGGCAGGCACGAAGGTGACGCGCGAGCTGGCGGATACGATCCAGAATGCAGCCGTTCCGTTTGTGTGGATCCAGACGGAGGAGCGCAATGTAAAGGTGCTCTCCAGTATGATGGTGGATCTCACAAGCTATGTGGACATTGATCCGCAGGAGGTCGGCGTTACGGAATTAGTATATTATCCGGCGCTGCAATCTATACTGGAAGAAAATAGTGACCTCGAGGATATCAAAGAGGCGATCCGCCGCGATATCCACGATCTGATCCCGAAGCATATTACAAAGGAAGATATTCTTGCTTCCATTAACTATAATATCCATCTGGAATATGGGATCGGTACTGACGACGATATCGACCATCTCGGAAACCGTCGTATCCGTTCGGTCGGCGAGCTTCTGCAGAACCAGTACCGCATCGGTCTTTCCAGACTGGAGCGAGTTGTCCGTGAGCGTATGACCACGCAGGATCTTGAGGGAATCTCTCCGCAGTCGCTGATCAACATCAAACCGGTGACGGCAGCGGTGAAGGAGTTCTTCGGTTCCTCCCAGCTGTCGCAGTTCATGGACCAGAACAACCCGCTGGGCGAGCTGACGCACAAGAGACGTCTGTCCGCGCTCGGTCCGGGCGGTCTGTCCCGTGACAGAGCCGGATTTGAGGTGCGTGACGTACATTACTCCCATTACGGAAGAATGTGCCCGATCGAGACCCCTGAGGGTCCGAACATCGGTCTGATCAACTCGCTGGCATCCTATGCAAGAATCAACCAGTACGGCTTCATCGAAGCACCGTACCGTGTGATCGATAAATCCGATCCGAAGAATCCGCGTGTTACCGATGAGGTTGTATACATGACAGCGGATGAAGAGGATAATTACCATGTAGCGCAGGCGAACGAGGCCCTGGACGAAGAAGGGCATTTTGTCCGCAAGACCGTATCCGGCCGTTACCGTGAGGAGACGCAGGAGTACGACCGTGCAATGTTCGACTACATGGACGTATCTCCGAAGATGGTGTTCTCCGTCGCTACGGCGCTGATTCCGTTCCTGCAGAATGACGACGCAAACCGCGCGCTGATGGGATCGAACATGCAGCGTCAGGCCGTGCCGCTTCTGACGACCGAGGCTCCGGTAGTTGGTACCGGTATGGAGACAAAGACTGCGGTGGACTCCGGTGTGTGTGTTGTTGCAAAGCATGCCGGAACGGTAGAACGCGTTACTTCCAAAGAAATCGTCATTAAGACGGACGACGGAAAGCGCGATGAGTACCATCTCACCAAGTTCCTGCGAAGCAACCAGAGCAACTGCTACAACCAGAAGCCGATCGTCTTCAAGGGCAACCGTGTGCAGGAAGGGCAGGTTATCGCAGATGGTCCGTCCACCTCAAACGGAGAGATCGCGCTCGGCAAAAACCCGCTGATCGGTTTTATGACCTGGGAGGGCTACAACTACGAGGATGCCGTACTTTTAAGCGAGCGTCTGGTTATGGATGATGTTTATACTTCCGTTCATATTGAAGAATATGAGGCGGAGGCAAGAGATACAAAGCTTGGTCCGGAGGAGATCACCAGAGACGTTCCGGGCGTCGGCGACGATGCGCTGAAGGATCTCGACGAGCGGGGTATTATCCGTGTCGGTGCAGAGGTGCGTGCGGGCGATATCCTGGTCGGTAAGGTAACGCCGAAGGGCGAGACTGAGCTGACGGCTGAGGAGCGTCTGCTGCGTGCGATCTTCGGCGAAAAGGCGCGCGAGGTGCGTGATACTTCTCTGAAAGTACCGCACGGCGAGTACGGTATTGTCGTGGATGCGAAGGTATTTACGAGAGAAGCCGGCGATGAGCTGGCTCCGGGTGTAAACCAGGCAGTGCGCATCTATATTGCGCAGAAGAGAAAGATCTCCGTCGGCGACAAGATGGCAGGCCGTCACGGAAACAAGGGTGTTGTTTCCCGCGTGCTTCCGGTGGAGGATATGCCGTTTCTTCCGAACGGACGTCCGCTGGATATCGTGCTGAACCCGCTGGGCGTGCCGTCCCGTATGAATATTGGACAGGTACTTGAGATTCACCTGAGCCTTGCTGCAAAGGCACTTGGCTTTAACGTTTCCACCCCGATTTTCGACGGTGCGAACGAGAATGATATTATGGACACTCTGGATCTGGCAAATGATTATGTCAATCTGGAATGGGAAGAATTTAAGGAGAAGCACGGCGATGAGCTTCTGCCGGAGGTACTGGATTATCTCTACGAAAACAGAGATCACCGCAAGCTCTGGAAGGGTGTTCCGATCTCCCGTGATGGTAAGGTAAGACTGCGCGACGGAAGAACCGGCGAGTATTTTGACAGTCCGGTTACGATCGGTCATATGCATTATCTGAAGCTGCATCATCTGGTAGACGATAAGATCCATGCGCGTTCTACTGGTCCGTACTCTCTGATCACGCAGCAGCCGCTGGGCGGTAAAGCACAGTTCGGCGGACAGCGTTTCGGTGAGATGGAGGTATGGGCTCTTGAGGCGTACGGCGCGTCCTACACGCTGCAGGAGATCCTGACGGTGAAATCCGACGATATCATCGGACGTGTAAAGACCTATGAGGCGATCATCAAAGGCGAGAATATCCCGGAATCCGGTATTCCGGAATCCTTCAAGGTGCTTTTAAAGGAGCTGCAGTCCCTCGGTCTGGACGTGCGTGTGCTCGGCGAGAACCAGAAGGAAGTAGAGATAAAGGAAACCGTGGAATACGGGGAAACAGACATCCGTTCTGTGATAGAAGGAGACAGAGGCTATCGGCGTGAAGAAGACGCTCCGCTTGGAGACTACGGCTACAGTGAGCAGGAATTGGACGGCGACGAGCTGGTAGACGTGGAGGAAGAGCCGGACGACGATGAGTTCTACGGAGATTTCGACGACAGTTATGTAGACGAGAACGAGTAAGGAGGGAACCGTTTTATGCCGGAAACAACAAACAATGAAGTATATCAGCCGATGACGTTCGATGCGATCAAGATCGGACTGGCATCTCCTGATAAAATCAGAGAATGGTCCCACGGCGAAGTAAAAAAGCCGGAAACCATTAACTACAGAACCTTAAAGCCGGAGAAAGACGGTCTGTTCTGTGAACGCATTTTTGGCCCGAGCAAGGACTGGGAGTGCCACTGCGGTAAGTATAAAAAAATCCGCTATAAAGGCGTAGTCTGCGACCGCTGCGGTGTGGAAGTTACAAAATCCAGCGTCCGCAGAGAGCGTATGGGACACATTGAGCTGGCGGCTCCGGTATCCCATATCTGGTACTTCAAGGGCATTCCGTCCCGCATGGGACTGGTGCTCGACCTTTCCCCGCGCACGCTGGAGAAGGTGCTGTATTTTGCAAACTATATCGTTCTGGATTCGGGAAACACCAATCTGCTGAAGAAGCAGGTGCTCACCGAGAAGGAATACCAGGAAGCGAGAGAGACCTATGGAGATGGTTTCCGCGTCGGCATGGGCGCGGAGGCGATCAAGGAGCTTCTGGAAGAGATCGATGTGGAGAAAGAGGCAATGGAGCTGCAGGCGGCTCTGAAGGATTCTACCGGACAGAAGCGCGCCCGCATCATCAAGCGTCTGGAGGTTATGGAGGCGTTCCGGGAGTCCGGCAACCGCCCGGAGTGGATGATCCTCACGGTTATCCCGGTCATCCCGCCGGATATCCGCCCGATGGTACAGCTCGACGGCGGACGTTTTGCGACGTCTGACTTAAATGACCAGTACCGCCGCATCATCAACCGCAACAACCGTCTGAAAAGACTGCTGGAGCTCGGCGCTCCGGATATCATTGTAAGAAACGAAAAGAGAATGCTGCAGGAGTCTGTGGACGCCCTCATCGACAACGGACGCCGCGGACGCCCTGTTACCGGACCGGGCAACCGTCCGCTTAAATCTCTTTCCGATATGCTGAAGGGTAAATCCGGACGTTTCCGTCAGAACCTGCTCGGAAAACGTGTCGACTATTCGGGACGTTCCGTTATCGTAGTAGGACCGGAGCTGAAGATTTATCAGTGCGGTCTGCCTCAGGAGATGGCGATCGAGCTGTTCAAGCCGTTCGTCATGAAGGAGCTGGTGGCAAACGGCACGTCGCACAATATCAAAAACGCGAAGAAGATGGTAGAGCGTCTGGAGCCGCAGGTGTGGGATGTTCTCGAAAAGGTTATCAAGGAGCATCCGGTTATGTTAAACCGCGCCCCCACATTGCACAGACTTGGTATTCAGGCGTTTGAGCCGATTCTGGTACAGGGTAAGGCGATCAAGCTGCATCCGCTTGTTTGTACGGCGTTCAACGCCGACTTCGACGGCGACCAGATGGCTGTCCATGTGCCGCTTTCCGTGGAAGCGCAGGCGGAGTGCAGATTCCTTCTGCTTTCCCCGAATAACCTGCTGAAGCCGTCCGATGGCGGTCCGGTGGCGGTGCCGTCACAGGATATGGTCCTTGGTATCTACTACCTCACGCAGGAGAGACCGGGCGCGAAGGGGGAGGGCAAGTTCTTCAAGAGCGTAAATGAGGCGATCCTTGCTTATGAAAACGGCGTTATCACGCTGCAGAGCAAGATTAAGGTCCGTGTGACGAAGAATGTGAACGGCACGGATAAGACGGGCGTGATTGAGTCGACGCTGGGAAGATTTATTTTCAACGAGATCCTGCCGCAGGATCTGGGCTTTGTAGACCGCAGTATTCCGGAGAACGAGCTGAAGCTGGAGGTGGATTTCCACGTCGGCAAAAAAGGACTGAAACAGATTCTGGAAAAGATCATCAACACTCACGGAGCGACAAAGACGGCGGAAGCGCTGGATGATATCAAGTCCATGGGCTACAAATATTCGACGAAGGCTGCTATGACGGTATCCATTTCCGATATGACAGTGCCGCCGGAGAAGCCGGAGCTGATCGCGAAGGCGCAGGATACGGTGGATAAGATTACACGCAACTATAAGCGTGGTCTGATCACAGAGGAGGAGCGTTATAAAGAGGTTGTGGAAACCTGGAAGACGACCGACGATATCCTCACAAAAGCGCTGCTGGATGGTCTGGACAAATACAACAATATTTACATGATGGCGGACTCCGGTGCGCGTGGTTCTGACAAGCAGATCAAACAGCTTGCCGGTATGCGCGGTCTGATGGCGGATACGACCGGACACACCATCGAGCTTCCGATTAAGTCGAACTTCCGTGAAGGTCTGGACGTACTGGAATACTTCATGTCGGCGCACGGCGCGCGTAAGGGTCTGTCCGATACGGCGCTGCGTACCGCGGACTCCGGTTATCTGACGAGACGTCTTGTTGACGTTTCCCAGGAGCTGATCATCCGTGAGGTGGACTGCTGCGAGGGTAAAGACGAGATCCCGGGCATGTATGTGAGCGCATTCATGGACGGCAAGGAAGAGATCGAGGGTCTGCAGGACCGTATTACAGGACGTGTTTCCTGTGAGACGATCTGCGACAAGAACGGCGAAGTGATCGTAAAGGCAAATCATATGATTACGCCGAAGCGCGCGGCGCGTATCATCAATGAGGGCGTGACACCGGACGGCAAGCCGTATGAGCAGGTGAAGATCCGCACCATTCTTACCTGTAAGTCTCATGTCGGCATCTGCGCAAAGTGCTATGGTGCGAACATGGCGACCGGCGAAGCGGTGCAGGTGGGAGAAGCCGTAGGAATCATCGCGGCACAGTCCATCGGTGAGCCGGGTACACAGCTTACGATGCGTACCTTCCATACCGGCGGCGTTGCCGGCGGCGACATCACACAGGGTCTTCCGCGTGTCGAGGAGCTTTTTGAGGCGAGAAAGCCGAAGGGTCTTGCGATCATCACGGAGATCGCCGGCAAGGTGGAGATCCGCGATACGAAGAAGAAACGTGAAATTGTGGTGACAAATGAGGAGACAGGTGAGGCGAAGACCTATCTGATCCCGTATGGTTCCCGCATCAAGGTGCAGGACGGCGCTGTTCTGGAGGCGGGCGATGTGCTGACCGAAGGAAGCGTCAACCCGCACGATATTTTAAAGATCAAGGGCGTGCGCGCCGTACAGGATTACATGCTGCACGAGGTACAGCGTGTATACCGTCTGCAGGGTGTGGAAATCAACGATAAGCATATCGAAGTTATTGTGCGCCAGATGCTGAAGAAAATCCGCGTGGAGGAGTGCGGCGGCACCGAGCTTCTTCCGGGAACAACAGTTGATATTCTTGAATTCGAGGAGGCAAACGAAAAAGCAGTGGAGGAAGGTCTTGAGCCGGCAGTGGGTAAGGAGATTATGCTCGGCATCACCAAGGCGGCCCTCGCCACCAATTCCTTCCTGTCAGCTGCGTCCTTCCAGGAGACCACCAAGGTACTCACGGAGGCGGCGATCAAGGGCAAGATCGATCCGCTTGTCGGCCTGAAGGAAAATGTTATCATCGGTAAGCTGATCCCGGCAGGTACCGGCATGAAGCGTTACCGCAATGTCCATCTTGATACGGAATTCCAGCAGGACGAAGAAGAGCTGGATCTGACCGAAGAGGAAGATGATGACGAGCTTCTGGATCTGGAAGAGGATACCATGGACGAGGATCTGGAAGAAATTGACGGTCTCGAAGAGGCTGAGGACGAGGACGGCGAACCGGAAGAAGAAATGGAAGAGAAACCGGAAGAGTAGCTTTTGCTCAGCGTCATTATACAAAAACGATAAGAAAAACGGCGCCCGGATAACGTTTAAAGTTATCCGGCGCTGTTTTTTTGTTACTACAATAATGATGAAAGGTCAATTTTCTTTCTTCTGCACGTTCGGTGGCGAGGGTATCCAGGCACTGATCCTATGCAAAAATTTTTCTGCAAATCGCCCGCTCCCTCTTGCTATTATTTCGGTATGCCGATATAATGGTATTGAGAGGAGTGAGGACGATGATCCTGGATACACTGTTGAAAAAGCAAAACATGACAAAATACCGTCTTGCAGTGGAGGCAGGCATTCCACATGCAACGCTGAGCGATATCTGCAGCGGCAAGACCCGGTTGGAAAAGTGTTCGGCGGAAACCATCTATAAGATTGCAAGAGCGCTTGGCGTTTCCATGGAGCTTCTGACAGAGGACGGAATCCGGGCGACAGAAAGAGAACAAACCTATGAGCAGGGATTGCCGGAATACCTGCAGCATGATCTGGATGCGTACAAGGACGGTCTGAAAAAAGGCGTATCCTACCTGGACTGTCTGTGGGGAGAGCTGTATGGCAGCATCAATATTGCGCAGATCAATGATGGTGTAATCACGCCGGAACACGCAGAATATTTGCGTCAGAAATATTTGTGGAGGGAACGAAGATATGAATAAAACCATTGATTTCACAAATTGCAGGCGGCTGCCTGGGCGTGCTTATAACGGAGCAAATGGCAAAAAGATCGCAGTGGAATTTGAGGGAGAGCAGTATATGCTGAAATTCCCTCCTTCTGGAGAAGGAAAGCCTACAGAGTTATCCTATACAAACAGTTGCTTCAGCGAACACATTGCCAGCAGTATTTTTAATCTTCTCGGTATAGAGGCCCAGAAAACGATGCTGGGCACATTTACCATCGCCGGAAAGACGAAGGTGGTGTGTGCCTGCCTGGACTTTACGGCAGAAGGAAAGCAGCTTTTTGATTTCTGTTCAATTAAGAATACCATTCTCGATTCTGACTCCAATGGAAGTGGGACAGAACTGGAGGATGTTCTGGAAACCATCGACAAGCAGCAATTCGTTGATCCTGTCCGACTAAAGGATCATTTTTGGGATATGTTTGCGGCAGATGCACTGCTTGGCAATTTTGACCGCCATAATGGAAATTGGGGATTCCTTTATGACCCGGCAGAGAAAAAGAGTAGTATAGCTCCGGTCTTTGACTGCGGAAGCTGTCTGCTGCCCCAGGCAAATGAGGAAGTGATGCGTAAGGTATTGACTGATCCTGCAGAGCGGGATATGAGGATCTTCCGTTTTCCCACCTCCGCACTCAAGCAGAGGGGAAGAAAAATCAATTATTATGACTTCCTGCTCCAGGCAGAGGACGAGGATTGCAGTCAGGCTGTTAAACGCATTTATGAGAGAGTGGACATGGAACAGATCGGAGCATTTATTGACGAAGTCCCGTATCTGACGGATTTGCAGAGGCAATTTTATAAGAGTTATATCGCAGCAAGGCTTGATCTGATCCTCCGGCCTGCTTATGAAATGTTGGATCAGGAGGCACCGGAGCCTTATAATGTAACAATCAAATATCAGAGTTGTGACGCCGTTTAAAATGCGGCGTCGTTTTTGTGCGATAAGCCCGGTAAGTATCCGCAGAATCTGAAGGTCGCCGCTAATATCTGATTCCGTATGGTGTTCCCGCATCAAGGTGCAGGAGGCGCTGTTCTGGAGGCAGGCGACGTGCTGACCGAAGGAAGCGTCAACCCGCACGATATCCTGAAGATTAAGGGTGTGCGCGCCGTACAGGATTACATGCTGCACGAGGTACAGCGTGTATACCGCCTGCAGGGTGTGGAAATCAACGATAAGCATATCGAAGTTATTGTGCGCCAGATGCTGAAGAAAATTCGCGTGGAGGAGTGCGGCGAACCGGAAGAGGAACCGGATGCCGATGCAGATGAAGAGTCTGATGCCGTAACAGAAGAGTAGGCTTACAGATTATGTCATGAATATGATATTTTTAGAATGAATATGATTTTCCTTTACTTGTGATTCAAGTAAAATTTAAGCTACAGTGCTTTGCACTGTAGCTTTTTATTTTGAAGGAGGAAAGTCGGATGGGAAATGTATCTTTTGTGGATAATGATGGCACGTTTTTTATGGAAAATCCGGAAAACTATAGCTATCTTTATTTTCCGGTTGCAGGGGAAAAGGGCTTAAAAAGTTCGCTGACCCCTAATTTGGGCGGCGACAGTAAAATTTCTCAGGAGTCATTCTTACTGGAACCGGTAAGTTCAGAAAATCTGCATAATAACCGGTCAACACGTAATTTCTGGTGTGTGGCAGAGGGAGCCGGATGCTGGTCTGCCACAGGAGCGTCAGCGGAGGAAGAGAGCAAAAAATTTACCGGAGAGCAGGATGCAAGTGAACTGACGGCAGGATTTATGTGGCACAGGATGAAAAGGACTTCTGCAAAGTATCAGCTTCAGGCAGAGATTACATCCTTTGTCCCGGTGGATGAAAATGTAGAAATTATGCATGTGAGAATACGCAATACATCCGGGAAAAGACAAAGGGTTACCCCGATTGCCGCAATACCCATATATGGAAGAAGCGCAGATAATATCAGAGATCACAGAAATGTTACTTCCATGCTGCACAGAATCCGGACAAAAGAATACGGTGTGACGGTAAAGCCCACAATGTCTTTTGATGAAAGAGGACACCGGAAAAATGACCTGATATATTTTGTAATGGGCGTGCAGGGAAATGGGGAAAGTCCGGTTTCTTTTTATCCCACAGTAGATTCCTTTATCGGAGAAGGCGGCACTTTTACCCATCCGAAAGCCGTATATGAGAAGAGACCGGGGATGCCCTGTGATATAAAGATTGACGGCAAAGAAGCGATGGGCGGTATACGCTTTAAAACTGCAGAGTTAGGACCTGATGATACGGCAGAGTATAGTATTCTTATGGGAATCACAGAGAATGAAACGGAGGCAGATAGAATTACCTGTAAATATCATTCCGGCGACGCGGTGGTTCAGGCTTTGGAAACTGTCAGGGAGTATTGGCAGAAGAAAGTAAATGTCAGGTACTACACGGGAAACCGGGAATTTGATTCTTTTATGCGGTGGGTAAGCTTTCAGCCGTTTTTAAGAAGGCTCTATGGCTGTTCCTTCCTGCCGCATCATGATTATGGGAGAGGCGGCAGAGGCTGGCGTGATCTGTGGCAGGATTGCCTTTCGCTTCTCCTGATGGACCCGGGGGATGTGCGCCGGATGATTCTCGATAATTTCGGCGGCGTCCGGATTGATGGGACGAATGCAACTATTATCGGTCATAAGCAGGGAGAATTCATTGCAGACAGAAATGGCATCAGCCGTGTCTGGATGGATCACGGTGTCTGGCCGTTTATGACCACAAAGCTTTACATTGACCAGACCGGCGACCTTGAAATTTTATTGGAGAAGGCATCGTATTTTAAAGATTTGCAGTCTGCGCGCGGAACAGGCACAGATCGGCAGTGGAATGAAGAATATGGTATGCGGCAGAAGACCTCCGGAGGAGAGGTATACGAGGGAACGATTCTGGAACATCTTCTGATTGAGCATCTGAGTGCTTTTTACGAAGTCGGAGTACACAATGAAATCCGTCTCCGGGGAGCAGACTGGAATGATGCGCTGGATATGGCAGAGGAAAATGGAGAAAGTGTTGCATTTACCTGTGCCTACGCGGGCAATCTGACGCAGCTCGCTGACTGCCTGCGTCTTATAAGAGACAGACTGGGCTATACAAAAGTAGAAATCCTGGAAGAGATCAGCACTTTGCTGGACGCTGACGTGAGAGTTTACGGGAGTGTAGAGGAAAAACAGAAAATCCTGAAGAAGTATATGGATTTATGCAGACACGAGATAAGCGGAAAGACCATACATATGCCTGTCGATAATCTGATTGAAAATCTGGAGCAAAAGGCAGAGTGGATGATGAAGCATATCCGCAATACGGAATGGATTGCGGGAGAAAAGGGTGAGGGCTGGTTTAACAGCTATTATGACAATCACCAGAATCCGGTGGAGGGAATTTCAGATCATAACGTCCGTATGATGCTGACGGGGCAGGTATTTGCCATAATGAGCCGCACGGCGACAGACCAGCAGGTAAGTCAGATATGCAGAAGCGCGGACCATTATCTGTATGATGAATCGATCGGCGGCTACCGTCTGAATACAGACTTTAAAGAGCTTAAATTTGATCTGGGGAGAATGTTTGGCTTCGCCTATGGAGAAAAGGAAAATGGGGCGGTATTTTCCCATATGACTGTCATGTATGCAAACGCCCTTTATAAAAGGGGATTTGTCAGAGAAGGCTTTAAAGCGCTGAAAACCCTGGCCAATACGGCGCTTGATTTTGAAACAAGCAAAATATATCCGGGAATTCCTGAGTACTTTAACGGTGAAGGCCGTGGAATGTACCATTATCTGACGGGTGCCGCGAGCTGGTATATGATGACGGTTATTACGGAAATGTTTGGTGTCCGCGGTGTGGCGGGCGATCTTGCGATTCGTCCGGGGTTGGTAAAGGAGCAGTTTGATGAAAACGGCATTGCAAAGATCTGGTGCTGTTTTGCAGGTAAAGCGTTCGAGGTTGTCATTTCTAATGCAGAGAAACTGGAATTTGGCGAGTATGAAATTGGCCGGGCAGAATGCGAAGGCTTGCAATTGCAGATTTTTGGCGGGGTGCAGGCGGTTATACCGGCACAAACAGTGAAATGCATGAGAGAGGGCATTCATAAGATTACGATAGAGCTTGTGCCTGCCCGCAATTAAGACATCTGGAGGGAGAAACATATATGAAATTCGGTTATTTTGATGATTCGGCAAAAGAGTATGTGATTACAGAACCAAGAACACCGCTTCCGTGGATTAACTATCTTGGGAGCAAAGATTTTTTTAGTCTGATTTCCAATACGGCAGGCGGATATTCCTTCTATAAGGATGCAAAACTGCTTCGGCTGACCCGCTACCGCTATAATAACTGCCCGCTGGATCAGGGCGGGCGCTATTACTATATTAAGGATCAGGACACGGTATGGAATCCGGGTTGGCAGCCGACCCAGACAGAGCTTGATTTTTATTCCTGCCGGCATGGATTGGGATATACCATTATCCGCAGCATTAAAAATCAACTTGAGGCAACACTGGAAGCTTTTGTGCCGGTAAACGATGCCTGCGAGATTAACCGTATTATATTGAAAAATACGGGAAACTGCACAAAAGAGATCGACCTGTTTGGCTTTGTGGAATTTTGTCTTTGGAATGCGCAGGATGATTCATCCAATTTCCAGCGCAATTATTCTACGGGAGAAGTGGAGGTGGTGGGAAGTACCATCTACCACAAAACAGAATACAGGGAACGAAGAAATCATTATGCAGTCTATTCCGTTAACCGGAAAACAGAGGGGTTTGACACATCCAGAGATGCTTTCATCGGACTTTATAATGGATTTTCCAATCCCCGCGCCGTTCTTTCGGGCAAGTGCAGCAACAGTATTGTCCACGGATGGCAGCCGGTGGGAGCACATCATCTAAAGCTTGTGCTGAAACCGGAAGAGACGGCATCCTGTATCTTTTTGCTTGGATACTGCGAAAATCCGGCAGACCAGAAATTTGAGGCGCCTGATATTATCAATAAAAAGCCGGCCCTTGCTCTTCTGGGAAAATATCAGACGGACCGACAGGTCGACGCGGCTTTTGAAGAGCTGAAGGAGTACTGGTCAGAACTCTTATCTGCGTTTGCCGTAGAGACAAAGGATGAAAAACTGAATCGGGTAGTTAATATATGGAACCAGTATCAGTGCATGGTTACCTTTAATCTGAGCCGCAGCGCCAGCTACTTTGAGAGTGGACTGGGACGAGGGATGGGATTTAGGGATTCCTGCCAGGATATCCTCGGATTTGTCCACCTGATCCCGGAGCGTGCAAGGGAAAGAATCCTGGATATTGCCAACACGCAGATGGAAGACGGCAGCGCCTATCATCAGTATCAGCCTCTCACCAAAAAAGGAAATGCGGATATAGGAGGCGGTTTTAATGATGACCCTCTGTGGCTGATAGCGGCTGTTTGCGCGTATCTTCGGGAAACCGGTGATTTTTCCATACTGGATGAAGTGTGTGCGTGGAACAGCGATTTTACAAAGGGAGAACCGCTTATGGAGCATCTGCGAAGGTGCTTTCAGTATACGGTTCATCACAAAGGACCGCATGGTTTGCCGCTGATCGGCAGGGCAGACTGGAATGACTGCCTGAATCTGAACTGCTTTTCGGAAGAGCCGGGAGAGAGCTTCCAGACATTTGGACCGGATGACGGACCTGTGGCGGAATCGGTGTTTATTGCGGGGATGTTTGTAAAATACGGAAAGGAATATGCAGAACTGTGCCGGAGACTCGGGCTTACGGAAGAAGCGGCTTTGGCGGAAGCGGAAGTGGAGAAAATGAGATATGCTGCGGAGAGCGCGGGATGGGATGGAAAATGGTTTATCCGTGCCTTTGATGCATTTTCGAATCCGGTGGGAAGTCATATCAACGAGGAAGGAAAGATTTATATTGAGCCGCAGGGTATGTGTGTAATGGCAGGAATCGGAAAGGATGACGGCAAGGCGGAAACAGCACTGGCCAGCGTCAGAGAAATGCTTGATACCAAATACGGAATTGTCCTGCTGCAGCCGGCTTACACAAAATACCATGCAAAGCTTGGTGAAATCACCTCTTATCCGCCCGGATATAAGGAGAACGGGGCAATTTTCTGCCACAATAATCCGTGGATCGCCTGCGCGGAGGCAGAATTGGGGAACGGAAACCGTGCTTTCGAGGTATTTAAAAAGACGTGTCCGGTTTATCTTGAGGATATCAGTGAGATTCACCGCACGGAGCCGTACGTATACTGCCAGATGATAGCGGGCAGAGATGCTCCCGGCTTTGGGGAAGGGAAAAACAGCTGGCTGACGGGAACAGCTGCATGGACATTTACCTGTATCAGTCAGTACATTCTTGGAATTTGTCCTACGCTGGACGGCCTGAGAATTGATCCGTGTATCCCGGAGGAGATGGGCGGATATACGGCAGAGCGCATTTATCGCGGGGTAAAATATCATATTACTGTGGATAATTCGGCACATGTTCAAAAGGGCGTTGCATCTGTCACAGTAAATGGAGAGCCGCTGGCAGGAAACAGTATTCTTACGGGGAAGGGAGAAAAAGAATGTCATGTTGTAGTAGTTATGGGAGAAAACAGCAAAGAGGAGAACTGATATGAGGTATGGATATTTTGACGATGAAAAGCGGGAGTATGTAATTACAAGACCGGATACGCCGGCACCCTGGGCAAACTATCTTGGATCGCCGGAGTATGGGGCGGTGATTTCCAATAATGCAGGAGGATATAGCTTTGCAAAGTCCGGAGCAAACGGGCGGATCCTCCGCTATATCTTTAACGATTTCGACCGGCCGGGCCGCTATATTTACATACGTGACAACGACAGCAAGGATTACTGGTCCGCTTCATGGCAGCCGGTGGGAAAGGATCTTGCGGTATATAAAAGTGAGTGCAGACATGGAACCGCATATACAAGGCTGTCGGCAGATTATGATGAGATTCATTCCGAAGCGCTATATTATGTTCCCATGAATAAATCCTATGAAGTCTGGCATTTAAATGTCACGAATAATTCTGAAAGAGAGAGAAAACTGAACATTACCGGCTACGCTGAGTTTACGAATAACAGCAATTACGAGCAGGATCAGGTGAATCTGCAGTATTCCCAATTTATTACCAGAACGGTATTTGAGGGGAACCGGATCCGGCAGCTGATCCACGGAAATCTGGACGGTCTGGAAGAGGGAAAGGATGTAGATGATAAAATTGTTGTTGAGCGCTTCTTTGGACTGGCAGGAGGAAAGGTTTCTTCCTATTGCGGAGACAGAGAAAAGTTTCTCGGACCATATTGCGGATACGGAAATCCGGCAGGCGTGGCAGGCGGCGACCTCGGGGGAGAGCTGAATTATAACGGAAATGGATGCGGGGCGCTTTCCACAGAGATCAGACTGGCACCGGGCGAGACAAAAAGCCTTGCCTTCCTTCTCGGCATGAAAAAAAATGCGGAAGCGGGAGAGATTCTGAAAAAATACGAAGACCCGCAGAAGATATGCAAAATTGATCTGGATGAGTTGATTTCCTACTGGCACGGAAAGCTTTCGCACTTCCAGGTAAAGACGCCGAGTGCGGAATTTAATACGATGATCAATACATGGAATGCCTATAACTGCTTTATGACCTTTATCTGGTCCCGGGCGGCTTCCTTTACTTACTGTGGTCTGCGAAACGGATATGGATACCGGGACACTGTACAGGATATCCAGGGAATTATTCATCTTGCCCCGGAAATGGCAGTAGAAAAAATCCGCTTTATGCTTTCCGCACAGGTGGATAATGGAGGGGGACTGCCTCTCGTCAAGTTTACCCATCATCCGGGACATGAAGACACGCCGGATGATCCGTCCTACGTAAAGGAAACGGGGCACCCCGCATACAGGGCGGATGATGCTTTGTGGCTGTTTCCGACAGTCTATAAATATATTTCTGAGACAGGAAATGTTTTCTTCCTCGATGAGGTGATACCTTTTGCGAATAAAGATGAGGGAAGCGTGTATGAGCATCTGAAACGCGCAATCGCGTTTTCCGTAAATCATATGGGGCCTCATGGAATGCCGGCCGGCCTGTACGCGGATTGGAATGATTGTCTGAGACTTGGAAAAGAGGGCGAATCCACATTCGTGGCGTTCCAGTTTTACCTTGCCATGTCCATTATGAAGAAATTCGCAGAGCACAAAGGGGATGAAGCTTATACGGACTACCTGGAAGAAGAGCAGAAGAAGCTGAGAAAAACAATGGAGGCGCTCTGCTGGGATGAGGACCGGTTTATCCGGGGGTTCACAGAAGAGGGGGCAGTGATCGGAAAACGCACGGACAAGGAGGCAAACATATGGCTGAATCCGCAGAGCTGGTCGGTCATCAGCGGGTTTGCCTCGCAGGAGCAGGCAGACACTGCGCTGGACACGGTATATCAGAGACTGAATACGGAATACGGTGTAATTTTGATGGATCCGCCATATCATACCGATGCTTTCGAAGGAGCTCTTGCCGTTATCTATAACGCCGGAACAAAGGAAAACGCAGGTATCTTCTCCCAGTCCCAGGGGTGGATTATTCTTGCAGAAGCGCTGCAGGGACACGGTGACCGTGCATTTACTTACTTTATGGAGAATGCACCGGCAGCCCAGAACGACAGGGCACAGATCCGAAAACTGGAGCCTTACTGCTATGGGCAGTTTACAGAGGGGAAGGACAGTCCGCATTTTGGCCGCTCTCATGTACATTGGCTTACAGGGACAGCATCTACCGTTATGGTAGGCTGCGTAGAGGGAATACTGGGTATGCGTCCGGATTTTTACGGACTCAGGATTGCTCCGTCTATTCCGAGAGAATGGGAATCCTTTGAAATGGAGAAGGACTTCAGAGGAAAGCATCTGCATATTGTTGTCCGCAATCCGGGACACCAGGAGGTGGGCTGCAAAAAGCTTGTGGTCAACGGAAAAGAAATGCAGGGAAATTATATACCTGAGGAATTGATGACCGGGCAGACAGAGGTCGTATTGACAATGTCCTGAACCACTGATTCAGAAAAGAAACCGGATACTGCTTAAGGCGCTGCAGTATCCGGTTTCTTGTTTGCGGTCGTATTCCATACGGTACAGTAATTAAGATCACGGTATTTTTTGGGAGTCATGCCGACAATTTTTTTAAACTGCTGGATAAAATGACTCTGAGAGGAAAAGGAAAGATAGGTTGCGATCTCAATCAGGCTGTAATCACAGAACTTCAGCAGATTCTGTGCCTTTTCAATCTTTTTTTCACGGATATAATCACTGATAGAGATGCCGATTTCCTTTTTAAAAAGCCGGGACAGGTAGCTGGGGGAAAGACCAGTATGCGCTGCCAGGTCTTCCACCGTAATCCGCTCTTTAATATGAAAGTAAATGTAATCAATACATTCGGTGACCGGCTTTGATGTGCCGATATTTTTTTGAAGGAGGCGCATCTTTCCCGTGAAGTCCAGAACCATCTGGTCGTGGAGAGCAGAGACTGCCTGCGCCGTGTAAAGGTTATCCAGCTTTAATATATAGAAATCGCTTAAACGAAATGCCTGTTCCATCTCCATGCCGGCTTCCACGCAGAGCCTGGTCACAAATGCCGTTGTGATTACAAAATGATATTTTAAATTGGTTACCGGATTGCGGGAAAGGGTACCGACACCCTCTGTATCGGTAAATCTGTTTTGCTCGCAGTTCCGGCGTACTGCGTCCATATCTCCGGAGCTGACCGCGCGGTAGAAATTGATCTCTTCATTTTGTGGGCGGTGCTCCATTTCTTCTTCGCTGTTTTTTGTTTCATGCAAAAACCATTCCTGTAATAATCCCATATCCGACCTCCTGCCTGAAAGATATATGGAAGATAAAAAGATGATATCATAAATCTGACATTTTTGCAATTAATCTTATATATTATAACGAAGAAACACGCTAGAATATAGATAATTTAACGGAGGAGAATTCCTTCCGGCAAATAAAATATAATTTACAGGAGGTAAAAATTTATGAACAAAAAGTTACTTGGTGTATTGCTTGTCTCAGCTATGGGCGTGAGCGCGCTGTCTGCAGGTGCAGCGGCATCTGAAGAGGGGAAAATCCTTAATATATGGTGCTGGAATGACGAATTTCAGAGCCGTTTTAACGATTATTACCCGGAAGTTGAGTCTGTAGCAGAGGACAAATCTACCACGACGCTGAAGGATGGCACTGTTGTAAAATGGACCATCAATCCGAATCAGGACAATAATTATCAGAACAAGCTGGATGAAGCACTGATGGCACAGGCAGATGCCAGCGAAGATAATAAAATTGATATTTTCCTGATCGAAGCAGACTATGCACTGAAATATGTAAGTGCAGATGTTGATGTTGCAATGCCGCTTTCTGAGCTGGGAATCACGGCAGAAGATCTTGCCGACCAGTATCAGTATACAAAAGATATCGTTTCTGATGAAAACGGCGAGCAGAGAGCAACATCCTGGCAGGCAGCTCCGGGTCTGTTTGCTTACAGACGCTCCATCGCAAAAGATGTTCTTGGAACGGATGATCCGGCAGAGGTTCAGGCAGCTCTTTCTGATTGGACAAAATTTGGCGAAGTAGCGGCACAGGCAAAGGAAAAAGGGTACTATATGGTATCCGGCTATGATGATACATATCGCGTATTTTCTAATAACGTATCACAGCCGTGGGTTACAGGAACAACTGTTACAGTAGACCCGAACATCATGGCATGGATAGAGCAGACAAAAGAATTTACAGATAAGGAATATAATCACAGGTCTGGTCTCTGGAGCGATACATGGGCACAGGATCAGGGTGTAGACGGAAAGGTATTCGGCTTCTTCTATTCTACATGGGGAATCAACTTTACGCTGGTTGGCAATGCCGGTGAGGCAGGCTTTGGCGACTGGGCAGTATGCCAGGGACCGCAGCCGTATTACTGGGGCGGAACATGGCTTGTAGGCGCAAGAGGAACAGATAATCCGACTCTTGTAAAGGACGTTATGCTGAAACTGACCTGCACAAAAGATATTATGAAAGAAATGACTACAAACCGCAAAATCCAGGATTATACGAATACAATGGCTGGTATGCAGGAGATTGCAGAGGACCCGAACTTCCAGTCTGAATTCCTCGGCGGACAGAATCACATTGCACTGTTCTCTGAAGTGGCTCCGACGATTGACATGAGCAACGTTTCTGCTTATGATCAGGGCTGCAATGAGCAGATTCAGGTTCATTTCCACGACTATTTTGATGGAAATGTTGACTTTGAAACAGCAAAAGCCAACTTTGAAACAGGAATTAAAGAGACTTATCCGGAAATCACCGAGGTAATCTGGCCGGAATAATGATATAGAACAGTTTTAATCTGCAGTATCCCGGGGTGGGTTTTACCCGCCCCGCTACTTTTTGAAAGGGAGTTTTATCATGAAGGAGAAAAATGCGAAAAAGAAAACGGTGAGTTACGCAAAATGGGGTTATATTTTTATACTTCCATTTTTTGCAACATTTTTTATTTTCTCTTTCATTCCGTTAATGGATACGGTACGATACAGCTTCTATGAGTACTACCGTTCCGGATTGAAAGAAATTGGTCCTAATTTTGTTGGATTACAGAATTACCTGACACTTTTAAAAACAGATTTACCAAAGTATGCATCAAATACATTTATTCTGTGGGTCATTGGATTTGTGCCTCAGATTATTGTATCCCTGGTGCTTGCGGCGTGGTTTACAGACTCACGTCTGAAAATCAGGGGAAAACAGTTTTTCAAGGTTGTGATTTACCTTCCGAATCTGATTATGGCATCTGCGTTTGCAATGTTGTTTTTTACATTGTTTTCGGATAACGGACCGGTAAATTCATTCCTGATGAATGCGGGCATTATTGATAAAGAAATACGTTTTATGGCGACGGTGGGCGGTACCAGAGGCCTGATCGGATTAATGAACTTCTTAATGTGGTTCGGAAATACCACCATCATGCTGATGGCTGCCGTTATGGGAATCAATTCATCCCTGTTTGAAGCGGCGGAGCTTGACGGATGCAACCATACACAGATTTTCTTTAAAATTACACTGCCGCTTATCAAACCGATTTTGTCATATACACTGATTACATCTATGATCGGCGGTCTGCAGATGTTCGATGTTCCGCAGATCCTGACAAATGGCGAGGGTACGCCGAACAGAACGTCGACGACTCTGATCATGTATCTGAATAATCACCTTGGCAGCAAAAACTATGGTATGGCAGGAGCGCTTTCCGTATATCTGTTTATTGTCAGCGCAGTTTTATGCTTTATTGTGTTCCGTATGATGAATACAAATGATCCAGACGGATCAAAAGCTGCCGCGAAAAAGGCAAAACGACTTGCTAAGAAGGGAGGAAGAGCATAATGAAATCACAGAAACCTTCCCATGTGCGTTCGATAATCGCACATGTAGTACTGATATTTTTATCCTTCCTGTGTCTGTTCTTTTTCTATATATTAATTGTTAACGCGACCAGGACACATTTTGAGCTGCAGAAAGGATTTTCCTTCCTGCCGGGGTCAAATTTTATAACCAACTTTAAGAATGTTTTGAATGATGCCAATGTTCCTATTTTGAACGGTATTCTTAACAGTCTGATCGTATCGGGCGGCTGCGCGGCTCTGAGCACTTATTTTTCGGCAATGACAGCTTATGGTTTATATGCATATGATTTCAAGCTTCAGAAACCGGCTTTTACATTTATCATGATGATTCTGGTAATGCCTACGCAGGTGTCAGCACTTGGCTTCCTGCGGCTGATTACAAAAATGCATCTGAATGATTCTCTGATACCGCTGATTATTCCGTCTATAGCGGCACCGTATGTATTTTATTTTATGTACAGCTATATGCAGTCTTCCCTGCCGATGCAGCTGGTAGAGGCGGCGAGGATCGATGGCTCCGGCGAATTCAGAACGTTTAACGCGATTGTGCTTCCGATTCTAAAACCGGCAATTGCCGTGCAGGCTATTTTCTCTTTTGTAGGCGCATGGAATAACTATTTTGTTCCGGCTCTGGTTATCACAACGAAGAAGAAACAGACACTGCCGATTATGATCGCAAGCCTGCGAAGCGCGGATTTCCTGAAATTTGATATGGGAAAGGTGTACATGATGATTTTGATAGCGATTGTGCCGATTATTCTGGTATACCTGTTTCTGTCTAAATTTATTATTGAAGGTGTGGCGCTTGGCGGCGTAAAAGAGTAGTGACGTATTCTTTTTTGGAGGAAGGTATATGCTGCGAAAAGAAATTTTATGGAATGTAATATTTACGGTGGTTTTAACGGGATGTATAACTGTATGTGGAGTAAATGCGGGGGCAGAAACAGCTGAAAGTGTGGGTAAAAGTAGTGGTGGAGGCAATATGACAGCAAAGACAACGATTCCGGAGGGATATCATCTTGTGTGGGAGGATGACTTTGACGGAGATACGCTCGATGAAAATAGCTGGAATTATGAGTATCATCAGCCTGGCTGGGTCAATAATGAATTGCAGGAATATGTAAAAAGCAGTGAGAATGCATATGTAAAAGACGGCGAATTAATCATTCAGCCAATTAAGATACTGGATGAAAAGGGCGGAGCCAGTTATACTTCGGGGCGAGTTAATACGCACAATAAGCATGGATTTCAATACGGATGGTTTGAAGCAAGAATTAAAGTACCGAAAGGTCAGGGATTTCTGCCGGCGTTCTGGATGATGCCTGAGGATGAAGACTTTTATGGTCAATGGCCGAAGTGCGGGGAAATTGATATTATGGAGGTCCTTGGAAATCAGACGGACTGCCAGTACGGAACGCTGCATTACGGAGAACCTCATACTCAGCAGCAGGGAACCTATACTTTAGAGGACGGTGATCTTGCGGAAGAGTACCATGTCTATGCGTGTGAGTGGGAACCGGGTGAAATTAAATTCTACCTGGACAATGAACTGTATTTTTCCGTGAATGACTGGTTCACAAGAAAAGAAGGTTTTGATGAGGAGCCGTATCCGGCGCCGTTTAATCAGCCGTTCTACATTATTTTAAATGTTGCAGTCGGCGGAAACTGGCCGGGCAATCCGGATGAATCGACAACTTTTGACGATGCTGCTGCCATGAAGGTAGATTACGTGCGGGTTTATCAGAAAGAAAGCTATGACGAAAATGTGAAAAAACCGGAAAAAGTATTAGAGCTGAAGGAGGCGGATGCCACCGGCAATTATATTACAAACGGGGATTTCTCGGAAGCGGAGGAGCTTTCCGACGAAGAAAACTGGGTATTCCTTCTTGCAGGAGATGGGGCGGCAAATGCAGAAATTGCTGACCGGGAGCTGCGCATCGTAACGGAGGATGCCGGAGAGCTGGATTACAGTGTGCAGCTTGTTCAGGCGGGGCTTCCGATGATACAGGGAGAACGGTACCGGATATCCTTTGATGCATATGCGGATGAGGAACGGACGGTAATTGTGACTGTATCGGCTCCGGATGTGGGATGGATTCGGTACTTTGAGGATACAAAAGTTCCGCTGACAAAAGAAAAGCAGACGTTTGAGTATGTATTTGAAATGACCGGGGAAGATGACGACAACGGACGTCTGGAATTTAACCTTGGGAATCAAAATTCCGCGGCTGCCGTTTATCTGAGCAACGTGCGGATAGAAAAAACAGCAGACTAAAACGGTCAATATTGGGTTTAAAAGCAGATGCTGGAGTTTGGCTTAAGCATCTGCTTTTTTATGAATTGAAACGATAGAAAAAGTGTGTTATCATGAACGCATGGGCAACGAACGCGGAAAACGGAAGGTTTGGACGTGGCTGCCTGTGCGTTTGTGAAATAAGGATATGGACAGTAAATCTAAGAACGGGGAGGACGTTTATGAAGCTGACAGAGTTGTTGGAGAGACTGGAATATGAGCGCGTACAGGGCAATATAGATATTGAGGTGACGGACATCGTCAACGATTCGAGGAAGGTGAGCGAAGGCTGTCTGTTCCTCTGCATTAAGGGCGCTGTTTCAGACGGACATAAATACGCTGAGGAGGTTGCAGGAAAGGGCGCGAAGGTGCTGGTGGTACAGGACGATGTGCAGGTTCCCGCAGATGTTACGGTGATTAAGGTGGCGGACAGCCGCTATGCGATGGCGCTGATCGCGGCGGCATGGTACGGGCACCCGGCAGAGAAGCTGAAGGTGATCGGTATTACCGGAACGAAGGGGAAGACGACGACTACTTACATGATAAAATCGATTCTGGAAGCGGCGGGGCATAAGGTCGGACTGATCGGCACGATCGAGGCGATCATCGGCGACAGGGTGATCCCGGCGTGCAACACTACCCCGGAGTCGACGGCGATCCAGAAATACTTTGCAGAGATGGTGGATATCGGCTGCGACTGCGTGGTGATGGAGGTGTCCTCGCAGGGGCTGATGCTGCACCGCACGGCGGGCTTTACCTTTGAGATCGGCATTTTCACGAATCTGGAGCCGGATCACATCGGACCGGCGGAGCATGAGAGCTTCGAGGATTATCTGCGCTGCAAGGCGATGCTCTTTAAGCAG
Source organism: Marvinbryantia sp. (assembly GCF_047017445.1). Lineage (NCBI taxonomy): Bacteria > Bacillati > Bacillota > Clostridia > Lachnospirales > Lachnospiraceae > Marvinbryantia > Marvinbryantia sp. The sequence continues at coordinate 263,171 of NZ_JBKXTT010000001.1, read as the reverse complement.
TGCCGTCATGGTATTTTTAATGCGGACGATGCGCATCTTCCGGCGATCCTGGAGGGGCACACCTGCGATGTGGAAACCTATGGCTTCAGCGAAAAGGCGGATTTCCGGGCGTCGGAGGCAAAGCTTGTCTCGAAGCCGGGTTATCTTGGCATTGCCTATCACGTGACCGGAAAGCGCAATTTCTTTGTGGAGATCGATATTCCGGGCAAATTCAGCATCTACAATTCCCTTGCTGCGATCGCGGTCTGCGATTATTTTGGCGTGGACGAGGAAAAGATGATCGCGGCGCTCAAAAAGGCAAAGGTGAAAGGACGCATCGAGATGATCAAAGTGTCCGATGAATTCACGCTGATGATCGACTATGCGCACAATGCGATGAGTCTGGAGAGCCTGCTTACGACCCTAAAGGAATACGATCCGGGAAGACTGGTCTGCGTATTCGGCTGCGGCGGCAACCGTGCGCGTTCCAGAAGGTTTGAGATGGGAGAGGTCTCCGGAAAATATGCGGACTTCACCATTATCACCTCCGACAATCCGCGTTTTGAGGAGCCGGAGGCGATCCTGGAGGATATTGAAACCGGTATGAAAAAGACCGACGGAAAATATATTAAAATTATCGACCGCAAGGAGGCGATCGCCTACGCGATCCATCACGGGCAGCCGGGCGACGTTATCGTGCTTGCGGGAAAAGGACATGAGGATTACCAGGAAATCTGCGGCGTGAAGCATCCGATGGATGAGCGCGTGCTGATTCGTGAAATCCTGGCGGAGGATAAGGCTTGACGGAATCACTCTTTGCAGATATTATTGTAGATATTTCCCATGAGCGGCTGGACCGCACCTTTCAGTACCGCATTCCCGAGGGGCTGCGGGGCGCGGTGCGGCAGGGCAGCGTGGTGCGGATCCCCTTTGGAAAGGGAGATCGCATGACGAAGGGCTATGTGATGAAAATTACCGGGAAGCCGGAGGTCGCGCTTGCCAGGATGAAGGAAATACAGGAGGTAGTGAGTGACGGCGCCTCGGGGGAGGATCATCTGGTGGCGCTTGCCGCCTGGATGCGCGAGCGCTACGGTTCCACGATGGCTCAGGCGCTGCGCACGGTCATACCGGTGAAGCAGAAGATAAAGCCGCGCCAAAAAAGGAGCCTTCGTCTTTTGCTCGATGAGGAGCAGGCCAGGGAAAAGCTGGCGTTCTACCGGCAGAAAAACCAGCGTGCAAGACTGCGCCTTTTAGAAGCGCTCCTGGAGGAGCGGGAGCTTCCCTACGAGCTGGCGACAGGCAGGCTGAATATTTCCGCTGCCACAGTGAAGGCGATGCAGGAGCAGGGCGTGATCGCCTGCGATACGGCGACGGCCTACCGCAATCCTGTGCATACGGACGGCGCGTCCAATATCCGCATTCCCTTAAATGAGGAGCAGGCGCGCATTGTGGAGGATATCCGCCGGAACTGGGAGGAACCGGGGCATCTCGTCTCACTGATCCACGGGATCACCGGCAGCGGCAAGACGGAAATTTATATGGAGCTGATCGACACAGCGATCGCGCGCGGGGAGCAGGCAATTGTTCTCATCCCGGAGATCGCCCTGACGTACCAGACGGTGATGCGCTTTTACCGGCGGTTTGGCGACCGGATCTCCATTATCCACTCCCGGCTCTCGGCGGGCGAGCGCTACGATCAGTACCAGCGTGCGCGTTCGGGTGACATCGACGTGATGATCGGACCGCGCTCGGCGCTGTTTACGCCGTTTCCAAAGACAGGCATTATCATTATCGACGAGGAGCATGAGCCGACCTACCAGAGCGAGCAGACGCCGCGCTACCATGCGCGTGAGGTGGCGATAAAGCGGGCGCAGCTTGAGCATGCGAAGGTGATCCTTGGCTCGGCGACGCCCTCTCTGGAGGCGTACAGCCGGGCGCTTGACGGTGCATATGTGCTCTATACGCTTGAAAAAAGGGCGAAGGAAAGCGCTTTGCCGGAGACGGTCGTGGTGGATATGCGGCGGGAGCTTCAGGAGGGCAATCGTTCCATTCTCGGAAAAACGCTGAAGGAGGAGCTGGAAAAATGCCTTGCGCGCGGGCAGCAGGCAATGCTGTTTTTAAACCGGCGGGGCTATTCCGGGTTTCTGTCCTGCCGCTCCTGCGGGCATGTTTTGATGTGTCCGCACTGCGATGTATCGCTATCTTTGCATAACAACGGAAAGTTAGTCTGTCATTACTGCGGGCATACGGAGAGGCGCCCGACGCGCTGTCCCAAATGCGGTTCGGAATTTCTGAGCGGCTTCGGCATTGGCACACAGCAGGCGCAGGAGATGGTGGCAAAGGAGTTTCCGCAGGCGCGTATTCTGCGGATGGATATGGACACCACGCGCGGGAAGGACGGGCATGAAAAAATCCTCTCCGCTTTTGCGAATCAGGAGGCGGATATTTTGATCGGCACCCAGATGATCGTGAAGGGACACGACTTCCCGAACGTGACGCTGGTGGGCATCCTGGCGGCGGATCTGTCACTTTTTGCCGACGACTATCGCGCTTCCGAGCGCACCTTCCAGCTTCTGGTGCAGGCGGCGGGGCGTGCGGGCAGGGGAAAGGATCCCGGCATGGTGGTCATTCAGACCTACGATCCGGAGCACTACTGCATCCGCACGGCGGCGGCGCAGGATTACCGGAGCTTTTATGAGGAGGAGATCAGCTATCGCATGGTGGCGGGTTATCCGCCGGTGCGGAAAATGCTTTCCGTGCACGGCGCCTGCCGCGACGAGCAGCATCTCGGCATGGCGATGGAGTATTTGCGGCGCATGGCGGAGCGCATTTACAAAAACAGCGAGGGCAATGTGATCGGTCCCGCTCAGGAGAGCATCGCGAAGATACAGGAGGTGTACCGCAAGGTACTTTATATTAAAGCAGGAACAACGGAGGAGCTGACGGCGATCAAGGATCGCCTGGAGCAATATATTGAGGCGAACGAAGGCTACCGCAGCGTGGGGATCCAGTTCGATATGAATGAATAGAAGGAGGAAGGAAACATGGCGATTCGCAATGTGAGAATACAGGGTGACAAGGTTCTGGAGAAAAAATGCAAGGAGGTAAAGGAGATGACGCCGCGCATCCGTGCGCTGATCGACGATATGTTTGAAACGATGTACGATCAGAGCGGCGTGGGGCTTGCGGCTCCGCAGGTCGGCGTTCTGAAGCGCATTGTCGTGATCGATACGACGGGCGAGGATCCGTATGTCCTGATCAATCCGGTGATAGAGGAAACCTCCGGTGAGCAGAGAGGCTATGAGGGATGCCTCAGCCTTCCGGGCAAGAGCGGCATCGTGACGCGCCCGAACTACGTGCGTGTACGCGCGCTTGATGAAAATATGCAGGAATACGTTCTGGAGGGAGAGGAGCTTCTGGCGCGGGCGATCTGCCACGAATGTGATCATCTGGACGGAATCATGTATACTTCGAAGGTAGAAGGGAAAATCTATGATAACTCTGAATTGCCGGAGAATGAGGAGGAAGAAGCATGAGAGTGATCTTTATGGGGACGCCGGACTTTGCGGTCGGCACCTTGCAGGCGCTGATCTCCTCGCGTCATGAGGTGGCGGCGGTGTTTACGCAGCCGGATAAGCCGAAGGGCAGAGGCAAGGCGGTACAGCAGACGCCTGTGAAAGAGGTGGCGCTGACAGCCGGACTTTCGGTGTATCAGCCGGCGCGCGTGCGCGAGGAGAGCGTGGTCGCGCAGATAAAAGAGCTCGCGCCGGACGTGATCGTGGTGGTCGCCTTCGGACAGCTCATCCCGCAGGCGGTGCTCGATATCCCGAAATATGGCTGCGTGAATGTCCACGCCTCGCTGCTCCCGAAATACCGGGGCGCGGCGCCGATCCAGTGGGCGGTCATCGACGGGGAAGATTTTTCCGGTGTGACGACGATGCAGATGGATGCCGGGCTGGACACCGGCGATATGCTGCTGACAGAAAAGGTTGCGCTTGCGCCGGACGAGACCGGCGGCAGCCTGTTTGACAAATTAAGCGCTGTCGGAGCAGAGCTTCTTTTGAAAACGCTGGACGAGCTGGAAGCGGGAAGCGTGACGCCGACGCCGCAGCCGAAGGAAAGTCCGACCGCTTACGCGGCGATGCTGAAAAAAACAGACGGCGAGATCGACTGGGAGAAAAGCGCCGCGCAGATCGAGCGTCTGGTGCGCGGGCTGAATCCATGGCCGAGCGCCTACACGCATCTGGACGGAAAAACGTTAAAAATCTGGCGGGCAAGGCTCTGCGCGGCGGAGGGCTGCGAAGGAAACTGCGCCGCGCCGGGCACGGTGGTGCGCGTGACGAAATTCGAAATTTTCGTGCAGACCGGCGACGGCATTCTCGCACTGGAAGAGGTGCAGCTTGAGGGAAAGAAGCGCATGGATACCGCGGCGTTTCTGCGCGGCTTTTCCATAGCGGAGGGCGCGAAGCTCGGCGTAAAGGAATGAGAGGCGTTCATCCGGCAGCGCTGTGCGCAGCCGGAAGGCGCGCCGGATGGAAAAGCGGCAGGGGCACAGTATAAACAAAAAAGAAAGGGGCATGTGATATGATGCTGCTGAGCTATGCAAACAATTTTTTTGGATATGGGTACGGATATCGCGGACTGTATTTTGATCCGACGATGATCCTGGCACTTCTGGGGCTGATTCTTACGATGATCGCCAGCGCCGGGGTAAATTCGACCTTTGCAAAATATAATAAGGTGCGCTGTATGCGCGGCATGACGGGCGCGGAGGCGGCGCAGCAGGTGCTGCATGCGGCAGGGATCTTTGACGTGCAGATACGGCATGTCAGAGGAAATCTGACCGATCATTACGATCCGAGAAATAAGACTCTGAATTTATCCGACAGCACCTTTTCCTCAAATTCGGTGGCGGCGGTCTGCGTGGCGGCGCACGAGTGCGGGCACGCCGTGCAGGATCAGAAAAAGTACGGACCGCTGGTGCTGCGCAGTACGCTGGTTCCGCTGGCGAATTTTGGCTCGCAGCTTTCCTGGCCGGTATTTATCGCCGGGTTGATTTTTTCACTGCAGCCGCTGGTGATGGCGGGCATTATCCTGTTTTCGCTGGCGGTGCTGTTCCAGCTCGTCACGCTTCCGGTGGAGTTTAACGCCTCCTCGCGCGCTCTGCGCATCCTGGAGGACACCGGGATGCTTGGCAGCCAGGAAATGACCGGGGCGAAAAAGGTACTGCGGGCGGCGGCAATGACCTATGTGGCGGCGCTTGCAAGCTCGCTTCTGCAGCTTCTTCGCCTGATTTTGCTTTCCAGGAGGAATGATCGTGACTAGTATTGTAAACACGCGGGAAATCATTCTGGGAGCGCTGATGGAGATCACGGAGGAGGAGCAATACTGCCATATCGTCCTGCGCGATGTGCTCACGAAATATCAGTATCTGGAAAAACGAGACCGGGCGTTCATCTCCAGAGTCGTTGAGGGGACGATGGAGAACATGATCCAGATCGACTATATTCTGGAGCAGTTCTCCACGGTAAAGGTGCAGAACATGAAGCCGGTCATCCGCAATATTCTGCGCATGTCCGTCTATCAGATGCAGTACATGGACGGTGTGCCGCGCTCAGCGGCGGTCAATGAGGCGGTCAAGCTGACGCAGAAAAAGGGTTTTTACACCTTAAAAGGCTTTGTGAACGGCGTGCTGCGCGCCGCTGACCGGGGGATGGGAGAGGTTTCCTTTCCCGACGCGGAGCGGACGCCGCGCAGATATCTCTCCGTGCGCTACTCGATGCCGGAGTGGATCCTGCAGAAATGGCTTGCGCAGTTTGACTTTGAGGTGGTGGAGAAGATCTGCCGCGGGCTGTGGCAGGAAAGCCGTACCACCATCCGCTGTAACTTAAGCCGCGCGCCGAAGGAGACGATCATTGAAAAGCTGCGGGCGCAGAATATCACGGTAAAAGAGGTGCCGTATCTGCCCTATGCGCTGGAGATTTCCGATTATAACTATCTGCAGGCGATCACGGCGTTTAAAGAGGGACTGTTTCAGGTACAGGACGTCAGCTCGATGCTGGTGGCGGAGGTGGCGGCGCCGAAATGGGGCGATTACTGTATCGACGTCTGCGCGGCGCCGGGCGGAAAGAGCCTGCATTTATCGGACAAGCTGAACGGAAGCGGCTATGTGGAGGCGCGCGATCTGACGGACATAAAGGTGTCGCTGATGCAGGAAAATCTGGAGCGCACCGGACGGATTAATATGACGGCTGTGCGCCAGGACGCGACCGTGTTTGACGGCGCTTCCGTGGAAAAGGCGGACATCCTGCTGGCGGACCTGCCCTGCTCCGGGCTGGGCGTGATCGGCAGAAAGCCGGATATTAAATACAAAATGACAGAGGCGAAGCAGCAGGAGCTGGTGAAGCTGCAGCGCAAAATTCTCGATACGGTGTGGTCCTACGTCAAGGTGGGCGGCACACTGATCTACAGTACCTGCACTATCGGTGCAGATGAAAATCAGTACAATGTAAAATGGTTTCTGGAGAACTATCCGTTCAGGCTGGAGAGTATCGACCCGTACCTGTGCGACGCGCTGAAGAGCCGCACCACGAAGGCGGGCTATCTGCAGCTTTTGCCGGGCATTCACGGTACGGACGGTTTCTTTCTTGCCAGATTTAAGAGGGTAAAATAATGGAAAAAACAGATCTTCGCTCCCTGGATTATGAGGAGCTGCAGCAAGAGCTTGCGGCGCTCGGGGAAAAATCCTTCCGCGCGAAGCAGATCTATCAGTGGCTCCACGAAAAGCTTATTGACACGCCGCAGGAGATGACCAATCTTCCGGCGAAGCTGCGGGAGAGATTATGCTGCGAATATGACTGTACAAACCTGGAGATCGTGGACGTTCTGGAATCAAAGGCGGATGGTACGCGCAAGTATCTGTTCCGCCTGTCGGACGGAAATGTGATCGAGAGCGTGCTGATGAAATACCATCACGGAAATTCCGTCTGCATTTCCTCGCAGGTGGGGTGCCGCATGGGGTGCCGCTTCTGCGCATCGACGCTCGGCGGACTGACGCGCAGTCTGCTTCCGGGGGAGATGCTTGATCAGATCTACAAGATCCAGAAGCACAGCGGCGAGCGCGTATCGAATCTGGTGGTGATGGGTACCGGCGAGCCGCTTGATAATTATGAAAATCTGGTAAAATTTATACATATGTTAAGTGATGAGCACGGGCTGAACATCAGCCAGCGAAACATCACGGTATCCACCTGCGGCATCGTTCCGAATATTTACCGGCTCGCCGCAGAAAAGCTGCAGATCACGCTGGCACTCTCCCTGCACGCATCGACGCAGGAGAAGCGCATGGAGCTGATGCCGATCGCCTATAAATATGAACTTTCTGAGGTGATGGAAGCGTGCCGCGCCTATTTTAAAGAGACAGGAAGACGGCTCACGTTTGAGTACAGTCTGGTGGGAGGCGTGAACGACTCGCAAAAGGATGCGCAGCAGCTTGCCGGGCTGCTCGCCGGTCTGAACTGTCACGTTAATCTGATCCCGGTAAATCCGATCAGGGAAAGAAGCTATGTGCAGTCAGATCACCGGGTGATCGCAGACTTTAAAACAAAACTTGAAAAATACGGAATAAATGTTACAATTAGAAGGGAAATGGGCCGTGATATCGGCGGCGCATGCGGTCAGTTGAGAAAGAGTTATCTGGACAGAGCCAGAGGAGAGGAATAGACATGGAATCATATTGTATTACGGATGTTGGCCGCATCCGCAGCATAAACCAGGACTATGTGTTTGCGTCCGATACACCGGTTGGAAAGCTGCCGAACCTTTTTGTCGTCGCAGACGGCATGGGCGGGCACAACGCAGGGGACCGCGCGTCCAGCTATGCGGTGGAGGTTTTCCTGAGAAGCGTAAGGTGGGAGCGGGACAAAAATCCGATCCGGATCATCCGCAGATCCATCGAAAAGGCAAATACGAAGGTGCTGGAGGAGGCAAAATCCAAAGAAAAGTATCAGGGCATGGGCACCACGATGGTCGTTGCGACGATCGTGAAGGACACCCTGTATGTGGCGAATGTCGGCGACAGCCGTCTGTATCTGATCGGAGACACCATCCGTCAGATCACCAGGGATCATTCGCTGGTAGAGGAAATGATCCGGGCGGGCGGGATCACCCGCGAGGAGGGACGCTATCACCCGGATAAAAACGTGATCACAAGGGCAATCGGCGTGGAGGAGCGCGTGGCGATCGACTTTTTTGACGTGCAGATGAAAAAGGATGACACGCTGCTGCTCTGCACGGACGGGCTCAGTAATATGCTGACAGATAAGGAGATAGAGCGCATCATCAAAGAAGAGAGCAGTCTGCGCATGGCGGGGAAGCGTCTGGTGGAAGCGGCCAACAGAAACGGCGGCTCCGATAACATTACGGCGCTTCTGGTGAGACTGCGCAGAAATGAGGTGAAAAAATGTTAAAGGAAGGAATGTTTATACAGGGACGCTATGAGATCGTCGGCAAGATCGGCGCCGGCGGTATGGCGGATGTGTACAAGGCGCGGGACCACAAGCTGAACCGTTTTGTCGCGGTCAAGGTCTTAAAGAAGGAATTCCGTTCGGACAAAGCATTTATCACGAAATTCCGGGCAGAGGCGCAGGCGGCTGCCGGGCTTGCCCATCCGAACATCGTAAATATCTACGACGTCGGGGAGGATCACGATGTCAATTTTATTGTTATGGAGCTGGTGGAAGGGATCACCCTCAAGGAATATATCGCGAAAAAAGGCAAGCTTGCCGTGCGCGAGGCGACCAGCATCGCGATCCAGGTCGCGCAGGGACTGGAGGCCGCGCACAACAGCGGGATCATCCACCGCGACGTCAAACCGCAGAACGTCATCATTTCCACGGACGGAAAGGTGAAGGTGACGGACTTCGGTATTGCGCGCGCGACCACAAGCAACACTATCAACACGACGGTGATGGGGTCTGTGCACTACAGCTCTCCGGAGCAGGCGCGCGGCGGCTACAGCGACGCCAAGAGCGACATTTATTCGCTCGGCATTACGATGTATGAGATGCTTACAGGGCGCGTACCGTTTGACGGCGACACGACGGTGGCGATCGCGATCAAGCATCTGCAGGAGGAGATAAAATCCCCGGAAATTTACGTGCCGAATCTGCCGAAGAGTACGGTGCAGATTATCTACAAGTGTACACAGAAAAGCCCGGACAGACGCTACGCGAACATGGCGGAGCTGATCTACGATTTAAAGGAATCGCTGATCAACCCGGACGGGGACTTTGTTCATATCGTAAATCCGAATAATACCGGGCGCACCGTGGTCATCTCAAAGGATGAGCTTGGCGCGATCAAAGAGGGCGCGCACAGTGCGGGCGCTTCGGAAAATCCGGGCGAGCAGACCGGCGGCTATGCAGGGCAAAAGACGGGAAATGCGCCGGGCTATGGACAGCCGGGAAATGCGCCGGGATACGGTCAGCCGGGATATCGCCAGCCGGGAGGAGTGCCGGGCTATGGACAGCAACCGGGCAGTCAGCAGAACTATGGAAAACAGCCGTATGATCCATACGGACGCGCTTACGGAAAGCGCGGCTACGATTATCAGGAGGAGTACGACAATGATAACCGTTATCAGGAGGACGATGACGACGACGGCATCCTGAATTCGCGGTTGGAGAAGATCGTGACGGTGGGCGGCATTATCGTTGCTATTCTGATCGCCTGTATCTTCCTTGGACTGGTGGCGAATGCGCTCGGGATCATTAAATTCAGCCTTCCGTCGCTTTTCGGGCGAAGCAGCCAGACGGAAAAGGTGACGGAGAGCACGGTGAATTCCGGGCAGGAAACGCAGCAGGATGCCGGCTCACAGCAGACGCAGAATCAGATTACCGGTCAGGAACAGGCACAGGAGACGCAGGCTCCGGTCCAGATGCCGGAGGAGACGGATCCGGAAACAGAGACGCAGACAGAAGCGCCGGCTGAGACGGAGAGTGAGACAGAACAGATGCCGCAGCGGGGCAATCCTGTGAGCGTGCCGGATGTTACCGGGCTCGATTACGATACGGCATATGATATGATGATGTCCGCAGGCTTTTATGTACAGCGGCAGGATAACGAGGACGGCGCCGCAGCGGGCACGGTACTTGAGCAGAGTGTCACGGGAACGGCAGTGCCGGGCACGACGGTGATCCTGATCGTGAGCAGCGGAAGCGGCTCCGGTGATAATACGGCGTCGGGCACATGGGCGTGCAACGCGCAGCTGGAGGCGCCCGCGGGTTATAATGGCGAAGAGGCGAGACTGGACCTGATGCAGGGAGAAGATACGACGGTAATCGCACAGGGCTCCATCACCTTCCCTTATGATCTTGCTGTTACAGGCAAGGCCGGGGAAGACATAGGAACGGTTTATATGTATGTGCTGAACAGCGAGACGGGAGAATATGATTTCCTGGCCTCCTATGTGGTTCCGTTTTCACAGGTAAATTAATTTATGCAGGGAAAAATCATTAAGGGAATTGCCGGATTTTATTATGTGCAGACAGCGTCCGGCGTTTATGAATGCAAGGCGAAGGGAATTTTCCGCAAAGACGGCACGAAGCCGCTGGTCGGCGACAATGTGGAGCTTAACGTTCTTGAAGAAGCGGAGCGCACGGGCAGCATTGAAAAGATCCTGCCGCGGAAAAATACCCTCATCCGCCCGGCGGTCGCCAACATTGACCAGGCGCTGGTTATTTTTGCGGCGGCAAAGCCAAAGCCGAACCTCAATCTGCTCGACCGCTTTCTGGTGGCAATGGAAAAGCAGTCGGTGAAATCGGTAATCTGTTTCAACAAGCAGGATATCGTGGAGAAAGAGGAGTGCGAGCGGCTGCGGTCTGTGTATGAAAACTGTGGCTGTCGGGTGCTGTTTGCAAGCGCGCTCACGCAGGAGGGCTTATCAGGCGTGCGTGAGATCCTGAAAGGGAAAACGACCGCGGTGGCCGGTCCCTCCGGCGTCGGGAAGTCGTCGCTTGTCAATCTGCTTGTGCCGCATGCGCAGATGGAAACCGGAGCGATCAGCGAGAAGATCGATCGCGGAAAGCATACCACCCGCCATAGTGAGATCCTTGCGATAGACAGAGACACGTTTCTGTGCGATACGCCCGGCTTCAGCTCTCTCTCTGTGTGGGATATGGAAAAGGAGGAGCTGAAGGAGTATTTTCCGGAGTTTGCGCCCTACCGGGGGGACTGCCGTTTTCTTGGCTGCACGCATACGCACGAGCCGGGGTGCGCGGTGAAGGCAGCGCTTGCGGAAGGCAGGATCAGCCGCCAGCGCTACGAAAATTATCTGGAAATGTATGATGAGTTAAAAAATAAGAGAAGATATTAATGATGTCCGGGATTTTGGAGGCGCAAAGCGCGGAAAAATCCGAGGGGATCATATAAAAAGGGGAACGAATATGAAAAATTTACTTGCACCATCCATACTTGCGGCGGATTTCTGCGCGCTCGGAGAACAGGTACGGGCGGCTGATGAGGCGGGAGCGGACTATATCCATATTGATGTGATGGACGGGATGTTTGTGCCGAGTATTTCTTTTGGAATGCCGGTTGTCGCTTCGCTCCGCAGGGCGACGAAAAAGGTGTTTGACGTCCACATGATGGTCCAGGAACCGGAGCGCTATCTGAAGGACTTTGCCGACTGCGGGGCGGATTCCATTACGGTACATGCCGAGTGCTGCCGTCATCTGGATCGCACACTGCAGGAGATCAGGGAGCTTGGGCTGCGCGCGGGCGTTGCGCTCAATCCGGCGACGCCTCTGCAGCAGCTGGATTATGTGCTGGACAAGGCGGATATGGTGCTGCTGATGACGGTTAATCCGGGTTTTGGCGGACAGGCGTTTATCGGGAGCAGCCTGGGAAAGATAAGGGCGCTGCGCAGCCGCCTGGAGGCGGAGGGACGCCGGATCGACATTGAGGTGGATGGCGGCATCAACCGGAAAACGCTTCCGCAGGTGCTGGAGGCGGGCGCGAATGTGATCGTAGCAGGCTCGGCGGTCTTCGGCGGCGATATCCGCAAAAATGTAGAGGAATTAAAGGAAATGATGAAATGAAGACATTGATTATCGGCGGGGGCAATATCGATTATGATTTTGCCCTTGCTTTTATGAGAGAGAATCCACATGATTTTGTCATTGCCGCGGATAAGGGCATGGAGTTTCTGCGGCGTGCGGAGCGCCTGCCGGATGTGATCGTGGGGGATTTTGATTCGGTTTCCCCGGAAACCCTTGCCTGGTTTGCGGAAAAGAAGGTGGAGATCCGCAAATTCCAGCCGCAGAAGGATTCGACGGATATGGAGATCGCCGTGCTGATGGCGCTGGAGAACGGCAGCACACAGATCACTGTTCTTGGAGCGACCGGCAGCCGGATGGATCACATGCTTGGCAGTATCAGAAATCTGTCGCTGGCGCTGTGCGCCGGAGTGCCGTGCAGTATCGTGGACGCGCACAACCGCATCCGGCTGTTCGGCGGACCGCTGACGATAAAAAAAGAGGAGCAATACGGAAAGTATGTATCGCTCCTTGCCTTCGGGGAGCCGGTGACAAATCTTACGCTGCGCGGTTTTTTCTATCCGCTCGACGGGTATACTATGACGTGTGACGATGCCATCGGCGTCAGCAACCAGATCACGGAGAACGAGGCGCGCATCACGTTCGACAGCGGGCGGCTGCTTGTTATCGAGTCGCGCGATTAAAGGAGCAGGCAATCCGTCGGCATCAGGAAACAGTGTCGTGCTTCCGAGGGCAGACGATAGGCGGATACAGGCGGCAGGCGTTCATCAGCGTGTGTCGAACATCGTCGACATATGACGTACGGAAATACTTGCCAGCTTGTCGTATTTTGTGCTAAACTGTACCATATTAAAAGATTATAAGTTTTCAGGAGGATAAATAGATGAAACTCGGAATCGTAGGGCTTCCGAATGTCGGAAAAAGTACTTTGTTTAATTCCCTTACAAAAGCAGGTGCGGAATCGGCGAACTACCCGTTCTGCACGATTGACCCGAATGTGGGTGTGGTGCCGGTGCCGGACGAGCGTCTGCAGAAGCTGGCGGCGCTGTACAATTCCGTAAAGGTGACGCCGGCGGTGATTGAATTTGTCGACATCGCAGGGCTGGTAAAGGGCGCCTCCAAAGGAGAGGGGCTGGGCAACCAGTTTCTCGCAAATATCCGCGAGGTGGACGCTATCGTTCATGTGGTGCGCTGCTTTGACGATACCAATGTTATCCATGTGGACGGCAGCGTGGATCCGGTGCGCGACATCGAAACCATCAATCTGGAGCTGATCTTCTCGGACATCGAGATCCTGGAGCGCAGGATCGCCAAGGTATCCAGAGGTGCCCGCAACGATAAGGCGCAGGCGAAGGAGCTGGAGCTGCTGCAGCGTCTGAAGGGGCACCTGGAGGAAGGGAAGCTTGCCATCACTTTTACGACGGATGATGAGGACGAGCAGGAGTGGCTCTTTGGCTACAATCTGCTTACCGGAAAACCGGTGATCTTCGCTGCAAACGTGGCGGAGGACGATCTGGCGGACGACGGCGCTTCCAACGAATATGTGCAGGCTGTACGAAAACTTGCCGAAGAGCAGGGCAGCGAGGTGTTTGTCATCTGCGCGCAGATCGAGCAGGAGATCGCCGAGCTGGAGGAGGACGAAAAGAAAATGTTCCTCGAAGACCTGGGGATCGAGCAGTCCGGGCTTGAAAAGCTCATCCAGGCAAGTTACCGTATCCTTGGTCTGATCAGCTACCTCACTGCCGGAGAGCCGGAGACGCGCGCGTGGACCATCAGGGTCGGCACCAAAGCGCCGCAGGCAGCCGGAAAGATACATTCCGATTTTGAGCGCGGTTTTATCCGCGCGGAAGTTGTAAACTATCAGGATCTTCTTGAATGCGGCAGCATCGCGGCGGCAAAGGAAAAGGGGCTGGTGGGACTGGAAGGAAAAGATTATGTGGTGAAGGATGGAGACGTGATTCTCTTCCGCTTCAATGTGTAAGCGGTCCCTCACCGGAAAATGGAGTGATGAATTTTGAGTGAACGGACGATTCTTTTTCCGAATCTGGGACTTACATTCAGGAATGTAGGAAAAACGATTGATATTTTCGGATTTGAAATCGCGTACTATGGAATCATCATTGCCCTTGCGATGGCGTGCGGTATCGCACTGCTGCTGCATGTGGCAAAAAAGACGGGGCAGGACGACGATCAGTATTTTGACGTCAGTCTGATCGCGATCGTCATTGCGCTTCTTGGCGCAAGGATTTACTATGTAGTATTTTCCTGGGAATACTATAAAGACAATCTCCGGGAGATTTTAAATTTCCGGGGAGGCGGACTGGCGATTTACGGGGGCGTGATTGCAGGAGCGCTCACCGTGTGGGTTTACACACGGGTAAAGAAGAAAAACTTCGGTCAGTTTGCCGATACCATCTGTGTCGGACTTGTCTTAGGGCAGCTTATCGGCAGATGGGGCAATTTTTTCAACCGCGAGGCATTCGGAGGCTATACGGACAACCTGCTGGCGATGGCACTCCCGAAGGAAGCGGTGCGCGCAGGCGAGATCACGCAGGAAATGCTGGAGCATATACAGGTCATTGACGGAGTGGAATTTATACAGGTTCATCCTACCTTTTTGTATGAATCTCTCTGGAATCTGGCTCTGCTCATTTTTCTGCTGTGGTTTACCAGCCGGAAACATTTTCACGGTGAAGTGTTTTTGCTTTACCTCACAGGCTACGGCATTGGACGGGCGTGGATCGAGGGACTGCGGACGGATCAGCTTCTGCTGCCGGGAATCAATATCCCGGTTTCACAGGCATTATCTATCCTGCTTGTAATTGTCTCGGTGCTCATCATTGCCGTTCGGAGAAGAAGAGAAAGGAACCAGAAAGCAAGATGAATCAAATCGAAAATCTGAAAGTACAGATCGAAAAGGAACGCCGGAAACTGGAGGAAATGCTCAGTACCATGACATTGACCATGGAGGATGTGCTGATGCAGAGCAGAAAACTGGACGGACTGATGGAGGAATATATCAGTCTTACCAACTAACACAAGATAATGTGCGCGAGTTTGCACCAAACGCAACATATGGAAAAGTACCCGAAAGAGGGTACTTTTTTTTGTTGCCATGCATCCACAGGAAGCTGCCGGCGGCAGGTCCTGCAGGTGCACAAAGCGTGTTCTGTTATGTGACTAAAAATAAAAAAACGAAAAAAACACTTGTCATTTCCCTGAAACTGGTCTATTATTAATGTGTAAGTGGAGAGAAGTGGTGGATTGTGGTACAAAATGGGAGGAAAATCCCAGCAATCCCCATCCGCATCAGAGGGATGCGGTACGAAAGCAGGTGTGTCATATGTTCATGGGAGAATACAATCATGCGATAGACACCAAAGGCAGGCTGATCATCCCCTCCAAATTCAGAGAAGAGCTTGGAGAAGAATTTGTGGTTACAAAGGGATTGGATGGCTGTCTGTTTGTATTTCCCAACGATGCATGGCACGAATTTGAGGAAAAGCTTCGTGCGCTTCCGCTTACGAATAAGAGCGCAAGACAATTTTCACGTTTCTTTGTGGCGGGCGCCACGCCGTGCGAGCTGGACAAGCAGGGGAGAATTCTTCTACCGGGAACGCTTAGGGAATTTGCTGGTCTGGAGAAAGACGTGGTACTGACCGGGATGCTCAACCGGATTGAAATCTGGAGCAAGGAAAAATGGAGCGAGAACAATTCATACGACGATATGGATGAGATCGCGGAACAGATGTCAGATATTGGGCTTGTCATATAGCCTGGGGAGGACTGTATGGAATTTAAGCATACTTCTGTACTTCTGGAAGAGACCATAGATGCTCTGAATATCAACCCGGATGGGATCTATGTGGACGGTACTTTGGGCGGCGGCGGACATTCTTATGAAATCTGCAAAAGATTGTCCGGCAAAGGACGGCTGATCGGCATCGATCAGGATGCGGCGGCGATCGCGGCGGCATCGGAGCGCTTAGGGGAGTTTAAAGATAAAGTAACGATCATCCGCAGCAATTACTGTGAGATGAAGGAAAAACTGGCTGGCATAGGAGTGACAGGCACAGATGGAATTATTTTGGACCTTGGTGTTTCCTCCTACCAACTGGACACGGCAGACCGCGGCTTTACCTACCGGGAGGACGCTCCGCTCGATATGAGGATGGATCAGCGTCAGACGCGCACGGCGAGGGATATTGTGAATGAGTACAGCGAGATGGAGCTTTACCGCATCATCCGTGATTACGGGGAGGACAGGTTCGCAAAGAATATCGCGAAGCATATCGTGCTGGCACGGCAGGAGAAACCACTGGAAACAACTGGGGAGTTAATTCATGTGATAAAAGCGGCGATACCGATGAAAGTCCGAGCGGTTGGAGGACACCCGGCTAAAAAGACATTCCAGGCAATCAGGATCGAGTTGAATAATGAACTGGGAGTTCTGTCAGATTCACTGGATGATATGATAGAGCTTTTAAACGATAAGGGACGCATTTGCATCATTACCTTTCATTCGCTGGAGGATCGTATTGTAAAGAACGGCTTCCGAAGGAATGAAAATCCCTGCATTTGTCCGAAAGAATTTCCGGTGTGCGTATGCGGCAGAGAGCCGAAGGGGAGCGTGATCACCAGAAAACCGATTCTTCCGGGTGAGGAGGAAATAAAAGTAAACAGCCGGGCGAAGAGCGCAAAGCTGCGCGTCTTTGAACGGAAAAAGTAGGAGGAGATCTTATGGCTGCACCGCGCAGAACGGCAGACCGGACACAGGCATCGCGCCAGAGCACCGGCCGCCGCTACACAACTACATATATTGACGGCAACGTGGTGCGCCACATCCAGACGGATCCGCAGCGTGAGCGTCAGCAGCGCGCGCGCAGATCGCAGGCGGTAAATACCCGCAGAAACAGGCAAAAGGCTCTGAATATGACGATGCCGTATGTGATGTTCCTTACTGCGGCGGCGATCGCGACCGTATTTCTTTGCGTGCAGTATCTGCAGCTGCAGGCGCTCGGCACCAGCTACCGCGGTGATATCGCGGCGCTGGAGAGTACCCTCAGCGAGGCAAAGCTTGCGAACGACAGCGCATACGAAGAGGCGATCTCGTCCGTAAGTATGGAGCAGATCAAGGAAGTTGCCGTAAATGAGCTTGGCATGGTTTATGCGGACGAGGGGCAGGTAATCGTCTACAGCAGCCAGAAGGAAGATTATATCCGGCAGTATGAAGAGATTCCGCAGGAATAGATGCTGCATATACAGTAAAGGGTGAGCAGATGGCAGCAAGAAAAAAAAGAGAACAAAGGTTTACGAAAGAAATGCAAATAAAGCTTTTGGCGATATTTGCATTCGTTTTATTATTGCTTGTTATTTTAAATTTACTTATCGCTTATATCAATGCAAAGAGCGGAGAGCAGTACGCAAAGGTTGTACTGTCGCAGCAGACGTACGACAGTAAGACCATCCCATACCGCAGGGGAGAGATCCTCGACCGCAATGGAAATATTCTGGCAAAGAGCGATAAGGTATATAATGTAGTGCTGGACTGCAAGGTGATCAACAGCTCGGACGACTACATCGAGCCGACCATCCGGGCGATCACGAGTGTGTTCGGGCTGGATGAGGCGGAGGTGCGGAACCGCATTTCGAGCGAGGAGACGAAAAACAGTCAGTATCAGATCGTAAAATACGGCATTTCGCTGGAGGAAAAGCAGGCGTATGACGATTACACCGATCTTTCCGAGGAGCGCAGCCTCACACAGGCGCAGCGGACGGAGCTTGAAAACGTGCAGGGCATCTGGTTTGAGGAGGATTATGTGCGGTCCTATCCGATGAACAACGTCGCCTGCACGGTGCTGGGCTTTGCAAACTCCTTAAACGACGGTATTTTCGGCCTGGAGGCGTACTATGACGAGATTTTAAACGGCGTGGACGGCAGGGAATACGGCTATCTGAATTCCGATCGGGAGCTGCAGGAAAACATTATTGAGCCGGAAAACGGACACAATGTCGTATCGACGATCGACGTCAACATCCAGCAGGTTGTGGAAAAATATATCGCGCAGTTTGAGGAGGAAAATAAAAACGGACCCTGGGAGGAGACGCAGGGACATGCCAGCAAGCACACCGGCGTGATCGTGGCGGATCCGAAGACCGGGGAGATCCTTGCGATGGCGACAGATAAAACGTTCGATTTAAATGACCCACAGAATCTGTCGGGCTGGTACTCGGAAAAGGATCTGGAGGCGATGACGGACGAGGAGAAGTCCGAGGCGCTGAACGAGATGTGGTACAACTTCTGTGTTTCCGAGGCGTTCGAGCTTGGCTCCACCTACAAGCCGATCGTGGTGGCGTCGGCGCTCGACAGCGGCAGTATCACAACGAACTTCGGCGTTACCTGCAACGGCTATCTGCAGCCGGTGACGGAGGAGGATCCGATCAACTGTACCGGCATTCACGGGGAGGAGACGCTGGGGGATGTGCTGAAAAACTCCTGCAACCCCGGTATGATGACGATCGGTATGGACATGGGCGTGGATATCTTCTGTAAATACCAGGATATCTTTGGTTTTGGAAAACGTACCGGCATCGACCTGCCGAATGAAAACTCCGGCGCGCTGCACGGGGTCAACAAAATGGGGATCATGGAGCTGTGTACCTGTTCCTTTGGACAGGGCTTTACGGCGACGATGATCCAGGAACTGGCAGCGTTCTGCGCAGTAGTGAACGGCGGCTACTATTATAAGCCGCATGTGGCGAAGCAGATTCTTGATGAGAACAACAGCGTAGTTTCCAATATTGAGCCGCTGCTGATCTCACAGCCGGTATCCACGAAAACTTCCTATCAGCTGCGGGATTACCTGGAGATGGTAGTCACAGAGGGCACCGCGACGGACGCACAGATCGCAGGCTATGATATCGGCGGAAAAACCGGAACGGCGGAAAAAATTCCGCGTGGAAACGGAAAATACATTATTTCCTATATCGCGGCGGCGCCGATCGACGATCCGCAGGTGGTTGTCTACGCGGTGATCGACGAACCGAACATCGAGAACCAGGAGGACGGGTCCTACACGAAGAATCTTGTGAAAAGTATCATGCAGGAAATTCTGCCGTACATGGGCATCTATCCCACCGGGGAGCTTACGGAGGAGGAACAGCAGAACCTCGGTATGCAGGTCGACAGAGAGCCGGAGACCGAGATGGTGGCGCAGTACGTGTATGACGAGTGGGGCAATATAATGTATGATGAGACGACCTGGGAGCCGCTCACCGAGCTGGTTCCTGTGGAAGTGACAGAAAGCGAGTACGAGGCGGACAACGTATACGGAAACGTAGCGCCGCCCACGCAGTCAGACGACGGCACCGTGGACGAAAACCAGGCGGACGCCGCAAATCCGGAGGAATATATCTACGAGTAAACATAACTCTGCAGAAGGATTCATAAACTACAGTGAATACCTTCTGCGGAGTTTTTGTTTTGAGACTGAAAACATTTCACCGGAAAAAAGTGGTCACTGTATTTCTTGTCTGCATGCTTGCACTCGTGTTTCTCGCGGGGCGTCTGATGAAGCTGATGCTGTTCGAATCAGAGTACTACGCGAAGAAGGCGCAGGATCTGCATGAGCGCGAACGCGACATTAAGGCGGCCCGCGGCCGGATCCTTGACGCCTGCGGAAATGTGCTTGCCACGAACCAGACAGTCTGCACGATCTCCGTCATTCACAGCCAGATTGAGGACCCGGAGGCGGTTATCCGTGCGCTGACAGAGGAGCTCGGTCTTTCCGAGGAGACGGTGCGAAAGCGCGTGGAGAAGCGCAGCTCTATCGAGCGTATTGAGACAAACGTTGACAAGGAGATCGGCGACAGGATCCGTGAAATGAATCTGGCGGGCGTGAAAGTGGACGAGGATTTTAAGCGCTGGTATCCCTACGGCACGCTCGCCTCCAAGGTGCTCGGCTTTACCGGCGGCGACAACCAGGGTATCGTCGGGCTGGAGGTAAAATATGAGGATATTTTAAAGGGGAGCGACGGCAAGATTCTCACACTCACGGACGCGCGCGGCGTGGAGCTGCCGGAGGCGGGCGAGAGCCGCCTGGAGCCGATCGCAGGGAATGATCTATGCATCAGTCTTGACGCCAATATCCAGAAATTTGCAGAGCAGGCGGCTGAAAAGGTAATGGAGAAGAAGAGCGCCGACCGCGTTTCCATTATTATTATGCGGCCGTCAAACGGGGAGATCCTGGCGATGGTCGATGTGCCGGAATTTGACCTTAATAATCCCTTCGAGCTAAATTCGGTGGATGCGGCGGCGGATACGGCCACACAGGCAGAGAGTGACGCCGGGCAGGAGGAAAGCGCCGGCACGGATGCTGCAGAAGCCATGACGGATGCCGAGCGGCAGGACGCCTGGAACCGGATGTGGCGCAACGGCTGCATCAACGACACCTACGAGCCGGGTTCCACCTTCAAGATCATCACGGCGTCCGCCGGGCTGGAGGAGGGCGTTGTATCCCTCACCGATCAGTTTTCCTGCCCGGGCTACAAGATCGTGGAGGACAGAAAAATCCGCTGCCACAAGGTGGTGGGGCATGGAAGTGAGAATTTCGTGCAGGGCGCGCAGAATTCCTGCAACCCGGTGTTTATCGAGGTGGGGCTGCGGCTGGGCGTGGAGCGGTATTACCATTATTTTGAACAGTTCGGGCTTCTCTCAAAAACCGGCATCGACCTGCCTGGCGAGGCTGCGACCATCATGCACAAGATGGAAAATATGGGGCAGGTGGAGCTTGCCACCGTCGCCTTCGGACAGTCATTCCAGATCACGCCGATCCAGCTTATCACTACCGTCAGCTCGCTGATCAACGGCGGCAGGCGCATTACGCCGCATTTCGGCGTAGAGGTGCGCGACAATGAAGGAACGCTTTTGAAGGTGCTGGAATATCCGGAAGGGGAGCAGATTTTGTCAGAAGAGACCTCCGAAAAACTGCGCTATGTGCTGGAGCAGGTAGTGGACGGCGGCTCCGGCAAAAACGCCTATCTGGAGGGGTATCATGTCGGCGGAAAGACGGCTACCTCCGAGACGCTGCCGCGCAGTGCCAACAAATACATATCCTCCTTCATCGGTTTTGCTCCGGCGGACGATCCGCAGGTCATCGGGCTTTGCGTCATCCATAATCCGCAGGGCGTTTATTATGGCGGAACGATCGCGGCGCCGGTCATCCGGGAAATTTTCTCCAATATCCTGCCATATCTTGAAATTGAGAAGGATGAGATGCGGGAGATACAGGATGTGACATCTGATCACTAAGTTTTGGTTGCCTAATAGAGAAAAAAGACTTATAATTCAGATATATAGTCTTTTTCAGGAGGATAAAAAATGATAAGTTTGGAAATAGTCTGGTCGCTGCTGATCGCCTTTGCCATCAGTGTGATTTTAAGCCCCTTTGTGATCCCCTTCCTTCGCAAACTGAAGGTGGGAAATACTGAGCGCACGGACGGGGTGGAGTCGCATCTGAAAAAAAACGGTACGCCGACGATGGGCGGTCTGATCATTCTGATCAGCGTGCTGATCACCTCGCTTTTATTTATCGGGCGCTATCCGCGCATCATTCCGATCCTGTTCCTCACGCTCGGCTTCGGGATCATCGGTTTTCTGGATGACTATCTGAAGGTCGTGCTGCGCCGCTCGGATGGACTGCTGCCAAAGCAGAAATTCATCCTGCAGATTGTTATTACGACGATCTTTGTGATCTACATACTGGTGGTCGATCCCGACTGTTTGCTGATCATGCTGCCGTTTACCGGAGGAATGTATTTTGACTGTGTGTGGGTGACGGTGCCGCTTGTCTATCTGGTGGTGCTCGGCACGGTCAACGGCGTGAATTTCACCGACGGACTGGATGGGCTTGCCACGGGTGTCACAACGATGGTGGCGGTGTTCTTTACGATCGTTTCCATGGGAACGCAGGCGGGCATCGAGCCGATCACGGCGGCAGTCACCGGAGCGCTCTTAGGGTTCCTTTTGTTTAACTCGCATCCGGCGCAGGTATTTATGGGCGATACCGGTTCCCTTGCGCTCGGCGGCTTTGTGGCGGGCTGCGCCTATGTGCTGCAGATCCCCATCCTGATCCCGGTGTTTGGCTTCATCTATATGATCGAGGTGATCTCGGTGATCATCCAGGTCACTTACTTTAAAAAGACAGGCGGTAAAAGATTTTTTAAGATGGCTCCGATCCATCACCACTTCGAGCTCTGCGGCTGGTCGGAGACGCAGATCGTGGCGGCTTTCACGATAGTCACAGCGCTGCTGTGCCTGATCTGCCTGTGCGGACTGTAGGGATTTAAATAGGTTTTGCAAAAAACGGAGGAGAACGACATGGATTTACAAAATAAAAAGGTACTGGTTTTCGGGACAGGCATCAGCGGCATCGCCGCGGCGCAGCTCTTAAAAAGAATGGGCGCCTGTCCGGTACTCTTTGACGGAAATGCGACCTTAAAAAAAGAGGATATCTACGAGAAGCTTGGCGAGTCTGAGACGGAGCTTTATCTCGGTGAGCTGCCGGGGGAAGTGATAGAGCAGCTTTCTCTGGTGGTGTTAAGTCCCGGCGTGCCCACGGACCTTCCGCTGGTGAATACTCTGCGCGAGCGCGGTCTTCGCATATGGGGTGAGATTGAGCTTGCCTATGAAAACAGCCGCGGCGACGTGCTTGCGATTACCGGTACAAACGGAAAGACGACCACCACCAGCCTGCTTGGCGCGATCATGGAGCACGTGCGGGATTCGGTGTTTATTGTCGGAAATATCGGCACGCCCTACACACAGATGGTTACGCAGACCGCAGATAATTCCGTGACAGTCGCGGAGATCAGCAGCTTCCAGCTGGAGACCATTGAGGCGTTCCGCCCGAAGGTCAGCGCGATCTTAAATATCACGCCGGATCATCTGAACCGGCATCATACCATGGAAGAATACATACGGGTAAAGGAGCTGATCACCGCAAACCAGACGCCGGAGGATACCTGCGTTTTGAATTATGAGGATGAGGTCCTGCGGAAATTTGGCCAAACGCTTTCCTGCCGCGTCATATTTTTCAGCAGCCTGCGTACATTAGAAAAAGGAATTTCTTTGAACGGCGATATGATCGAATACCGTGACGGAAATTCGGTCATCTCCTTCTGCAGCACGAAGGAGCTGAAGCTTCCGGGAAGACACAATTACGAGAATGTAATGGCGGCTGCGGCGATGGCGCTGGCATACGGCGTTTCCGTGGAGGACATCTGCTATGTGCTGAAGCGCTTCACGGCGGTAGAACACCGTATCGAATTTGTGGCTGAGGTGGACGGTGTCGTCTACTACAATGATTCCAAGGGAACAAATCCGGACGCTGCCATCAAGGGCATTCAGGCGATGGATCGTCCGACGCTGCTCATCGGCGGCGGTTACGACAAAAATTCCGACTATGAGGAGTGGATCCGGGCGTTTGACGGCAAGGTGCGCTGCCTTGTGCTCATCGGTCAGACGCGTGAGAAGATCAGGGCGGCGGCGGAGCGCTGCGGCTTCACAGACACCGTGCTCTGCGACTCCTTTGAGGAAGCCTTCCGCTTCTGCGCGGAGCACGCACAGAAGGGCGACGCTGTGCTTCTCTCGCCCGCCTGCGCAAGCTGGGGAATGTTCCAGAATTACGAGGTGCGCGGCAGGGTATTTAAAGAGATGGTGCATCGGCTGGAGAAGAGATAAAATAGAATTGACAGGAGTGGTTTCGTGCATCCGGAAAAGAAGAATCTGGATTTCACACTGCTGATAATTGTGCTTGCCCTAGTCATTTTCGGGCTGGTTACACTGCAAAGTACAAGCGCATACAACGGCAGCGTCCGCTTTCTGGATGCCGGCTACTATTTCAAAAAACAATTATTTGCCACAGCGCTCGGGCTGGCCGCTATGGGGATCATCTCCCGCATGGACTACCACATCTTTTCCCGGTTTGCCGTCTGGGGCTATCTTATGTCCCTGGCGCTGTCGGGCGCGGTTCTGCTGGTGGGCGATTCCTACAACGGCTCAAAGCGCTGGCTGTCCCTGGGACCGCTTTCGTTTCAGCCCTCGGAGTTTGCAAAACCGGCGGTCATTCTGTTTCTCGCCTGGTTTATCAGCACGCGCAGAAAAAATCAGGGAAGCTTAAAGCTGCTGGTCGGCGTTGTGGCGCTGGTGCTGCCGATCGTTGGTCTGGTCGGCACGAATAACTTAAGCACGGCGATCATCATTTTGGGAATCGCCGTCATTCTGGCGTTTGTCTCCAACCCGAAATATCTGCAGTTTGTGTGGATCGGAGCGACGGGCGTCGGATTTATTGCCGTTTTTCTGAGCATGGAGCAGTATCGGATGGAGCGTCTCGCCATCTGGCGCAATCCGGAAGCCTACGAGAAGGGCTTTCAGACCATCCAGGGGCTTTATGCGATCGGCTCCGGCGGGCTCTTTGGCAGAGGGCTTGGCGAGAGCCTGCAGAAGCTCGGGTTTGTGCCCGAGGCGCAGAACGACATGATCTTTTCCATCATCTGCGAGGAGCTTGGTCTGATGGGCGCGCTGCTTCTGCTGTTTATTTTTCTTTTGATGCTCTGGCGGTTCATGGTGATCGCCACGCACGCGCCCGATCTGTTCGGCGCGCTGATCTGTGCCGGAATCATGGGGCATATTGCTATTCAGGTTATTTTAAACGTTGCGGTGGTCACAAACACGATCCCGAACACCGGAATCACGCTGCCATTTATCAGCTACGGCGGCACCTCCGTGCTTTTTCTGCTCTCTGAAATGGGGCTGGCGCTCTCCGTCAGCAGGTGGCAAAAAGGAAACTCCGGCATATACTAACGTATGTGTGTATGTGCGGAGGTAAGGGTGTGGATCGGATACAGACCAGGGGCAACATTCCGCTGTGCGGAGAAGTGACAATACAGGGATCGAAGAATGCTGCCCTGCCGCTGATGGCGGCAGCGGTTCTTCACAGAGGAACGACGGTACTCCACCGCTGTCCGCAGATCCTGGATGTGGAATATATGAGCGGGATCCTGCGCGGGCTTGGATGTACCGTGACGCGCGAAGGCCAGACACTGATCATAGATGCGCGGGAAATAGCAGGCTGCCGCGTCCTGCCGCAGCTTGCCACGCGGCTGCGCGCTTCTGTGCTTCTGATGGGAAGCCTGCTCGGAAGATGCGGCTGTGCGCGCCTGCCCTATCCGGGTGGCTGCACGATCGGACAGCGCCCGATCGACCTGCACCTGCAGGTGTTTGAACGTATGGGCGCGCAGATCCTGCCGGAGGAGGAAGAAATCGGCGTGTACGCCGGATCATGCTGTAAATCTGCAGAAGGCGCTCGTCTGCATGGCTGCTGCATCCGCCTTGCGTTTCCGAGTGTGGGTGCGACGGAGAACGCGATCCTTGGGGCTGTGCTTGCGGATGGCACGACGGTGCTCGACGGCTGCGCCCTGGAACCGGAGATCGCAGAGCTGTGCCGCTTTTTAAATGCGAAAGGAGCCAGGATCGAGGGGATCGGCAGAAGAAAGCTTACGATCACCGGCGTGACCGATCTGCAGGATTCACAGTATACACTGATGCCGGATCGGATCGTCGCCGGTACATATCTGCTTGCGGCGGCGGGAACCGGAGGAAGCATTTCCGTGCGCGGCGTCTGCCCGGAGCATCTGGGCACGCTCACTCAAATTTTGCAAAAAACCGGCGCACGGATAGAGACTTTTCGCGATACAGTCCGTATGGATGCGCAAGGGGCACACCGTTCGGTTCCTGCCATCCGGACGGAGCCGTATCCGGGATTCCCGACAGATCTGCAGTCGCAGCTTATGGTGTTTCTGACCGGGGCGGACGGGATGAGCAGAATCGAGGAGCGGCTTTTCGAATCGCGGTTTCTGATCGCGGAGGAGCTGCGCAGGATGGGCGCGGAGATCGTCACAGACGGGCAATGCGCTGTGATAAAAGGGAAAAAAAGACTGCAGGGATGCACGGTGCAGGCGCAGGAACTGCGCGGGGGAGCGGCGCTTGTGGCGGCAGGTCTGATGGCCGAGGGAGAAACTATTATTTTGGGCAGTCATTTTATAAAGAGAGGCTATGAAGATATCTGCCGCGACCTTTCCGGTCTGGGGGCGGATATAAAAGAACTTTGAGAGGTGTTTGTGCATGGAACTGCAGAGGAGAAAAAAACGAAATCTGCTGAAGCTGCCGCTGCTGGTTTTTCTGGTGGTGGTCGTCATTGGCTTTGCGGTGATTTTCGGGCTGTTTCACATCCGGCAGGTGGACGTCATTGGAAATGAATTTTATTCTGCGGCAGAAATCCAGAAAATGGTAATGTCGGATTCTCTGGCGGAAAATACAATTTATCTTACCTGGAAATACAGCGACCCGGAGGCGGCGGGGGAGCTTCCGTTTCTGAGCGCGGTGGAGGTAACGATGCTGCAGCCGTGGCATGTGCAGATCCGGGTGTATGAAAAAACAATTGCCGGATATCTGATGTTTTCCGGTTCGCGGGTATATTTCGATACCGACGGGAACGTTGTGGAAATTTCCGGGGAGGAGCGGGACGGCGTTCCGCCGGTATCCGGGGTTTCTATCGGGCAGCCGGCGCTCGGCGAGCCGCTGCCGGTAACGGATGACGCCTTTCTCGCTGATATCGTAGCGAACGCGCGCGCGCTGCATCAGAGCGGTCTGACGCCCGATGAAATTCATTATGATGATCAGCAGAATATGATTCTCTATTTTGGAGAAAGCCGGGTGATGCTGGGAGACACCTCCTACATGGAGGAAAAGCTGGAGGAGCTTGCCGCGATCTATCCGCAGATGGAGGGAATGTCCGGGACACTCCACATGGAGACCTATACGCCCGATGCCGTGTCCGTCCGTTTCGTTCCGGGTGAGCGCGGCGAGGAGGAACAGGAGCTGCTCATCAATCAGAACAGAGTATCATCCTCTGAGGAGGAGCAGACAGAAACCGATGAGAATGGCGAAATTGTCCCGTCCTCCGAGGAAGGAACAGCGGAAACCAGTGGGGAAACCGATGCGGAAAGCGGCGGCAGCGGCTATGTCGAGGACTCCAGCAGATTCTCAACCGACGCAAACGGCAACGAGATCTACACCGATGCAGCGGGCAACGTCACCACCAACCTCGATCAGCCTTATCTCGGCGACGACGGTCAGATCATCACCGACGGCTATGGCTATATTGATCCGTATACGGGTGCGTATATTTTAAATAATTGATATTTAATAGAAAAAATACTTGCTAAATCCCATGAAAACTTATATTATAGAGATAATAGTGGGAAAATACTGTCGTAGGACAGAGGACGAGAAGGAGGAAATACCTTGTTAGAGATTATGTCAAATGAAGCAGAGTCTGCAGCGAAGATTATCGTCATTGGTGTCGGCGGTGCGGGCGGAAATGCAGTAAATAGAATGGTAGATGAGGCGATTGCCGGTGTGGATTTTATCGCTGTGAACACAGATAAACAGGCGCTGGATCTTTGCCGTGCACCGCATACGATCCAGATCGGTGAGAAAGTGACAAAGGGACTTGGCGCAGGAGCAAAGCCGCAGGTTGGACAGCAGGCGGCGGAGGAAAGCTCCGAGGAGATCAAGCAGGCGATCACCGGCGCGGACATGGTATTTGTTACCTGCGGCATGGGCGGCGGCACCGGAACAGGTGCGGCTCCGGTCGTTGCAGGTCTTGCAAAAGAGATGGGCATCCTTACCGTCGGCGTTGTCACAAAGCCGTTTCGCTTTGAGGCAAAGACGCGTATGAACAATGCACTTGCCGGCATCGAAAAATTAAAAGACAATGTAGACACACTGATCGTTATCCCGAACGACAAGCTTCTGGAGATCGTGGACAGACGCACCACCATGCCGGAGGCGCTCAAAAAAGCGGATGAGGTACTGCAGCAGGCGGTACAGGGCATCACAGACCTTATCAATCTTCCGGCGCTGATCAACCTGGACTTCGCGGATGTACAGACCGTTATGACCGACAAGGGCATCGCACACATCGGTATCGGACAGGCCAAGGGCGACGACAAGGCGCTCGAAGCAGTAAAGCAGGCGGTATCCAGCCCGCTGCTTGAGACGACCATCAGCGGCGCTTCCCACGTCATCATCAATATTTCCGGAGACATCTCCCTTATGGATGCAAACGACGCGGCAAGCTATGTGCAGGAGATGGCAGGCGAGAACGCAAACATCATTTTTGGCGCTATGTACGACGATACATATGCCGACGAGGCAAGTATCACCGTTATTGCTACAGGCCTGCACGATGAGAATAAGGAACAGGAGACAGCTCCGAAAAAGACCGGCACGGGCAGAAGGATCGTTCCGGAGTTCAACTATCAGCCGAATACCGGCAGGACGGAAATGCCGTCTGGCCTGCGTACGCCAACGCCGCTTGCGGGGCTGAATAACAGCGGATCTTCCGCAGGTAAGCTGCGTGCACCGGAAGGAAAAGTACAGGAAAGAGACATCCAGATTCCGGATTTCTTAAAGAGAAGATAAAAGCATTACAGGCAGGGCTGCGCATTACAGGCGATGGCCTTGCCTTTTTATAGTTGTCACGAAGGGAAAAATGCTGCAAAGCAGGAAAGAGTATGAGGGATACATAATGAAAACATGGACGAAAAAGAGTCTTGGCGGACTGCTTCTTTTGTTTGCGCTGCTGCTGTTCCCATCGGGAGCGGCGAAGGCGGCCAATATCGTGGTCGTGCTTGACCCGGGACATGGCGGCACGGAGATCGGCGCACGCCGTACCTGGAATGGCAGGAATTACTATGAGGAGATCCTGAACCTGAAGATTGCAAAATACGCAAAGGCGGAGCTGGAGACATACAGCGGCGTCACGGTATATATGACGCGGACGACTAATACGATTGCCTATATGGACCGGCAGGCGCGTGTGGAATTTGCAAAAAACAAAAAGGCTTCCGCACTGGTGAGCATTCACTTAAACAGCGGCGGAGGCGGAAAGGCAAGCGGCGCGCTTGCAATGGTGCCGTCGCCCTCAGGCTATCCCTATGCGGAAGCGGCAGAATCCCGGACGCTCGCAAGAACGATCCTCACACAGCTTCAAAGTACGGCGGGGCTGAAGATCTATGGCGGCGGTTTTCAGTATGACGACGAGCTGGGCATCCTTCTGTATGGTATGAAAAAGAAGAACGAAACCGTAAAAACAAGTGAGGGAAAAAAGAAGGGCGTCGGTACGTATCGTCTTCCGAGTATGATCATTGAGCATTGCTTCCTGGATAACAAGAGCGACTGCCAGAAGTATCTGAGCAGCGAAGCAAAGCTGAAAAAGCTCGGCGTTGCGGATGCGCAGGGAATTGCAAAGTATTTTGGACTGAAAAAGAAAGGCTCTGCTGCTCCGACTGTGAAAAACGGCTGGAAGACGGAGAATGGAAAAAAGTGCTACTATGTAAACGGCGTAAAGCTGAAGGCTAAGTGGAAAAATATCGGCGGAAAATATTATTATTTTGACGCGAGCGGATATATGAAGACTGGTCCGTTTAAGATTGGCAAGACAGCGTATATTACCAATGAGAGCGGCGTGCGCCAGAGTGGACTGGTAGAATACAAGGGCAGGCACTACTATGCCAACAGCAAGGGCATCCTGCAGATGGGCTGGCAGACAATCGGCGGAAAGACGTATTATTTCAGCCCGACGACCGCCAGAGCGTATAAGGGACTGAAAACGATCGGAAAGAAAACATATTATTTTCATCCGACCACTGGCGTTCAACAGAAAAAATGGGTGAAGCTCTCCAATGGAAAGCTGATGTACTTCCGGCGTGAGAGCGGCGAGCAGGTAAAGGGAAAATGGCTGCATCTGAGCGGAAAATATTATTATATCGGAAAAGACGGTTATGCTTACGTCAGCACGACAAAAACCATAAGCGGAAAGAAGTACAAGTTTAATGCGAAGGGCGTATGCACAAACCGTAAATAAAAGGAGGATATCATGAACAAGCCGACACTGGTAATTATGGCAGCAGGAATGGGCAGCCGCTACGGCGGACTCAAGCAGATCGATCCGGTAGACGATCAGGGACATATCATTATGGATTTTTCTATTTATGATGCGGTGCGCGCCGGATTTGAGAAGGTAGTGTTTATCATCAAAGAGGAAAATGAGGCGGATTTCCGGGCGTCCATTGGCGACCGCATGGAGAAGCAGATCGAGGTGGCATACGCCTATCAGCGTCTGACAGATCTGCCGGAGGGCTTTTCCGTGCCGGAGGGACGAGTGAAGCCGTTCGGAACCGGACAGGCGGTGCTCTCCGCGATCGACTGCATCGACGGACCGTTTGCTGTTATTAATGCGGACGATTATTACGGTGTTTCCGCTTACCGTCAGATGTACGATTATCTGACGACGCATGAGGACGACGACAAGTACCGCTATGCGATGGTCGGCTACATTCTGGAGAACACGCTGACGGAAAACGGTCATGTTGCGCGCGGTATCTGCGTGACAGACGAAAAAGGCTTTCTGACTGACATCCACGAGCGCACGCGCATTGAGCGCCGCGGCGACGAGACGGCATACACGGAGGACGACGGAAAGACCTGGAACGTCATCCCGGCGGGCAGCATTGTTTCCATGAATATGTGGGGCTTCAGCCGCAGTATGCTGAAGGAGCTGAAGGATGGATTTCCGCGTTTCCTCAAAGAGAATCTGCCGGTCAACCCCTTAAAGTGTGAATATTTCCTGCCGTTTGCGGTAAACGACCTGATCAAAGAGGGAAAGGCGTCCGTGCAGGTGCTCAAAACCGGGGACCGCTGGTACGGCGTCACCTACAAGCAGGATAAGCCGGTGGTCGTGCAGGCGATGCGCGATCTGAAGGCGGCGGGCGTGTATCCGGAAAATTTGTGGGGATAAATGAAGAAAGTATATACCATTTTCATGTAAAATGGTATATACTTATTTTTGCAGGAGAAGAATCAGAGAAAACTGCAAAAAGATAAACAGGGAGGAAGATTCGAATGGCTATTTTAGTAACAGGCGGAGCCGGTTATATCGGGAGCCACACATGTGTAGAACTGCTGAACGAGGGCTATGAGGTTGTTGTAGTAGATAATCTTTATAACGCCAGCGAAAAAGCGCTGGAGCGCGTTGAGCAGATTACCGGGAAAAAAGTGAAATTTTATAAGGTGGACCTGCTGGACAAGGAAGCTCTGGCGGAAGTATTTGACAAAGAGGATATCGAATCGGTTATTCATTTTGCAGGTTTAAAGGCGGTGGGTGAATCGGTTGCGAAGCCGCTGGAATACTACCATAACAATATGACGGGTACCTTCAACCTCTGCGATGTTATGAGAAATCATGGCGTGAAGAACATCGTGTTCAGCTCCTCCGCTACCGTTTACGGTGATCCGGCGTTCGTGCCGATCACAGAGGAATGCCCGAAGGGCAAAATTACCAATCCGTATGGACAGACCAAGGGGATGCTGGAGCAGGTGCTCACCGACCTCAATGTGGCGGATCCGGAGTGGAATGTGGTGCTTCTGCGCTACTTCAACCCCATCGGTGCGCATGAGAGCGGACTGATCGGCGAGGATCCGAAGGGTATCCCGAACAATCTGGTGCCGTACATCGCACAGGTGGCAGTGGGCAAGCTGCAGGCACTCGGCGTATTTGGAAACGACTATGATACGCCGGATGGTACCGGCGTGCGCGACTACATTCATGTAGTGGATCTGGCAAAGGGACATGTAAAGGCGATCGAGAAGCTTAAGAAAAAGGAAGGCGTGAGCATCTATAACCTGGGCACCGGAAAGGGCTACAGTGTGCTGGATGTACTGCACGCATTTGAGAAGGCATGCGGAAAAGAGCTTCCGTATGTGATCAAGCCGCGTCGCCCGGGCGATATTGCGACCTGCTACGCAGATCCGACAAAGGCGAAGAATGAACTTGGATGGGTAGCGGAAAAAGGAATCGAAGAAATGTGTGCAGATAGCTGGAGATGGCAGAGCAGCAATCCGAACGGTTACGCCGATTAAGCTGCCTTTTTGTATACTTCGAAACAAGGAGCAGTCATGTTTGATATCCAAGAGGAATTAAAAAAACTCCCGGCAAAGCCGGGAGTTTATATTATGCACGACGAAAAGGATGCGATCATCTACGTCGGCAAGGCGATCAGTCTGAAAAACCGGGTGCGCCAGTATTTTCAGAGCAGCCGCAATAAGGGCGCAAAAATCGAGCAGATGGTGACGAAGATCAGCCGCTTCGAGTACATCGTCACCGATTCCGAGCTGGAGGCGCTGGTGCTGGAGTGCAATCTGATCAAGGAGCACCGTCCGAAATACAACACCATGCTGAAAGACGATAAGACGTATCCGTTTATTAAGGTGACGGTGAGCGAGCCGTTTCCGCGGGTGCTTTTTTCGCGTACCATGAAAAAAGACAAGTCGCGCTACTTCGGACCGTACACCAGCGCGGGCGCCGTCAAGGATACCATCGAGCTGATCAATAAGCTTTATAAGCTGCGTACCTGCAATCGCGTTTTGCCGCGGGATATCGGAAAAGAGCGTCCCTGCCTGAATTATCATATTAAACAGTGTCAGGCGCCCTGCCAGGGCTATGAGAGCCGTGAGGAGTACGCAAAGCGCGTGGCGCAGGCGGTGGAGTTTCTGAACGGGAATTATAAGCCGGTGCTGAAAATGCTGGAGGAGCGTATGAACGAGGCGGCGGAGCGGCTGGATTTTGAGGCTGCGATCGAACAGCGGGAACTCCTGGCGAGCGTGAAGCAGATCGCGCAGAAGCAGAAGATCACCTCCGGAGACGGCGAGGACAAGGATGTGATCGCGCTTGCAGCGGACGACCGCGACGCGGTGGTTCAGGTATTTTTTGTGCGCGCCGGACGTCTGATCGGACGCGACCATTTTTATCTGCGCGTGGCGCCGCACGACACGCCGGGCGTGATCCTGGACAGCTTTCTGAAGCAGTTTTATTCCGGCACCCCTTTTATCCCACGCGAGATCATGCTGCAGGAGGAAATCGAGGATAAGGAGGTCATTGAGGAGTGGCTCTCAAAGCGGCGCGGCGGCAGAGTATATCTGCGGGTGCCGAAGAAGGGCACGAAGGAAAAGCTGGTCGAGCTGGCGGCGCAGAACGCCCGCATGGTACTCACGCAGGACAGCGAGAAGATCAGGCGCGAGGAGGGCAGGACCATCGGTGCAATGAAGGAGATCGCTTCTCTCTTAGGTCTGGAGAATGTGGTGCGTGTCGAGGCGTTCGATATCTCCAACATCAGCGGTTTTGAGTCAGTCGGCTCCATGATCGTCTATGAAAAGGGCAAGCCGAAGACGAGCGACTACCGCAAATTCAAGATCAGGACCGTGAAGGGGCCGGACGACTACGCCAGCATGGAGGAAGTGCTGGAACGAAGGTTCGCACACGGCCTGGCAGAGCGTGAGGAAAACGCGGAGTTTGGAAGCTTCAGCCGTTTCCCGGATCTGATCATGATGGACGGCGGCAAGGGGCAGGTAAACGTGGCTCTGCGCGTGCTGGAAGAGCTGCATCTGGATATCCCGGTCTGCGGCATGGTGAAGGACGATAATCACCGCACCCGCGGGCTGTACTATCAGAACGAGGAAATCCCCATCGACCGCAGCTCCGAGGGCTTCAAGCTGATCACGCGTATCCAGGACGAGGCGCACCGCTTCGCGATCGAATATCACCGTTCTCTGCGCGGCAAGCAGCAGGTACACTCTGTGCTGGACGATATCGCGGGCATTGGCGAGACGAGACGCAAGGCGCTGCTGCGCCGCTTCAAATCCCTGGAGGCGATTCGTGACGCCTCGGTGGAGGAGCTTGCCTCTACGGAAACCATGAACCGGCAGGCGGCGCAGAGGGTGTACGATTACTTCCATTAAATCGGGAAAATGCCGGATTTTGCAGCCCGGGAGGAGGCGGTTTTGTGCAATTAACATTTCCGGCGTTGCAGTTTGGCGCTTTGTGTGCTATACTTTTTTATAATAGGGTTTCTGCTTTGGAACCCGGACAGGAAAGTATTCAGATAAGGAGAAGGAACATGGCAAGCAGTGTGGCACTGACGAAAATGGTAGAAAAAATGAATCTGAAGAATGTGACGCCGGAGGTCGATCTGAGCCAGATCCGCATTACCGTGCCGGATATCAACCGCGCTGCGCTGCAGCTGGCAGGTTATTTTGAGCATTTCACCTCGGAGCGTGTGCAGATCATCGGATATGTGGAATATACCTATCTGATGGGGCTCCCAAAGGAGGAAAAGCTGCCCGTATACGAGCGGTTTGTTTCTTATAAGAGCCCGTGCATCATTTATACGACAAGGACAAAGCCGGAGGAGGAGCTTTTGCAGTTTGCGATCCAGTACGGCGTGCCGGTTTTCATTACGGATAAGGAGACGTCGGCATTTTCGGCGGAGCTGCAGCGGTGGCTGAATGTGGAGCTTGCACCGTGCATTTCCATCCACGGTGTGCTGGTGGACGTATACGGC
Organism: Marvinbryantia sp.; assembly: GCF_047017445.1. Lineage (NCBI taxonomy): Bacteria > Bacillati > Bacillota > Clostridia > Lachnospirales > Lachnospiraceae > Marvinbryantia > Marvinbryantia sp. The sequence continues at coordinate 228,615 of NZ_JBKXTT010000001.1, read as the reverse complement.
GAGGGCGTTCTGATCATGGGCGAGAGCGGCATCGGAAAAAGCGAGGCGGCGCTGGAGCTGATCCGCCGCGGACACCGTCTGATTTCCGACGATGTAGTGGAGATCCGCAAGGTGAGCGACGTCAGCCTGGTGGGGAGCGCGCCGGATATCACGCGCCATTTCATTGAAGTGCGCGGTATCGGAATCATCAATGTCAAGACGCTGTACGGCGTGGAGGCGGTGAAGAATACGCAGACCATCGATATCGTCATTAAGCTGGAGGAATGGGACAAGGATAAGGAATACGACCGCCTCGGTCTGGAGGAGGAGTACATTGAGTTTCTCGGGAACCGTGTGGTCTGCCATTCGCTTCCGATACGCCCCGGCAGAAACCTGGCGATCATTTTGGAGGCTGCGGCAGTCAACCACCGTCAGAAGAAGATGGGCTACAATGCGGCGCAGGAGCTGTACAACCGTGTGCAGCAGAATCTGACCAGAAAGCGCGAGCAGTAAATATAAGGAAAGAGAAAGGGCGAGGACTTTGCCCGAAAAATGGAGGATGGGGAAATGAAGAAGTATTGTTTTGGAATTGATGTAGGCGGAACTACCGTAAAGTGCGGCCTGTTTGATGTGAAGGGAACCGTGCTGGACAAGTGGGAGATCAAGACGCGGACGGAGAACAACGGCTGCAATATCCTGCCGGATGTGGCGGATACCATCGCCGATAAGATCCGCGAAAAGGACCTCGACCGCGATGAGATCGCCGGCGTCGGGCTTGGCGTTCCGGGACCGGTCAACGAGGAGGGGGAGGTTCCGGCTGCGGTAAATCTGCACTGGGGTTATGTGCATCTGGTCAATCAGATGGAGCGCCTTACCGGGCTGACGGTCAAGGCCGGAAATGACGCGAACGTTGCCGCGCTCGGTGAGATGTGGAAGGGCGGCGGCGCAGGCTACCACAATGTCGTTCTGGTAACGCTTGGTACCGGCGTCGGCGGCGGTATCATTAACAACGGACAGATCATCACCGGCACGCATGGGGCGGGCGGCGAGATCGGGCACATCCACGTTACCGATTCGCTCACGGCAAAGTGCAACTGCGGAAACTGCGGCTGTCTGGAGCAGGTGGCATCGGCGACCGGCATTACCTTCCTGGCAAAGCGCCGTCTGGCGAAGGACGAAACGCCGTCCGTGCTGCGTAAAAAAAATATCTCTGCAAAATCCGTATTTGACGCGGTAAAAGAGGGAGACGCAGTTGCGATTGAGATTGCTGAGGAGTTTGGAAAGTATCTTGGCACTGCGCTCGCAAATGTGGCGGGCGTCACCGACCCCGATATCTTCGTAATCGGCGGCGGTGTCTCCAAGGCAGGTCCGATCCTTCTTGAATTCATCCAGAAATACTATAAACAGTATGCGTTCATCGCATGCAAGGAAACACCGTTTGCGCTCGCAGAACTCGGCAACGACGCCGGGATCTACGGAGCGGCGAAGCTGGTGCTGTAAAGGAAATCAAAAATCTGAGGCGCTTTCCATGCGGAAGGCGCCTCTTTTCTAGTAAAAGGTGATCACTCCATCGTCGTAATACTGGTCAGCAGGGATATCCTCAAAGGAGGTACCGCCGCCGGCTTCAGTCTGGGAGGCGTTGCTATCAGCGGTTCCGGAACCGGCAGAGCCGTTATCCCCGCCGATCTGGATCACGCCGTCTGTGTTGCCGTCTGGCTCACCGGTCGGATTGTCGCCGGTGTTATCCTTCTTTTCTGTTTCCGTTTCGGATTCCTTCTCCGTGAGAATTTCCACGGCAGCCGTATGGCCCGGGCACTGCTGTGTGGGCGGTGCATAATTGGAATCATCCGTGGTGCCTTCGCTGCCTGCCGGACGCTGCACGAAAACACGCGTCGTGGACGGACATGTTCCGGAGGCTTTCAGACCGGTTTCCGTGCACACAGCGACTGCTACGTGGACGTCGCAGGTTTGCGTCGGGACGGTGTCGGTCGTGAAATATTCCGTGTAGACCTGGCTTCCCCGCTGGTCTGCGGTACACAGACCGTCTACTGCCAGCTTGCCGGATTTTTTGCAGACGGTCGCCGTGGTGATATTTTCCGGCTGCGCGAAAGATACGACCGGAAGTTCCGCGTGAATGCGGCTCATGATCGCGTTCCAGAGCGTCTTTGCATAGCGGCTGAAGCTGCTGTCATAATCGGGCAGGGCGTCGTTGTTGTCGTAGCCGCCCCACACGCCGCAGGTGTAGTAAGGGGTGTAGCCTTCAAACCAGATGTCCTTTGAATTGTCGGTGGTACCGGTCTTTCCGGCTACCGGCATGTCGCCCAGGCTGATACTGCCGTTTGCAGTGCCCTCCGGACTCTTAATTACGTCCTCCATCGCTTTTGTGATAAGGAATGCCGTGGTATCCTTTACCACGCGTGTTTCCTCGCTGGTGTTATCCAGAATGACATTGCCCTGGCTGTCCTCGATGCGGGAGTAAAATTTCGGTTTAATGTAGTTGCCGCCGTTTGCCAGCGCGGCGTAGGCGCCGGTCAGCTCCAGATTTACCACGCCGTCCGTGATGCCGCCGAGCGCCAGCGGCTGGTAGGCATCGGAGAGCAGGTTGCCGTTCTCGTCCAGGTCGTTGTTGTAGAGCGTCGTGATGCCAAAGCGCTCCAGATAATCGATACCCACCTGCGGCGTGATCTCTGTCAGACATTTGACGGCGACGACATTCACGGATTTCACAAGTGCAAAGTGAATGGTTTCCAGACCGCTGTACCCGTAGTCGCTGTCCCAGTTTTTCAGTTCCGTACCGGAAGAATACGTGTAGGGCGCGTTGTCGTAAACAGTGGCGAGCGTTTTGCCGTTATGGTCGATTGCCGGAGCGTAGGCGGCGAGCGGTTTAAACGTAGAGCCGGGCTGTCTTCTTGTCGACGTAGCGCGGTTTAAGGTAAGGCTTGCTTCCTTCTCGCCCCTGCCGCCGACGATCGCCTTCACGTAGCCGGTCGACTGGTCGATGACCACCACAGACGCCTGCGGCTGCGGAACGAGGGAAATGCGCTCGCCGAGCACGGTGTCTCCCTCTGCGGTCATCGCCTCTTTAAACTGCGCCGCGTAGGAGCGGGCAGCGTCCTCATCGTAAAACATCATATTAAAGGAAGCGTCCTGTGCCTCAAAATAATCCTGCACATCGGAGCTGCCGTAATGGATCGTACTGCCATCCGCTTTCTGGATGCTGAGGGCGTAATCAAGCCCGATCAGCGTTTCTACCGGATAATTGGCTGCGTTTGCAAATTCTTCGTCGCAGATCTGCTGGATCGCTTCATCCTGTACGCTGAAGATCCGCAGACCGCCGGAATAGAGCGCCGTGTATGCCTGGCTCGCCGTGTAACCGGCGTCTTTTTCCAGATCCTCAAGCACCTGCTCGATGAGCGCGTCGGTGTAGTAGGAATAGATCGTGGTCGTGCCGGTCTGTACGTCCGTCTCCTGGATGCGCGAATAAACATCGTCGGCGAGCGCTTCGTCGTACTCCGCCTGCGTGATATAGCCCTGCTCCAGCATCGCGTTCAGTATTTTTTTGCGCCGGGCGGCATTTGCCTCCGGGTAGACGATCGGATTGTAGCCGGTCGGATTCTGCGTGATGCCGGCGATCACGGTGGATTCCGAGAGCGTCAGCTCCGAGACATCCTTATTAAAATAGCGATGGGCGGCAGCCTGCACGCCGTAGGCGCCCGCGCCGAGGTTGATGGTATTTAAGTAATCTTCGAGGATCTTCTTTTTCGCCTCGTCCTTTGTCATGGTCTGCTCCAGATTTTTTTCCAGCTCCAGCGCCAGATACTGCTCCTGGAATTTGCGCTTAAAGCTCTCCGCCAGAGAGGACTCGTTTACCCAGTCCGGGAACACGCTGTTTTTCAGAAGCTGCTGCGTGATGGTGCTGGCGCCCTCCGAGAAGCTGCCGCCGGTGATGCCCACCACAAAAGCGCGCAGGATGCCGCGGATATCTATGCCGTTGTGCTCGTAAAAGCGTTCGTCCTCCACGGCGACGACGGCGTTTTGCAGATGCTCCGGCACCTGGTCGATGGAAACGGGCGTGCGGTTCGAGGTGGGGGCTGTCAGCTTCTGCACCTGCTCTCCTTCGGCGTTGTAAATGTAGGTTGCCATCTCTGCGGGAGCAGTGCTTAATGCGGAGATATCCGGCGCGCTCTTTAAAAGCCCCTGCATCATGCCGTAGCCCGCGCATACACCGGCGATCACCAGTGCGAACAGTGCAACGAGAAGCAGGCGAAGGAGCGTCATCCCAGCCTTCTGTTCTACCTTTTCCGCTGTCATATTCCGCTGTTTTTTTTCGATATCGTGTCTGCCATATTTCATGTGCAGCATTCCTTTCTGAATTTGGGTAAAGAGTTACTGTCCACTCCGTTCACAGCAAGTGGTTGAGGCTGGCGTGAACAGTAACGGTAAAGACAATGTTACAATTAGTTTACCTGTTTTTACAAACAGTTATCCATAGTATAGCAGAAATCAAAAATAAATGCTATACTAATAAATCATGAGGCGCGAATACGGCGCGCGATAAAACCACAAGGAGAGAAATATGGCGTATAATATTGTTTACAGAGGCGGCGAGGGAGAGATCGTGGAAAAGAAATCCCGCTTTATTGCGACGGTACAGCCGGTGCATTCGGAGGAGGAGGCACTGGGGTTTATCAACGGTTTAAAGAAAAAATACTGGAATGCCACGCACAACTGCTCGGCTTTTGTGGTCGGGGAGCACCAGGAGCTGCAGCGCTGCAGCGATGATGGGGAGCCGCAGGGAACGGCGGGCAGACCGATGCTGGATGTGCTGCTTGGCGCGGATATCCATGATGCGGCGGTGGTGGTGACGCGCTATTTCGGCGGCACGCTTCTTGGTACCGGCGGTCTGGTGCGCGCATATTCCAAAGCGGTGCAGGCGGGGCTTGCAGCCAGCGAGGTGATCGAGAAAGTAAAGGGCAGCCGTCTGACGATCGAGACAGACTATAATGGCATTGGAAAGCTGCAGTATCTCCTGGGGCAGCGCGGCATTCCGATCGTCGGTTCCGAGTACAGCGAGGTGGTGAAAACCTCGGTCCTTGTGCAGGAGAATGACGTGGCAAAGCTGCTGGAGGCAATTACGGAAGCGACGAATGGAAAAGCGGCCTGTGAGGAGGAAAAGAATATCTTTTTTGCGTTTGTCGGGAAAGAACCCGTCATATTTTAGAAGCCGCTTGTCATTTTTTACGGATAGAGCTATAATGTACGAAAGAGCAGCGGCGGATGCCGGCTGAATGAAAACAAGGGGAGCATATATGGGAGCCAGAGAAAAGGAAAGACCGATCGGTATCTTTGATTCCGGCGTAGGCGGTCTGACAGTTACGCGAGAGGTGATGCGCAATATCCCGGAAGAACGGATCGTATATTTCGGGGATACCGCGCGCGTGCCTTATGGAAGTAAATCAAAAGAGACGATCCTGCGCTATTCCAGGCAGATCGTGCGTTTTCTGCTGTCGCAGGAGGTAAAGGCAATCGTGGTGGCGTGCAATACTGCGAGCGCGTTTGCGCTGGAGGAGATCCGTCACGAGCTGTCTGTCCCGATCATCGGCGTGGTGAAGCCGGGAGCGAAGGTGGCGTGCGCGGCGACGAAAAATAACCGCATCGGCGTGATCGGCACGAAGGGAACGATCGCAAGCGGTCTGTATACGGAATTTATCCGCCAGATCAGGCCGGACGCGGAGGTGATCGGAAAAGCGTGCCCGCTGTTTGTGCCGCTGGTGGAGGAGAGCATGATGAAGGACCCGGTGACGGAGGAAATGGCGAGGCGCTATCTCGCCGCGCTGAAGGAGCAGGATATCGACACGCTGATCCTTGGATGCACGCATTATCCGCTTTTGCGCTCCATGATCGGCGAGATCATGGGCGACGGCGTCACGCTGGTGAATCCGGCATACGAGACGGCGTGCAGCCTGCGCGAGCTGCTGATCCGGGAGGATCTGCAGAACACGGAGCCGCTGGATATGGAGAAAAATCCACATCGTTTCTACGTGAGCGATGCGCCGGAGAGCTTTATCAGCTTTGCAAATTCGATCCTGCCGGTAAATATTGAGAACGTACAGAAAATTAATATCGAGGAGTACTAAATGACAGAAGAAGTTTTGGTGAGCATTAAAGGAATGCAGGTGCTTGCGATGGACGACGGGGACGAGGTGGAGGTTGTTACAAGCGGAAAATACCTGCACAAAAACGGAAAGCATTATATCAGTTATGAGGAAGTCATGGAAGGAATGGAGGGCACCATTCAGAATCTCATAAAGCTTGACGCGGACGGCATGGAAGTGACGAAGCGCGGACTGACAAATGTCCATATGGTCTTTGAAAAGGACAAGAAAAATGTTACGTGTTACGAGACGCCTTTCGGCAATCTGATGGTGGGGATCGCGGCGACAAACATCGACGTGAAGAATGATGAAAAAAATATTGCCGTGACGGTGAACTATGCGCTGGATATCAACTATGAGCATCTGGCGGACTGCACCATCAATATGAGCGTTCAGTCCAAAGACGGCGGAGACTTCCGGCTGAGTTAGAATGATGATCCAAAGGAGGGCAGTTATGAAAAGAAAAAGATTTGTTCTGTTGTCTGCTGCGCTGTGCATGATGGCGCCATCCGGTATTTGCTTCGCGGAGGAGGACGGCGCATTTTCCGGAGAATCTGTCGGAATCATATCGGATTACGCCGCAGTGAGGGAAACATCTTATCTTCAGCAGCTTGACGTTTCCATTCCGATTTTTGACGGACCGGGTTATGATAACAATTATGTGAGAAACATTGAGCGCTCCACACTTTACACGATCGTGGAAGAGGAAATGGATGGAGAGGGAAATCTCTGGGGCAGGCTGAAATCCGGCGCGGGCTGGGTAGATCTGGAGAGAGCGCGCGCTGCAGAGAACGATCCGGGACCGGTCGCTATTTATTTCGCGGGGGATACGCTTCCGGAAAATGAAGAGTTTCTGGAGTATAGCGAAGGTGATTCCTGGTATCCTGAAAGAATTGCGTTCCAGGCAAATGAGCCGCTGACAGATATAAGCTTTCTTTTCCTTGTGCCTGGGGAAGATTATGAGGACGGGGAAGCGCTGTGCGTGATCAATGCGCTGGAAGAAGGAGAAATCTTTGTCGCGGAAGTGTCATTCCCCGGAGATATGACTGCTTATGGGCTTACCTGCACGGCAGAGGACGGAACGGAACACAGATATACGGTTTCTATCAGCGGAAGAAACGGTTCGCTGGTGATTATAGAAGAGGCTGCTGCATCTAGCTTTTAGATGCGGCAGCCTTCGCTTTTTAATCCTCTTTTTTCGGCATTTCAATGCGGATATGCACGTCTTCAAGCTGCTTCGGCTCTACGGCTGCCGGAGCGCCCATCATGATATCCTGCGCGTTTTTGTTCATCGGGAACGGAATGATCTCGCGGATACTTTCCTCACCGGCGATCAGCATGACCATACGGTCCACGCCCGGTGCAATACCTGCATGAGGCGGAGCGCCGTAGCAGAATGCGTTGTACATCGCCGGGAATTTCGCTTTTACGGCGTCCTCGCCAAGTCCGACGAGATTGAACGCTTTTACCATGATCTCCGGATCGTGGTTGCGGACAGCGCCGGAGGAGAGCTCCACGCCGTTGCACACGAGGTCGTACTGGTAAGCAAGAATTTCCAGCGGGTCCTGCTCTTCAAGCGCTTTCATACCGCCCTGCGGCATAGAGAACGGGTTGTGGCAGAATTCCAGTTCGCCGGATTCCTCGCCGATCTCATACATCGGGAAGTCAACGATCCAGCAGAATTCGTAGCAGTCTGTTTTCATATGGGAAGGGCACGCTGCGCCCAGCATTTTGCGGAGCACGCCGGCGGTTTTCTGCGCCGCGCCCTTTTTGCCGGCGGAAAGACCGATAAAGTCGCCCGGCTTTAAGCCGAGAGCTTCGACCACCTCTGCTTTGCGTTCCTGCAGGAATTTGGAGATGCCGCCGACAAAGTCGCCGTTAGCATCCACACGGAACCAGTAAGCTTTATTCCCGCTCTGCACCTCAACGTCCGCGCACAGCTTGTCGATTACCTTTCTTGTTCCTTCAAAGCCGGAAACGACGACAGCTTTTACTGTCTGTCCTTCGAACGGTCCGAAGCCGCAGTCCGCCATGCATGCGGTCGCATCCTGCACCAGCAGATCAATCCGCAGGTCGGGCTTGTCCGTGCCGTACTGCTCCATCGCATCGAGATAGGAGATGCGTCTGAACGGAGCAGCGGAGGCGGTGTGATAAACGCCGTATTTTGCGAAGATCGGCGGAAGCACATCCTCCAGGACTGCAAAAACGTCCTCCTGGTCGGCGAAAGCCATCTCCATATCGAGCTGATAAAACTCGCCCGGGGAGCGGTCTGCGCGCGCATCCTCGTCGCGGAAGCACGGCGCGATCTGGAAGTAGCGGTCGAAGCCGGACGCCATCAGAAGCTGCTTGAACTGCTGCGGAGCCTGCGGCAGCGCATAGAATTTGCCCGGATGATTTCTGGACGGCACCAGATAATCGCGCGCGCCCTCGGGGGAGGAGCAGGTGAGGATCGGGGTGGTGATCTCCAGGAAATCGTGTGCGATCATGCTTGTGCGCAGATCCGCCACGACTTTGCTTCTTAATGTAATCTTATCCTTCACTGCCGGATTGCGCAGATCCAGGTAGCGGTATTTCAGACGGGTGTTCTCATCCGCTTCTTTTGAGCGGGCGATCTGGAACGGCAGCTCGTTGTAGCGGCATTTGCCGAGCAGCTCGATCTTCTCCGGAACCACCTCGATCTCTCCGGTCGGAAGCGCTGCGTTTTTGCTGGAGCGCTCGCGCACCGTACCGCTGACGGAAATCGTGGATTCATAGTTGATCCCGTCGATCACATTCATCATTTCTTCTGTTTCGATAACGACCTGCGTCACGCCGTAATAGTCTCTCAAAATCAAAAATCCCAGGTTTTTGCTTACTTTTCTGAGATTGTCAAACCAGCCGACAATTTTTACCTGTGCGCCCACGTCGCTGATACGAAGAGCGCCGCAGGTATGTGTTCTTCCCTGCATAATTTCATCCATCCTTTTCCAGCATGTATTTTCACGCTAAATTTCGCTGTTCATTATACTATCTGGCGGGAAGGAAGTCAATGTTTGACTGGTACTTATTACTAAAAATAGTCATCAAATTTTGTCTAATATTCCGTCTTGCCAAGTTTGTGATCATAGGGTATGATACTAATAAATTAATTAATTTAAATAATTAAATAAGCATTTGCAAATGTAAAGAAAAAGTTTTAGCTTTGAGGTGTGAAGAATGGAAGAATTACAGCTTTGTCTGGCAGATCCGACGGGCTGTCTGCAGGAGAGAGAGATTACTTCTATGATGGAAGAAAATGCAGATCTGCTGGAAAAGGTAAAAGAAGGGGAAGCGCAGTACAAAAACAGTCTGGGCTGGCTTCGGGTATCGGAGTGGGCAGGACAGGAATGGCTGAACCGCTACCAGGAGCTGGCGCAGGAGGTACGGCAGAAGGCGGATGTGCTGGTAGTGATCGGTATCGGCGGCTCGAATCAGGCTGCGCGGGCCGTAATCGACGCAATTGAGGAAAAGAGCAATGTACATATCATCTGGGCGGGAAATACCATTTCAGCCTACAGCATCAGCAAGGTGCTGAAGGAGCTGGATGGCAAAAGCGTGTACATCAATGTCATTGCCAAGAATTTTGAAACGCTGGAGCCGGGGATCGGTTTCCGTGCCCTGCGTGTCTGGCTGCGCGGGCAGTACGGGGAATCATATGCGCAGCGCGTCATCTGTACGGGAACACAGGGAAGTCATCTGGAAGAGCTTAGCCGGGAGCACGGTTTTACGTTCCTGCCGTTTCCGGAGGATATCGGCGGAAGATTTACGGCGCTGTCACCGATCGGCCTGTTCCCGATGGCAGTGGCGGGTATGAATATCCAGGCGATGGCGGCTGGGGCAGCAGATATGGAAAAACGTCTGAAAACAGAGGACGCCACAGAAAATGTCGCGCTTCGCTATGCGGCGATCCGCAACCTGCTGTACCGGAAGGGCTATCGGATGGAAATGCTTTCCTTCTTTGAACCGCGTTTTTTCCGGTTTGCAAAGTGGTGGATGCAGCTGTTCGGCGAGAGTGAGGGAAAGGATAACAAGGGCCTGTATCCGCTGTTTGGAAATTTTTCTGAGGATCTGCATTCCATCGGACAATTCCTTCAGGACGGCAGCCCGATTATTTACGAGCTGTTTCTGGAGGTACGCGATACCGGCGCCGCCTATATTTTGCGGAAGGATGATGTCGACGACCGTTTTGACTATTTAAATGGCAGAGATTTCAACGAGATCAATCAGGCGGCCTGTGAGGCGACGATCGAAGCGCATTCACAGAAATATCCGTGCCTGCGTCTCAGCGTGCCGGCGATTGATGAGAGAAGCTTTGGAATGCTGTTTTATTTTTTTGAATTTACCTGCTATCTCTCAGCGCGCATTCTGGGCGTCAATCCGTTTGATCAGCCCGGCGTTGAGGATTATAAGAAAAACATGTTCCGGACCCTTGGAAAATAATGAATGTCTATTCCACGCTGTGCGTGATAGAAAAAATATGTAGGAGGTAGAAAAGAATGCCTTTAGTACCAATGAGAGCAATTTTAGATGCAACAGAAAAGTACAATTACGCCCAGGGAGCATTTAACGTAAATGCAGTCTGCCAGGCGAAAGCAGTGATCGAGGTGCACGAGATGTTCCGCAGTGCCGCGATCCTGCAGGGAGCAGATCTGGCAAATGCCTTTATGGGAGGACGTACTGATTTCGCAAACGGAACCCTGGAGGACAAGAAGATCGGTGCACAGAACATTGCAAACGCTGTAAAAAAATATGCGGAAAACAGCCCGATCCCGGTAGCGCTTCATCTCGACCATGGCAAGACGATGGAATCCTGCGTGGCAGCGATCGAGGGCGGCTATACGTCTGTTATGATCGACGGATCTTCCCTTCCGTTTGAGGAAAACATGGAGCTTACCCGCGAGGTTGTAAAATATGCCCATGAGCGCGGTGTCACGGTAGAAGGTGAGCTTGGCGTGCTGGCAGGCGTGGAGGATCATGTATTTGCAGCGACGTCCACCTATACAAATCCGATGGACGCGGTGAAATTCTTCAAGAATACCGGAGTGGACGCACTCGCGATCAGCTACGGAACAAAGCACGGCGCAAATAAGGGCAAGGACACGGTAATCCGCAAGGAAATTGCGATTGCGACCAAGGAATGCATGATGCATGAGGGCATCGAGGGCACGCTGGTAAGCCACGGCTCTTCCACCGTTCCGCAGTATATTGTCAGCGAGATCAATGCGCTCGGCGGCGATATCCATGACGCATACGGCATCAAAAAGGAACAGCTGAAAGAGGTATCGAAGCTTGGCATCCGCAAGATTAACGTAGACACGGATATTCGCCTTGCCGTTACCCGCAACCTGCGCGAGCTGTTTAAATACAATCCGTCCCTGCAGAACAGCGCATCTATCGGCGAGATCTATGAGCTGCTGTGCAAGAATCCGTCGGCCTTTGACCCGCGCGTATTCTTCCCGCCGATCATGGACACGGTAATGTACGGAAATGTACCGGATGAGGATGTCGCCCTGATCGTGGAATGCATCGAAAAGGGCGTACATGAGGTGGTTGGAACGCTGATCGTGGAATTTGACAGTGTGGGCAAGGCTCCGCTCATCGAAACGGTTTCTTTGGATGAGATGGCAGAGCGCTATCGCAAGAAAGGAATTTAGGCATGGGAAAAAACATACTTGTGGCACATGGCGGCGGTCCGACAGCCGTAATAAATTGTTCTCTGCAGGGCGTGGTGGAAGCAGCGCGCGCTTCGGGCGAGGTAGATAAAATTTATGCGGCGCGCTTCGGCGCGGAGGGGATCCTGAAGGGCGATCTGATCGACCTTACAGAGGTTCCGGCGGAGGTGATCGCGCGCCTTAAGGATACGCCGGCGTCAGCCATCGGCTCCTGCCGCAGAAAGCTGACGGAGGACGACTATCCGACCGTGATGGAGACCCTGAAAAAATTTGATATTGACTGCTTTTTTTATAACGGCGGAAATGACTCCATGGATACCTGCAATAAGGTAAACGAGCTTGCGCTGAAGGAGGGGCTTAATATCCGCGTGATCGGGATCCCGAAAACCATGGATAACGATCTGGATATCACGGATCATTGCCCGGGCTTTGGAAGTGCAGCGAGATATGCCGCGCAGAGTGCCTGCGAGCTGGCGCTGGACGCTTCCGGGCTTCCGATTCATGTAGTAGTGCTGGAGCTTATGGGACGCAATGCCGGATGGGTGACGGCGGCAAGTGCACTGGCAGCAAGACTTACCGACTGCGAGGTACTGACCTATCTGCCGGAGGTGCCGGTGGATGAGGAGAAGATGCTGGAGGATATCAGGAACGCTTATGCAAAGGGCAAAGGGCTTCTGGTGACAGTGAGCGAGGGCATCTGCGGGCTGAACGGAAAGCCGCTGGCGGACACCGGTATCGTGGACGGGTTCGGACATACCGTGCCGGGAGGAACCGCGCAGCATATTTCTGATATGATCATGCAAAAGCTGGGACTGAAATCCCGTGCGGAGAAGCCGGGACTTCTGGGACGCGCGAGCATTCCCTATGTATCTGAGACAGACCGAGAGGAAGCTTATGCAGTTGGAAAATATGCGCTGGAATCCGCATTAAAGGGCGAGAGCGGCTATATGGTGGCAATTAAAGCAGAGCGCACGCCGGAATACAAAACAGAGCTGTTCCTCGCTCCGCTTGACAAAGTGGCAAATGTGGAAAAGAAATTCCCGCTGGAGTGGATCGTGGATGGAAACAAGATTTCGGATGACTTCTTTGACTATGCAATGCCGCTGATGGGCGGCGGGTTTGACCAGTACGCATTACTGAGAAAGTGAGAAAAATCATGAAGCATATTTATTTAAATCTGAAACGCTTTGACGTCCCGACAGAGTTTGGCGGAGTGAACCGCCTGGCTCCGGTGGCCAGGTGGGGACAGACGATCGTGGAGAGCACCCAGGAGGCGCTGAAAAAATACGCGCCGGAGGAAGTGGAATTTGTGCAGTATCTGCCGGAGGCACATCTTTTGTCTGCTGTGGGAGCGCTGAGCGAAAACAGCCCCGTGCAGCTTGGCAGCCAGGGGGTATACCGCGCAGACACTGCGGTGGGCGGAAATTTTGGCGCTTTTACCACGAACCGTCCGGCGTCCATTGTAAAGGCGATGGGCTGCACGTCTGCCCTGATCGGACATTGTGAGGAGCGCAATGACAAAAAGAGCATCCTTGCAGAAGCGGGCGTGACCGATGCAGGCGCTGTGAACCGCCTGCTGAACCAGGAAATCCGCTGTGCGCAGGAGGCAGGTCTATCCGTATTGTACTGCATTGGCGAGACAGGCGAAGAGCAGCCGCAATGGGAAGAGGTGCTCGGGAAACAGCTTTCCGAAGGTCTGGATGGGGTTGATAAGAACCGGGTCGTTATTGCATACGAGCCGGTATGGAGCATCGGACCGGGCAAAACTCCGGCGGATAAGCCATATATCCAGAAAATCGCCCGTTTTGTGAAGGAATGCACGGGCGGCATGGACGTGGTTTACGGAGGCGGGCTGAAGGCGGACAATGCCGCTATGCTGGCGTCTGTTCCGGAAATTGACGGCGGTCTGATCGCATTAACGCGCTTTACAGGAGAGATTGGATTCTATCCGGAGGAATATCTGGAGATTATCCGTCTTTACCTGGGAAGATAAAAATGGATAGGGAAAGGAGAAACCCATGAAACATTTTGATTTTGAGTATGGCGCAGGTACCATGGGAGCAGAGCTGCCGGATAATACCGACGTCTTTATTCCGGGTGTGACGGTGGAAGACCCCGCGTATATTCCGGAGGAAGAGCTGGAGGCTGCCTATATGGAGAGCCTGCACAATCCGATCGGTATGAAGCCGGTGACAGAGCTTGCGCACAAGGGCAGTAAGGTCGTGTTCGTAGTGCCGGACCGCGTAAAGGGCGGTGAGCAGGCGACCAGCCACCGCAAGCTGTCCATTAAGTATCTGCTGAGAGAGCTGTACAGCGTCGGCGTGGAGAAGAAAGATATCCTCTTTATCATCTCGAATGGTCTGCATCCGCGCAGCACCGCCGGGGATGCGAAGGCGCTGTTCGGAGAGGAAATCTATAATGACTTCTGGTACAGCGGACAGATCATCAGCCATGACTCCGAGGACATGGAGCATATGGTTGACCTGGGCCTGACCGACCGCGGGGATCCGGTGTGGATGAACAAATTCGTGTATGAATGCGACCTGCCGATCCTGATCGGACATGTGCAGGGAAATCCGTACGGAGGCTATTCGGGCGGCTACAAGCACAGCGCGACCGGTATTACAAACTGGAAGAGTATTGCGAGCCACCACGTTCCGTCCGTTATGCACCGCGCAGATTTTACCCCGGTAAACGGCGGAAGTCTGATGCGTGATAAGTTTAATGAAATCAGTATGAAGATGGAAGAGTGTATGGGACATCCGTTCTTCTGCTGCGATGCCGTACTGGATTCCAGGAGCCGTCAGATCGCTATTTTTTCCGGCTACGCAAAAGAGATGATGCCGATGAGCTGGAAGGTGGCGGATAAGCGCACCTACGTCCACTGGGCGGAAAAGAAATATGATGTGCTGGTATTTGGAATGCCGCAGAAATTTCATTACGGCGACGGGATGGGCACCAACCCGATCATGATGATGCAGGCGCTGTCTGCACAGGTACTGCGCTTCAAGCGTGTGATGAGCGATCACTGCGTGATCATTTGCTCCAGTCTCTGCAACGGCTTCTTCAATGACGATAAGTGGCCGTATCTGCGGGAATGCTACGAGTGGTTCCAGAGAGATCAGATGAACGAGCTGCCGGATATGGACCGTCTGGGCGAATATTTTGCGACGAATGAGGAATATGTGCGCAAATACCGTTTCGCGAATGCGTTCCATCCGTTCCACGGCTTTTCCATGATGAGCTGCGGCCATATCGCCGAGATAAACACCAGCGCGATTTATATCGTCGGCGCGGAGAATCCGGGCTACGCAAGAGGCATGGGACTGAAAACGAGAGCGACCTTTGAGGAAGCGCTGGCAGATGCGAAAAAGAAATTTGTCGGTGAGGAACCGAATATTCTTGCACTCCCGCTTACCTTTAAGACGGCAGCCGTTCACTTGTGCATGAAGAATCCGCAGGAGGACTGCATGGATGAATATGGAAATCATCCGTGCTGCGGGTAACTACAAATGATGAAAATACAAAGCAAAAAGCTTTGAAAAAAAGGAGGAAAATCATGAAGAAAAAAGTTTTGGCAATGGCATTGGCACTTAGTCTCACCGCAGGCATGTTTGCAGGCACGACGACGGTGAGCGCGGCAGGCGACGGCGTGCTGGATATCGGCTACGGCACCGCAATTGATTCTCTGACACCGTTTCGTGCCAGGACCGGGCGGGAGTCGCCGTATCTGAAGAACATGTATGAATTCCTCGGCGTATACAACTCTGATCTGGAGATGGAGCCCTGGGCGGCGAAGAGCTGGAGCACAGAGGATAATATGACATATGAAATAGAAATATGGGACAATATGACGGATTCTGCAGGAAACCATATTACGGCGTCAGATATTGTATGGTTTATGGAGGAATCAAAAGAACGGGCATTGAATCCGACCTGGACAAAGGTGGAGAGCGTGGAGCAGACAGGGGATTATACTCTGAAGGTCACGCTGAATGCTGATCAGATCGGTGCTTTTGAAGATGTTTTATACGATACTTATGTAGTTTCACAGGCGGCGTTTGAGGCGAGTGCAGATGAATTTGCGACGTCAATTATCTCTACTTCCGCATATGAGGTGACAGAATTTACGGCTTCCTCTACACTTTCCTTCGATAAGAGAGATGACTACTGGCAGGATATAGAGCAGCTTCCGGAGTGTGTGCGCCCAATGGTAGATAAGGTGACTTACCGCACAATTACAGAGGCTTCCCAGATGGGAATCGCACTGGAGACAGGTGAAATTGATATCTGTCTGCGCATGGATAATTCCACAGGCGTGCAGTTTATCGATAACCCGGATTACACGGTAGAGCTGAGCGACGGCAACCAGGGATGGGAGCTGTTCTTCTCCGGCGCTGAGAGCAGACCGGTAGGTGAAAATCAGCTTCTTCGTCAGGCAATCTGCTATGCGATCGACACAGAGGGTATGGTAGCCGGTCTCTGCCAGGGCGCAGAATACGGCGACAAGATGGCGGATGTCTGCACACCGCGTCACATCGGCTACAATGAAGCATGGGAGTCAGAAGAGTATTACAATTATGATCCGGAAAAGGCTAAGGAACTGGTAGCAGAATCCGGATATAACGGAGAGGAACTTTCGATTCTTACGTCATCCAGTACGTTCAATTCACGTATGGCACAGATGATCCAGGCTTACTGTGCAGCAGTAGGTATTAACGTGACACTTGATATCCGTGAGATGGCACAGGTTACAGCGATCCGTCTGGACGGTACCCAGTATGATATGTTTATTAATACTATCGGCGGAACATACTGCTCCGACCACTGGTCTATCCGTTACGATCCGAATGCGTATGCAACAGGCGATGCTACCAGCCGTCATGATGAGACGCTGGCGGAGATGCTGTATAGCACCTGGACGCGCGAAGGCTACACACAGGAAAACATTGATGCTGTTCATAATTACATTAAGGATACAGCGATTGCTTACGGTATGATCAATCCCAAATTCTTCAGTGTATGGAGAAATGATGCCGGCCTGGAGAATGAGGTTCTGGAATTTGCCGGATATATCATGCCGACAGCTTCCACATGGACAGGTATTTAAGATCGGGTAAATTGGCGTGCGGGAGGCAGGACGTCTCCCGCACAAGCTGTATAATGGAGGATGTGTGAATGGGAAAATATATAGCAAAACGAATTTTATGGATGATTCCCATCGTTCTGGGTGTTGCGATCCTGGTATTTACTTTAATGACTTTCTGTCCGGGCGATCCGGCAGCAACGATCCTCGGAAGCACTGCGACAGAAGTGGAACTGGCAGCAAAGAGAGAGGAGCTGGGCCTGAATGATCCCTTTATCGTTCGTCTGGCAGATTATCTGAGTGATGTTTTTATTCATTTTGATCTTGGAAAATCCTGGATCACCAATGTAGACATTATGGAGTCTATTATAGAACGCTTACCGCGTACTCTGATACTGACGCTGGTAACAATGCTGATCTCTTTTGGTCTTGGCATTCCGCTTGGCGTTTTTGCGGCGACGCATCAGAACCGCTGGCAGGACAGCCTTTCCATGGTGATCGCTCTGGTCGGCGTATCTATTCCGAATTTCTGGCTGGCGCTGCTTTTGATCATTTTGTTTTCTGTTAATCTTGGGTGGCTGCCGGCGATGGGTATTGAAGCGGGGCTGAAATCTTATATTCTGCCTGCCCTTTCCGGATGCATGGGCGGTCTTGCCACCTGTGCAAGACAGACGCGCTCGTCGATGCTGGATGTTATCCGTGCAGATTATATTACGACCGCGCGCTCCAAGGGCGTGCCGGAGGGAACCGTTATCATGAAGCACGCGCTGAAAAACGGACTGATCCCGATCATCACCATGATGGGAAGTACCTTTGGGCATCTTCTGGGAGGCATGGTTATCATTGAATCCATATTTTCTCTTCCGGGTATGGGAACCTATATTATCGGCGCTGTTAATAACCGTGATTACCCGATCGTACAGGGAGGAACGATTTTCCTTGCTATTTCTTTCAGTTTCTGCATGCTGCTCGTTGACCTTATGTATGCTGCCGTTGATCCCCGTATCAAAGCGCAGTATGCTTCCGCGAAGAAAGTGAAGAAGGGGAAAGAGAATGGCTAAGACGAAGACAAAGAAGAAAAGTGAATTTGCAAGAATTATGAGACAGCTCAGCAAGAACAAGCTGGCTATGCTGGGATTGATTATTTTTATTATTGAGGTTGTTCTGGCTATTCTGGCGCCTTATATTGCGCCTTACAAGTACGATGCAATGGATATGACGCAGATGTTTGCCCTGCCTTCTGCGCAGCATTTCTTTGGCTGTGATGATATGGGGCGCGATATTTTCAGTCGTATTCTCTATGGAGCGAAATATTCCATTTCCATTGGTATCCTGGCAATTCTTCTGGCGACTGTGATCGGCATGTTTATCGGAGCGGTTGCCGGTTATTTTGGCGGCTGGGTGGACAACCTGATCATGCGTCTTCTGGACGTTATTCAGGCGATTCCGGGTATGCTGATGATGATCGTTATTTCCGCAGTGCTGGGGCCTGGCTATATCAATACGATTATTGCGATGGCGTTCGGGTCGATTCCCGGTATGGCGCGCATGCTGCGTGCCCAGATGCTCAAGGAGCGCGGAAACGAATATATTGAAGCTTCTACTTCGATTAACTGCAGCACGCCGAGAATCATTATAAGTCATCTGATCCCAAACTGTATGTCGCCGATCATTGTGCAGGCGACCATGGGCGTTGCGCAGACAATTACACTGGCAGCAGGTCTTAGCTTTATCGGTCTTGGCATTCAGCCGCCGATCCCGGAGTGGGGCGCAATGCTTTCCAGCGCGCGTCAGTTTATTCGTATGTATCCCCATCTGGTTATTTTCCCGGGACTTGCGATCGCTGTTACCGTGCTTGCGCTGAACCTTCTGGGAGACGGTCTGCGCGATGCTCTGGACCCGAAGCTGAAAAATTAAGGGAGGAGACTTGATATGGCACAGGAAGAAAAGAAAAACATGCCGTTTCTGCAGGTGGACGACCTTGTAGTGGAATATATGTCCGATGGGGAAGTGGTCCATGCGGTAAACGGAGTACATCTGACACTGGAGAGAGGAAAAACACTGGGACTGGTAGGGGAGACCGGCGCCGGAAAGACGACCATCGCAAAGTCGATCCTGCGCATCCTGCCGGATGTTGGCTGTAAGATCAAAGAAGGAAAGGTACATCTGGACGGCAGGGAGCTTCTGAATCTGCCGGAGGTGGAGATGCGGAAAATCCGCGGAAATAATATCTCTATGATTTTCCAGGATCCGATGACGGCGCTGAATCCGGTTATGAAGGTGGGCGATCAGATCGCAGAAGTAGTCCGTCTTCATTCAGAGCATGGGGACAAGGCACACGCTGCGGAGCGTGCAAAGGAGATGCTGGAGATCGTTGGAATCCCGGCGGACCGTTACGACGAATATCCGCACCAGTTTTCCGGCGGAATGAAGCAGCGTGTAGTGATCGCTATCGCGCTTGCATGTAACCCGGATCTGCTTCTTGCGGATGAGCCGACGACGGCGCTGGATGTGACGATCCAGGCGCAGGTGCTGGATCTGATCGCAGATCTGAGAGAGAAATATAATACCGCAATGCTGCTGATCACGCACGACCTTGGCGTTGTTGCGCAGGTGTGCGATAATGTTGCGGTTATCTATGCAGGCAGCATTGTAGAGTACGGTACGAAAGAGCAGATTTTTGATCATCCGTCTCATCCGTACACGAAGGGACTGTTTGCGGCAATCCCGGATATGAATGAGGATGAGGAATGGCTGCATCCCATTGAGGGGCTTCCGCCGGATCCGACGAATCTGCCGCAGGGCTGCGCGTTCCATCCGCGCTGCAAATATGCGACGGACGCCTGTAAAAATGGCGCTGTTTCGATGGCAAAGACAGCAGACGGACATGATTGCCGCTGCTGCCGGTTGAATGAGATAAAGGAGGGATGAGTATGCAGCCGGTAATAGAAGTGAAAAATTTAAAGAAGTTTTTTACCACGCCCCGCGGAATGCTTCATGCAGTGGACGACGTGACATTTACCATTGAAAAGGGAAAGACGCTTGGCGTGGTGGGAGAATCCGGATGCGGAAAATCCACCCTTGGCCGTACTATCATCCATCTGCATGAGAGCACCGGCGGACAGATTTTTCTGAACGGGCGCGACATTACAAAGCTGGACAAAAAGCAGCTCCGTGAGGCGCGTGAGAAGATGCAGATTATTTTCCAGGATCCGTACTCGTCTATTGATCCGCGAAAGACAATTGACGCGACGGTGCGCGAGCCGCTGAAGGTATCAAAGAAATTTACAAAGCAGCAGATAGAGGAAAAAACACAGGAGCTGATGGAGCTTGTAGGAATCGACGAGCGTCTGCGGATGGCATATCCGCATGAGCTGGACGGCGGACGCCGCCAGAGAGTCGGCATTGCCCGCGCGCTCGCTCTGGATCCGGAGTTTGTGGTATGCGACGAGCCGGTGTCAGCGCTGGACGTATCCATCCAGGCGCAGGTACTTAACCTGTTGAAAAAGCTGCAGCAGGATAAAGGGCTCACCTACATGTTTGTAACGCACGATATGTCGGTTGTGCGTCATATTTCGGATGATATCTGCGTTATGTATCTGGGACAGATGGTGGAAAAATGTGAATCCAAAGAGCTGTTCCGTAATCCGATGCATCCGTATACCAGGGCACTGCTCTCCGCGATCCCGTCTGTGGATATCCACAATCCGATCAAGCGTGAGATTTTAAAGGGCGAGATCACCTCGCCGGTAAATCCGAAGCCGGGCTGCCGTTTTGCCGCGCGCTGCAAGTACGCGACAGAAGCGTGTCATCAGCCGCAGGTGCAGGAGGAAGTATCACCGGGACATTTTGTAACATGCTGCAGAGTGCATGAGGTAAACTAAACAAAATAATATTTTTTCAGAGGCAGCTTCGTATCGAAACTGCCTCTGGCTGCAGATGGAAATTACGGAGAAAAGATGAGACTGGTGTCCAGTATTTCATGCCGGACAGTGCCGCTGGTGATTTTTTCGATGATAAGGGATGCGCAGTGGCAGCCAACCTCATAATGGGAATGTACGGTATAGCTGAGATTTTTCCAGAGTCTTATATTTAAAGGCCCCTCCGCAAGGCTGCCGATTTGGAGACGGGAGGTGCGGGCAGCTGCGCTGGCATAGACTGCTTCTACATAAATGCCCCAACTGCAGAGGATCGCGTCGTTTTCGGACATAAAGGGAACCGTCTGCTGCATTATGGAAATCAGCTCGTCAAGAAAGCTGTAAAGGGATGAGGAAGCCCGACCATCCGGACTATTTCCCTTTAGATGATGGATTGTGCGGATATCCGCTGTTACATCCGGATGCAGGGACAGCGCGGCTTTTACTCCGGCTTCCCGTTCGCGCTCCTGGAGGGAATCCATATCCGGGCGCAGATAAAGAAGTCGTGACGCTCCATGCTCCAACAGATAGGAGGCATGACAGTATGCGTCATTATAATAGTCAAAATCAACGGAGGAGATATCAACGCCGGCATGACGGCAGTCGAGGGCGACTGTTGGAATGTGGTATTTCGTCAGGAGCGCCTGGGTATCCGAAGGAATATCTGTTCCGTTTTCTCCAATGTAAATCAGTCCGTCAATCTTATGCTGAAGATAGCAGTATACATATTCCGGGAGATTGTCCTGGTGAATGGTATTTGAACAGAACAGGGCATTGTATTTTTGCCGTTCCAGACTGTCACGGATACCGTCGATCGTCTGGGAATAGCGGTGATGGGAAAGCGGATTGCTCATTACAATGCCAACGCAAAAGGTCTGTCGGGAGCGCAATGCTTTTGCAGCGCTGCTTGGGATATAATGCAGCTTTTTGGCTGCTTCCAGTACCTTCTGCGTTGTTGCAGCGGAAATCGTCTGATTGGGATTCTGATTTAATACGTATGAGACTGTCATGGCGGAAACGCCGGCCTCTTTTGCGATATCGCGGATAGTTGTTTTCTGGTGATTCATAAAAATTCCTCATTTTTGATTAATGTAACGATAAAGCAATTATAGCGGAGAAAATGAAAAATGTCTATCCGGCATCCATAAAAATGCAGTATGGATATTATATACAAAAATACAGAAGCAGAATTGTCAAAAATTACAATTGAAAATTAATTTAATTTATTATATACTGTAAATATCCTTTAAGGGATTTTTATTTTACCCAAATACTTTAACGATAAAGTAACAAGATATTAGGAGGAATAAGTATGATTCTGAACAAGAAAATAGTGGCAGAGGAACCGGGCAGGGTCGAGGTCGTGGAAGATACGCTGGATGAGAGTGCTCTGCAGGATAATGAGATTCTGGTTAAAAAGAAATATTCTCTGGTCAGCGCCGGAACGGAGTCAGCGTGCATTACCGGAAAGGAATTATGGTTTTCTCTGCCGGGGACGCTGGGCTACAGCGCGGTAGGTGAAATTACAGCGGCAGGTGACAGAGCAAAGAAGTATCAGGTGGGAGACATTGTTTACTTCCAGGGAAAACACAGTGCGTATGAGATCATAGACGAAAAGGACGTATTGCTGAAGGTTTCCGATATTGAACATCTGGAATATATTCCTTTTCTGCGTATGGCAGCGATTTCTTCTTCTGCAGTGAGAGCGTCAGAGATTGAATTCGGAGATTTTGTTCTGGTAGTTGGACAGGGGCTGATTGGTCTGATGGCAATGCAGCTTGCGAGGCTTCAGGGAGCGAGAGTGCTGGTATCGGATACCTCTGCAAAGCGCCTTGCACTGGCAAAGGAGCTTGGGGCCGATTATACGCTGAATCCTGCTGCGGATGATATGGGCGCTGCGATCAGCGAAATAACAAAAGGAACAAAGGTGGATACGCTGATCGATGCTACGGGAAGTTCTAAAGTTATCTGCGATAATCTGCAGCATGTAAAAATAGGAGGGGAAGCGATTCTTCTTGGTTCCCCGCGGGCGCCTTATGAAGCAAATGTTACACAGATATTCCAGTATATTCATCAGTTCCGATATCGCATTGACGTAAAAGGAGCGCATGAATCCCGCTATCCGAAATATCATACGCCTTATGTTAAGCATTCGACGCAGCGGACTCTTGAAATATTGTTGGATTTTCTCAGGACGGGACGATTCCAGGTGGCGCCTATGCTGACGCAGCTGCTTCCGCCGCAGAAGGCCCCGGAGGTATACCGGCATCTGGCAAAGGGAGACGAGGATTATCTTGGCATTGTATATGATTGGACAAAGGATTGAGGCGAAAGAGAGGAAAACAGAATGGGAAAATTAAGGGCAGGGATCATCGGCACGGGAATAGCGACCGGGATTTCTTATGCACATTATATTGGCTATCAGAAATCAGAGTGCGCGTATGTGACGGCGGTTTATAACAGGAGAACGGAATCGGCGGAAGCATGGTGCCGAAAATATGGGATTGAGGGAGTAAAGGTGTGTCGTTCTCTGGAAGATTTTTTTAAGGAAGTAGATATTGTCAGTATTTGCACGCCAAATGATACGCATGTGCAATACATAAAAGAATGTCTGAAAGCTGGAAAGCACGTACTTTGTGAAAAACCTGTAGGGGCGGGGGAGGAGAAACTGGCTGATTTAGAAAAAGAATGCCGGAAAGCAGGGGGCGTGCAGATGGTGGATTTCAATTATCGAAAAATACCGGGAATCCATTTTCTGAGTGAAATTAATAAACAGGGCGCGCTGGGAGAGATTGTTTTATACCGCCATACGATGGGAGCCGGACGGCTGGCAAATGAAATGGTCGGCTTTGAGTGGCGGATGGACCGCAAATGTTCCGGGAGCGGCTCTCTTGGAGATTTTGGCTCTCATATTTTGGATACCATGCTTTTTATTACCGGAAAAAGACCGGAGGATATCTGCTGCAGTCAGTCGATGGAAAAGATACAGATAAAAGAACGGATGTGCAATGGAATCTCAAGAGCTGTGGAAAATGACGACTGCGCCGTTGTACAGGGAGTGTTGGGAAAAGAAACGTTATTTACCTTTTTTACGAGCCGCGTGGGGGGTCTTGGAAACAGGCTCGAAATAATTGGCACAAAAGCGATTGCCTCCTTTTCTATGGACAAACCATATGAAGTGCTGCTGGAGATAAGGGAGCCGGGCGCAGGCTTTAGCGGCCTTATGAAGGTTTGCACAGCGGAGGGCGGAGAAATAGAAAAGTTTCTGACGGAAGCGCCGAACGCAATGGCAGCGGCGTGCAGCTGTAATGCAGCGGATTTTGCAAAGCATGCGGCAGAAAGAAGGGATGCGGCTGCGTCGCTGATTTATGGAATTCGGGTGGAAAGGGTGCTGGATGAGATGGATAAAAAGGCTGTATGCCTTTAAAAAATGAAAGGAGAACAACAATATGAAAAAAAGAACAATGACAGTGGTACTGGCGGGGATCCTGGCGGCAGCGCTTGGCTTAAGTGCGGGCGCGGCGGATAATGCGGGGATCGCGGACGGAGTGTTAGATGTGGGATATGGGGCTGCGATCGACACGCTGACGCCGTTTCGCTCAAACGTGGCGAATGACGCGCCCTACATGATTAACCTGTATGAGTCGCTTGGATTGACAAATTCTGATGGGGAGCTGGAGCTGTGGGTCGCAAAGAGCTGGACTACAGAGGATTATTTTACCTATGATATTGAAATTTACGATTACGTGACGGATTCAGCGGGAAACAATATCACAGCGGATGATATTGTATGGTTTATTGAGGAAGCAAAAACGCGCGGTTTGAAACCCTGCTTTACAAAGGTTGAGAGTGTGGAAAAAACAGGCGATTATACGATCCGGCTGAAGATGAATACAAATATGATCGGATCATTTGATGCGGTAATGCTGGCAACGTTTGCTGTTTCGAAGGATGCGTTTCTGGCAAGTGAAAATGAATTTGCCACACAGGCGGTTACGACATCTGCTTATGAAGTAACGGAGTTTGTTGCTTCTGCAACACTGAAGTTTGAGCGGCGCGATGATTACTGGCAGGATATTGAGCTGCTCCCAAAGGCTGTCCGGCCGCAGGTGCAGAGCTGCAAATATCATATCATAACAGAGGCCTCCCAGATGGGAATTGCTTTGGAGACAAATGTGATTGACGTGGCGATTCAGATGGATAACAGTACGGCAATTCAGTTTATAGACAATCCCGATTTTCATGTGGAGATTACGGATGGAACGAAGGGATGGACGCTGTTTTTTTCAGGCTCGGAAGAACGTCCGGCAGGAAGAGACGAAAAGCTCTGCCAGGCGATCTGCTATGCGATTGATACGGAGGCTATGGTGGTGGGTCTGTGCAACAGCGCCGAATATGGGGATGTGATGGCGGATCCCTGCGGACAGGGGCTGATCGGTTTTGATCCGGAGTGGAAAAACGAGGATTATTACTCCTATAATCCGGAAAAGGCGAAAGAAATTCTGGCAGAATCCGATTATAATGGTGAAACGTTAAGTATTCTTTGTTCGTCCGAGACTTTTAACCAGCGTATGGCACAGATGATCCAGGCATATTGCGGAGCGGTTGGAATTAATGTAGAGCTGAACAGTCTGGATATCGCGGGCGTTATGGCAATCCGTCTGGATGGAAGTCAGTATGATATGTTTATCAATACGATTCAGGGACCGTTTCTGGCGGATCACTGGTCTATACGATATGATCCGGCAGCATATTCCACCGGGGATGGAACAAGCAGACATGACTATGAGCTTGCGGAGCTGCTTTATAAAACCTGGACGGTAGAAGGTTATACAAAAGAGAATATTGATGAGGTACACGATTATCTGAGAGATCATGCGATTGCTTACGGACTGATCAATCCAAAGATTTTTACTGTATGGAATAACGAGTGCGGGTTGGAAGAAGAGGTAATTGAAACATTGGGTTACATTGCGCCCACAGCATCAAAATGGACAATTTTTTAGAAAAATTCGTAATACAAAAAATAAATTACAAAAGGCTCAGTCGGTTGCGGCTGAGCCTTTTTGAAGAGGTAATTGTGAGAATAGCGAGCGGTATTTCATAATGTTGTATCTTGACATTACAGAACATATGTTCTATAATAAAGATGAAATAAAAAATATTATATAAAAATTGGGAGGAATGATGATGGAGAAAGAGTACTCACCGGAAGGGTATTTGTATAAAGATGCATATTTGGGCAACAAAGATTCCTATCAAAGTAAAATAAATTACCTAGCCAAAATGGCACAGCCAGAGGAATGGGATTATCCCGGAGTTAATCAGAGCAAAGATCATTTTATTCTGAAGAACTATATCCTATATACTTATGATCAAGTAAGATATGAAGGGAAAATAGGGATATCTTCAGATGGAAATAGTATGTGTTTTAACACGGGACTCCAAACTGTGAATGGAAATGATATATATGCATATTTTGTTAAAAATCTGAGTCCTGCTGCTCGCGAAGGACAGGATTGGTATTTTATTGGATTTAATCAGGGAGTCGATTCTAGAATGAAGTGTTTCAGCAACCTTCCGGAGATTGCAAATTATTTTACAAATCCAGCGGATTTTATTTATGACAGATCATTGGAACTGATTATGGATTATGATCATATCATTGATGATAATTATGACAGGTTTGTGGACATTGGATATACTGATAAACATGTGATAAAAGCACTTCTGATGAGTGCAACTGTCAGCATTAAAGAGAAGATAAAAAGAAACTATAAGCTGGCAATACCACAGTACTTTACTGATAAAGGGACAAGAGAATCAAAGATACAGCTTTTATTGCCGTTATTTTTAAAAGGAAATAATATGCATGCGGATTTAGCCTTGGTTGTTGACAAAACACAGCATAATTATATTGGAAAAACAATTCTTACATTAGAATGGGCATATGTAAACTCCAGAAGGATAGTTAAACCAGATGTTGATTGGTTAAAAATTTAGCTTTTTTCAACTTTGGGGTTGTAAAGTGATTTAAATTTGTGTATAATAAAAATACGTTTAAGGAAGCATATATTATTTAAGAAACTAGAAGTGTAATATTGAGCAATTAGATTTAAGAGTAAAGTATAAAAGGTATAAGCTATGTTTAAGGAGTTGCCGCATTAAGTGATTGGTGCAGCAACTCTTTTTTTATTCCCACGAGCAATGAGCTAAGTAGACATGCCAGAGTGTCTATTTGGCGGTACTGTGTGCCGATGGCACACATTTAGCACCGACCGAAGTGAAACGCAGACCTGTCGTGTAGGATCAAATCCCCGATGCGTCCATCGCTACTAGCTTGATGCCCCGTATGCTTGCAACGGGGGATTTGACTGCTATTCGATATGCAGCTTTCCGGTATTGTAGGTGTGTATTTTATTGCTCCACATACTTTGCACCCAGGCGGTGCGTTCTTTCGTATAGAGCAGAAAAATAAGATCCTTTGGCGGCCACTTCATACCGAGATTAAACCGTTCTGCGTCGTTTAATTCCTTTGGTGAAAAGTATAAATACATATCGCCGGTCTTATCGGGGTTCGATTTGTTGAATACTTTTGTTCCAATTACACCGGTTTCTTTTACCTGGCTCCAGAGAATTTTTTTGCGGGCGATTCCAAGAAACGAGCAGTATACGCCTTCCTCGTCTATCGTGACAGTGGAGCCGTAGACAAAAACAGGAAATACAAAAATAAGTGCCAGGATTCCGAAGATAAGTGCGGAGAGCGGTTCCCGGATATAAAGCATGGCTCCGGAAATAGTGCCGCATACCAGAACTGTTCCGAGACCGACGGCAAATTTATATGGATTTGCAAAAAATCGTTTGCTCATGACTGTTTCCTTTCTGTATCAGATTATTCCGTGAAGCTTTCCAGATCGCTGCTGATCGCAACAGCTGCTGCACCGATAGCGCCGCTTAAGCTGCTGGCGTCCATGAAATGGAATTCTGTATCGGTATGTATTTTATTATAGAGATTTTGAGAGACAATATCCAGAAGGTCAGTACGATTCTGCGGATTCTGGAAAAGCTTGCCCTCGATCAGCATTTTCTGCGGACCGCTGAAATTAATAATGTTGGCGATTGCGAGTCCAAGCATGAAAATAGCACCCTGGATAATTTCCCGGACCTTTGTATCCCCCTGCTTTTGCGCTTCAAGGATCATCTCCATCGTCAGACCTGAACCGGAGGGACAGAGCTTTTTCAAAAATGAAGATGTGCCGGAGGTTATAAGCTCACGGCAGGCGGAGATGATCACGTGATCTCCGGAGTAAGCTTCCAGACATCCGTGGTTTCCGCAGACGCAAAGCGGACCGGAAGGATTCATTACCATATGTCCGATCTCGCCGGCGCCGACAATGGACCCCATAGAGATGGAGGTATTTAATACAAAGGGACAGGCAATTCCGGATGCAACAAACAGATACGCAAAGGTAGGAACATTGTTTAAAAGATCACGCTGGAACATCTGAGCAGCAGTGGCGCGGGCACAGGAATTGTTTTCCACCTCAATTGGTCCGCGGTAGCCGGTAAGCGCTGCGATATCTCCGCGCAGATTCTTGTTTGCCCAGTTATAGCCGGGGTGGATGCCAAGATATCCGCTTTCCCGATCTACAAGTCCGGGGGTGCAGAAACCGATCCGCGCAATTTGGTCAAGCTTCAGACCACCTTTTTCTACGGTCTCCAGAATCATGCCGCATGCTGCCTGGATGTTTTGATTATAATCTTCATAGGGAGTTTCATCCTCTAACTGATAAAGGACGCTGCCGCGATAGTCTGTAATGCAGACGGCCCGGCGGGTGCCGCGCATTTCTACGCCAAGAAAATAGCGGGCATCTGCGTTAATGTCAATGAGATGTGCTTTGCGTCCAAGGTAGCCGGAGACGGCGCCGTCCACTTCATGCACAATCCCGGCGGCAATCATTTTATTTACGCAGGCAGTGATCGTGGGAAGCGTGAGACCAAGCATCCCGGCAATATCAGACCGTTTCAACGGCCCATAATAGTAAATCATCCGGAGAATAGAAGAATGATTGGTTGCTTTGGAACGCACTGGGTTTGCACCTTGAGAAAACTGCATAAATCCACTTCCCTTCTGTATAAGATTATAGAAAAAGCATGTATAATTAATTTAATTAATGATTATAGAAAAATTATACAAAATGTACTTTTGGATTGCAAGTATGAAATTAGGGAAAATAAGGAAAAATGCGTGTACAATACAACCAAAAATAATGTATTATATTTAGTAATATCTCCCTATTGACGAAAAAACATTGTCATTATATAATTAATTAAATTAAATAAATAATACAGGAGGATAAAGGATGGAAATTTATAAGGACAAAAATCAGACAACAGAGGCGCGCGTAGAAGATCTTCTTTCCAGAATGACGCTGGAAGAGAAAGCGGCGCAGCTCTGCGGAGATCTCGCAGCGGCATTTATCGTGGACGGTAAGGTAGATATCAATGCGCTGCGTGAAAAATTTCCGGATGGGCACGGACGATTCACCCAGTATTCTCTGGTAGGACTGGTAGATCCGGTTCAGATTGCGGAAATTTCCAATCAGGTGCAGGAATATTTTGTAAAGGAGACACGTCTTGGTATCCCGGTAGCGCTGCAGACAGAAAATCTTTGCGGTTATCCGGCGGCGGGCGGGACACTGTTTCCGGCAATGATTAATATGGGATGTACATGGGAGCCGTCTCTGGCGGAGAAAATGAGCGCGATTATCGGACAGGAGAGCCGCAGCGTGGGCATCAGCTCTGCGATGAGTCCGGTAATCGACGTTTCCCGGGATCCGCGCTGGGGCCGCACTTATGAATGCTTTGGCGAGGATCCTTATGTAGTCAGTCAGTTTGGTATCCATTATGTACGCGGAATGCAGGAGCAGGGTGTCAGCTGCATTGCCAAGCATTTTCTGGGTTATGCAGAGACACAGGGAGGTTTAAATACGGCAGCGGCTCGATTAAATGACAGAGAATTGTACGAGGTATTTGCAACACCGTTTGAGGCGGCAGACAAGGAGGCGCATCTGGGCGGGATGATGGCAAACTACGGCGAGATTGACGGACTTCCTGTTATCGACAACCCGAAGATTGCACGTACGCTTCTGCGAGATACGATGGGATTTAAGGGTATGCTGACATCGGACGGCGCGGCGGTTTTAAAAACCTACAATTATTTTAAAATTGCAAAGTCTTATGAGGAAGCGGGACTGCTGGCGAAAAAGGGCGGCTGTGACACGGAGATCCCGGTGGGAGCTGCATATAAACATCTTCCGGAATATGTACGATCAGGGGAGTTAGACGAGGCATTGCTGGACGAATCGGTACGCCGTATCCTGACCATTAAATTTGAAACGGGTCTGTTTGAGAATCCGTACTGTGATGTGGAAAAAGTAAAAGAGGCGATGAACAATGCGCAGAAAAATGCGCTCAGCAGAGAAATCGCGGAAAAGTCTCTGGTGCTTCTGAAAAATGACGGAATGCTTCCGCTGAAGCAGGGGGCAAAGGTAGCGGTGATCGGACCGCACGCGGACAATCTTCGTTATCCGGTGAGCGGATATACCTATCCGGCATACATTGAGATGCTTACTGCCGGGGCGAGCGGACAGCAGACCTCTTTCAATGGAATTGCGGACGAGCAGGCGAAGCTGGAAGCGGAGAGCGAAGAGCCGGGCAAGAAGAAAGTAAAAGGACCGTTTGCTGCAATGTATGAGATGTTTTCAGATGATGACAGGGCAAAGCTTGGCGACATGAACAGTGTGCTGCGCGGTATGGGCGCGCATAGTCTGAGGGAAATGCTTGCACGGCGGGCAGAGGTCGTGTATGCGCAGGGCTGTGATATCATCGGAGAATCCAAAGATGGTTTTGCGGAGGCCGTACGGGCGGCGGAAGAAGCGGATGTTGTGATCATGGCGCTTGGCGGAAACAGCGGCTGGGTGAATGTGACCGGAGGCGAGGGAAAGGATCGTCAGTTCCTGGATCTTCCGGGTGTGCAGCAGCAGCTTCTGGAGGCGGTGACAGCGGTCGGAAAGCCGGTGGCAGTCGTTCTCTACGGACCGGGCGTGTTTGCAGTGAACTGGGCGCAGGAGCATGTATCCGCGATCCTGCAGGCGTTTATGCCGGGACAGTTTGCGGCGGAGGCAGTCACAAAGGTATTGTACGGCGACGTGAATCCGGGCGGAAAGCTTACGATGTCGGTACCGCGCAGTGCCGGTCAGATTCCGGTTTACTATAATCACAAAAACGGTTCCGGTTATCAGAGCGGCGCCGATACGGGAACAGGTTCCGGCATCTTCAGCGGCGGTTATGTGGACGGCGCCTGCGACCCGCTTTATAAGTTTGGTTATGGACTGAGCTACACGGATTTTGAGATTACGGATCTGCAGCTGGAAAATACGGAGGTGCCGACGGATGGTATGATCGAGGCATCCTGCCGTGTGAAGAATGTGGGTGCGCTTGCGGGCGATGAGGTGGTGCAGCTTTATACCAGCTTTTTCGGGGCGCATGTGACAAGACCGAATATGCAGCTTGCAGGTTTTCAGCGGGTTTCCTTAAAACCAGGTGAGGAAGCGACTGTGAAATTCCATCTGAATACCGCGCAGCTTGGCTATTATAACGAGTATATGGAATTTGTGGTAGAGCCGGGCGATCTCACAATAATGGCAGGTAATTCGTCCGATCATCTGACAGAGAGACGCCTGGTGAAGCTCACCGGCAAAGCGGTAAACGTGATGGGCAGACGCGCCTATACCTGCAAATCGGAGATCGCGTAATGAAGAAAAAACCGCATATTATTATTTTTAATCCGGATCAGATGCGCGCGGATGCTCTGGCGCATCTGGGCAATCCGGCGTCGTCCACACCGTTTCTGGATGAATTTGCGAGAACAGATGCCGTGTCCTTTCGAAATGCTTTCTGTCAGAATCCGGTCTGCGTTCCGAGCAGGTGCAGTTTTTTTACCGGGCTGTATCCGCATGTGCGGGGACATCGCACGATGCAGTATCTGCTGCATGAGGATGAAAGCAACTTATTTACGGAACTGAGAGACGCCGGTTACTATGTGTGGATGAACGACCGCAATGACCTGATGGCAGGACAGATTCCGGGACTTTTTGAGTCGGCTGCCGATGAGATCTGCTATGCGTCCGGGCAGTCGGATGCCCCGGGACCGGAAAAACATCTGCGCGGTAAACCGGGAGACAAAAATTATTATTCTCATTTTGAGGGACGTCTGGGACTTGACGCACAGGGGAGAAATTATTCTGCGGATGACATTGCAGTGGATGCGGCGATTGACCGCATCCTGCACCCGGCGGATGAAAGACCGCTTTGCCTGTTTCTCGGGCTGATGTACCCGCATCCGCCGTATGCAGTGGAAGAACCGTATTTTTCTATGATAGATCGAAAGAAGCTGCCGCGCCGCGCAGGACGTGGGGAAGGCAAGCCGGTGCTCCAGAAACGCCTGCGCGAATATATGCAGATGGACGATTACACCGGGGAAGACTGGGATGAGCTGCGCGCATGCTACCTTGGCATGTGCCGCAAGGTGGACGATCAGTTCCGCAGACTGTGCGATGCATTGAAACAAGCTGGTATCTATGATGATTCTGCAATTTTCTTTTTGAGCGATCATGGGGATTACACCGGAGATTATGATATTCCGGAGAAAGCGCAGAATACCTTTGAGGATTGTCTGACAAGGGTGCCTCTTTTGATCAAACCGCCTAAGACGGAGCATACGGACCCCGGAATTGCAGATGCGCTGACGGAGCTGGTAGATTTTTACGCTACAGTGATGGACTATGCCGGGGCAGAACCCACTCAGGATCAGTTTGGAAAAAGTCTGCGTCCGATCCTGGAGGATCGCACAAAGCCTGGCAGAAAATATGTGTTCTGCGAGGGCGGACGGATGCCGTATGAGCTGCAGTGTGATGAGTATCATGCCGCAGCCGGAAAAAGCCAGAAGGTTCCGATGGAAAGTCTGTACTATCCGCGGCAGCTTGCGCAGACGGATGCGGAGGCTCACACAAAGGGAACGATGATCCGGTCGGAGCAATTTAAATATGTGCATCGTGCGTCGGGCGCGCATGAATTTTATGATTTGAAAAAGGATCCGCTGGAGGAAAAGAACTGCTGCGGGAAGGCTGAATATGAAAAAGAGATCCTGGATATGAGGATGGCGATGCTTGACTGGTATCAGACTACCTGCGACGTCGTGCCGAGGGAATATGACCGACGTTTTACAAAGGAGGCACTCTGGCGGCGGGTACAGAAAAAATGTCCGCCGGGAGAGGAAGAACGGATTCGTGCTCTGATTGACAGCGGAGCGGGTCCGGCGATGATAGCGGCGGAAATAGAACGCAGGTCAAAAGAGCATATTTAACGGCAGAGAACGAATGATTCGCTTTGCAGGAGGGAAACAGGGAGAATGAAAAAAGATATTTTACTTTTTATGTCGGATCAGCATTCCTACCGGCTTCAGGGCTGCGCCGGAAATTCGATCGTGCGCACACCGACGCTGGACTGGCTAGCCAGGCATGGCGCGGCAATGACAAATACAATGACAGCGTGTCCGCTCTGTGTTCCGGCCCGTGCGGCGATGGTTTCGGGACAGCTGCCGAGCAATAATAAGGTATTATTCAATTTCAGCGCATTGGATTCCAATCAGGCGACATTTCTGCATAGCCTTAATGCTTCCGGCTACGAGACGGTACTGTGCGGGCGGATGCATTTTGTGGGACCGGATCAGCGTCATGGGTATGCGAAGAGGATCGCAGGGGATCGCACTCCGGTATTCCACAATGCGGTGCCGAAGGAGCAGCAGGAAAAGGAGGGCGGACGCGGCGTGCGCGGCTACGACGAGAACAGCTCCCTGTATTATATGGGAAGCGGCGATTCCCCGGTGCTTGCATACGACCGCAATGTGACGGAGCGTGCGGTGGATTTTTTGAAGCAGGAACATGAAAAGCCGCTGTTTCTGACGGTTGGCGTATATGGGCCGCATTTCCCGTATGTGGCGCCGAAGGAATTATACGATTATTACTATGATCGTGTTCCGGTGGACGATATCACACTGCAGAAAAAGGAACATCCGGTGCTTGCAGGGAAGATGGCGGAGACAGATCCGGAGGTTGTGCGTGCCGCGCGCGCTGCTTATTATGGTCTGGTGGAAGAGACCGATCGTAATATCGCGCAGGTTTATGAGGCTTTCCAGGCATATCTGAAGCGGACAGGACATGAGGGGATTTTTATTTATACCTCTGACCACGGAGATATGAATGGGAATAAAGGCTATTATGGAAAACAGGTATTTTACGATGATTCCGTACATATTCCGTTCCTGATCCAGGGAGACGGCATCCCGCAGGGAATACGGATCGACAGCCCGACGAGTCTGCTGGATCTGGCACCGACGGTATGCGAGCTGGCAGGTGCGCAGGTATTAAAAGGCGATGGAAAGAGCCTGGCGTCTCAGCTTATATCTGGAAAACAGGATGAGGAGCGTATGGTAGTCGGCGAACTGTACACCTATCTCGCGCAGGGAGGCTCCTCTCTGGGCAGAATGGTGCGCTGGAAACAGTGGAAATATATTACTTATTCTGGCTTTGAAGAAGCAGATCAGCTTTTTGATCTTGAAAATGATCCGCAGGAAACGGAGAATGTGATTGAAAAGTACCCGGAAATTGCAGAAAAGCTTTTGGCAAAGACCAGGGAATATAAAGATTATGATACCGTGATGGAGTATGAGAGCTGGCTGATGGATCAGCTTCGCATTTTAATGAAGTGCAGCTATGACGATACGCAGGAACGATGGGTATGCCCCGAGCTGGATCTGCCCGAAGAACTGGTAACGCGAAAGCAGCCCTTTGCGCCGACGCCGTGGGTGAAGGAATTATTCCGGCAGCTTTCACGGAGCGATGGAGAAAAGTGAGGATATTATGGCGAAAAAGGTATTATTTTTTGACTGCTCTTCCGGAATCAGCGGCGATATGACGCTGGGAGCGCTTCTGGATCTGGGTGTGGATCAGGACGTTTTTTTAACGGAGCTGGGAAAGCTGCATCTGGATGGATACCGGATAAAGATCGGCCGCACAGAGCGAAATGGCATACAGGCAAACCATGCAGATGTAATTCTGACTGAGGAGCATGAGCACGCGCATACGAACGAGCACGCGCATACGCATGAGCACGCGCATATGCATGAGCACGCGCACGGCGGGGAACCGGAGCATTCCGGGGAAGCCGGGCACGATCATGGACATTCGCACCGTGCGTTTCGGGATATTCAGGAGCTGATCATGGAGAGCGGGCTGGAATCTGATGTGAAAGACCTTGCTTTGCGCATTTTTCGGCGTGTGG
Organism: Marvinbryantia sp.; assembly: GCF_047017445.1. Taxonomy (NCBI): domain Bacteria; kingdom Bacillati; phylum Bacillota; class Clostridia; order Lachnospirales; family Lachnospiraceae; genus Marvinbryantia; species Marvinbryantia sp. Next base: position 193,385 of record NZ_JBKXTT010000001.1, on the reverse strand, counting down.
CGGAGGCAGAGGCAAAGGTGCACAGGAAAGCTGTCGGGGACGTGCAGTTTCATGAGGTGGGAGCCGTTGATTCTATCGTAGATATTGTGGGATGCGCGATACTGATTTCTATGATAAAGCCGGAAGCTGTTTATGCATCGGTAGTACAGGATGGTCATGGATTTATCCACTGTCAGCATGGGATATTATCCGTGCCGGTGCCGGCAGTGCTGGAGATTTTTGCAGCATCAGAGGGTATATTGCGTCAGATCGATGTGGATACGGAAATGGTTACGCCTACCGGGGCGGCAATTATCTGCGAGCTGGCGCAGTCCTTTGGCGAAATGCCGGCTATGAAGATTCAGGCGGTCGGCAGAGGTACCGGAACCAAAATTCTTCCTGTAGCCAATATGCTGCAGGTAATCATGGGAGAACAGGTATGGTGAGCTATCTATATATAATTTTTCTGGCGGTCAGCTTCGGCGCTTCGGTTATTGGCGCAATCTGTGGAATTGGCGGCGGGGTGCTGATCAAGCCTTTACTGGATGCTTTCGGGGTACTCAGCGTATCCACCATCAGCTTTCTGTCCGGCTGCACAGTGCTCTCGATGTCCTGCTACTCTGTGGGAAAGGCAATGCAAAGCGGTGATTCTCTGGTAGATAGAAAAACGGGGACGCCGCTTGCTATCGGTGCGGCAGCAGGCGGTATTGCCGGTAAAATGATGTTTCAGTATCTGACAGAGCTGTTTCCGGATAAAGATCGTGTGGGAGCGGTTCAGGCCGCCTGCCTGCTGGTGATTACCTTTGGAACGCTGGTCTATACGCTGCGTAAGGACAAAATCAGAACGCATCATATAAAAAATCCGGCAGTATGCATAGCAATTGGACTGGCGCTTGGTATCTGTTCCTCTTTCCTTGGAATTGGCGGCGGACCGATTAATCTGGTGGTATTGTTTTTCTTTTTCTCTATGGATACCAAAACAGCGGCACAGAATTCTCTCTATATCATTCTGTTTTCGCAGATAACCAGCCTCATCAATACGCTGGTAACGCGCACCGTACCGGAATTCAGCATTGGTCTGCTGATTCTGATGGTTGGCGGCGGAATCCTTGGAGGTATGGCGGGAAGAGCTATCAACCGGAAAATAGACGGAAGTGTTGTAAACCGGTTATTTATCGGATTGATGGCAGTCATCATGTTGATTTGTCTGTATAATATTTATCAGTTTTTATAGGTGGAAAATTTTTACCGAAAAGCGTCGGTGCGCATCAGGCAGTCACCGGCGCTTTTGCTATGGAAAAGTCATACGCTGAAAAACAAATTTGTCCGGGCATATATTGCCCAAATATGTTATGATAAATTTATCACAGAAATACAGTTTGCAAAAAAGGCGGTGAATATATGAAGAAAAAAATTATTGCGGCAGGTCATATCTGTCTGGATATCACACCTGTTTTTCCGGCGGGAAAGATGGGGAGTCTGACAGAGATCCTGAAGCCGGGAAATCTTGTACATATGGACGGCGCAAAGGTGCATACGGGCGGATCGGTTGCGAATACCGGGCTTGCGATGAAGCTTTTGGGGGCAGACGTTTCGCTGATGGGAAAGGTCGGCGCGGATGCGTTCGGCGAGCTTGTGCTCGGTATTTTAAAGAAATACGGCGCGCAGGAAGGAATGCTGGTTGCTGCGGACGAGGCGACTTCATACTCCGTGATCCTGGCGCTGCCGGGTATCGACCGCATTTTCCTGCATGATCCGGGAGCAAATGATACCTTTTGCAGCGACGATATCCCGCAGGAAGCGCTTGAGGAGGCGGCTCTGTTTCACTTCGGGTATTCGCCGATCATGAAAAATATTTACGCGGATGACGGGGAGGAGCTTCTGAAAATCATGCGGCGCGCGAAAGCGTGCGGGGCGGCGACCTCCCTTGATCTTGCGGCGGTTGATCCCGATTCGGAAGCCGGGAGAGCGGACTGGGAAAAAATTCTCACACGAGTGATACCGTATGTGGATTTTTTTGTTCCAAGCGTGGAGGAGCTTTGCTTTATGCTGGATAAGGAGCGCTTTGGAAGATGGCAGGAGCGCGCTGCCGGGCGTGATATCACGGAGATCCTGGACGTGGAGACAGACGTCAGACCGCTGGCGGATCGCTGCATGGAGCTCGGTGCGAAGGTGCTTCTGATTAAATGCGGCGTGCCGGGCATGTATTATCAGACGGCGGACGCGGAGATTTTGCGGGGGATCGGCGCGAAAGCAGGACTGGATGCAAAAGGATGGGCAGGGAAGCGTGGCTTTGAAAAGAGCTACGTCCCGGAGCGGGTGCTTTCGGCGACCGGAGCCGGGGATACCAGCATCGCAGCGTTTCTGACGGCAATGCTGAAGGGCTGTTCCCTGGAGGATACCATGCATCTTGCCGCGGCGGCCGGCGCTTCCTGTGTGACGGCGTATGATGCACTTGGAGGCTTAAAATCCTTCGAAGAATTGCAGGCAAAGATAGATTCCGGATGGAAAAAGACAGGCGGGGAGGAAAAAGTATGTTAGTAAATATGAATGAGGTGCTGCTTCCGGCAAAGAAGGGCGGCTACGGCGTAGGATTTTTCAATGCGGTAAATGTGGAGATGGCGCGGGCAGTCATCGGGGCGGCGGAGGAGCTTCGCGCGCCGGTGATGGTTGGAACGGCAGAGGTGCTGCTTCCGGCAATGGAGCTGGAGCGCGTGGCGGAATATCTGATTCCGATGGCAGAGAAAGCATCTGTTCCGGTGTGTGTCCATTACGATCACGGTCTGACCTTTGCGCGTTGTATGCAGGCGCTGCGCCTTGGATTTACGTCGGTGATGTACGACTGCTCCACGGCGGGTTACGGGGAAAATGTGGCGAAAGTGGCGGAAATGGTAAAAATCTGTCACGGGATGGGCGTGACCGTTGAGGGCGAGCTTGGGCACGTGGGAGACAACGAGGGCGCAGGACGGCTGGCGAACCCGGAGGATTTTTATACCGACCCGCAGCAGGCTGCAGATTTTGCGGTGCGCACAGGCGTGGATTCCCTTGCGGTGGCGGTTGGAAACGCCCACGGCGATTATAAATTCACGCCAAAGCTTGATTTTGACAGAATAGCGGAAATCGAAGAGGCGACGAAGCTGCCGCTGGTGCTTCACGGAGGAAGCGGCCTGTCTGATGATGATTTTAAAATTGCGGTGCAGAAAGGCGTCTGCAAGGTGAATATTTTTACGGATATTGATAGGGCTGGAAAAACCGGAATTGAGGCGGGAATAAAAGCCGGGGCGGATTCCATGTATAAGCTGATACCGTATGAGATCGAGGCAATGAAGAAGGTCGCGATGGAAAAGATACAGTTGTTTGGAAGCGCAGGAAAAGTGTAGCAGAAATGTAAAAAAATACTTGCAATCATCGAACATAAGTTCTATACTGTAAATAGAACTTATGTTCTTTTTTGCGCGGCGCCCAATCAGGAAATTTGCGTGCAAAAAAGATGCCGCGGCAGGGGCAGACAGAAAGGCAAAGGAGAATGCACCATGGAAATCGTATCGGATTTATCGCTTCAGGAAAAACTGCATATATTAGCGGATGCGGCAAAGTACGACGTCGCCTGCACCTCCAGCGGGGCAGACCGAAAGGGGAAAAAGGGATCTCTGGGGAATTCCGTGGCGTGCGGTATCTGCCACAGCTTTGCATCGGATGGACGCTGTATTTCCCTTCTGAAGATATTGCTGACGAATCACTGCATTTACGACTGCAAATACTGCATCAACCGTTCCTCAAACGACGTTGTGCGTACGGCGTTCACGCCGCGGGAGGTCTGTCAGCTTACGATAGAGTTTTACAGGCGCAACTATATAGAAGGGCTGTTTTTAAGCTCCGGCGTCTGGAAGAACCCGGCGTACACTATGGAGCAGATCTGCCAGACGCTGTATCTGCTGCGCACAGAGTACCGGTTTAACGGATATATCCACGTAAAGGCGATCCCGGGAGCGCCGCAGGAGCTGCTGGCGGCGGCAGGCTATCTCGCGGACCGCATGAGCGTCAATCTGGAGCTGCCGACGGGGGAAAGCTTAAAAAAGCTTGCGCCCAACAAGAGCCACAAAGCAATTTTAAAGCCGATGCGCATGATGACGGATACCATCGCGCAGCACCGCCTCGCAATCGGGAAAAGCGCGCAGATGGAGCGCAGTTTCGGCAACCGGTATCTGGCGAACAGTATCTTCTCGACAGCGCAGCTTGAGGGGAAAAATGATACCGGCTCCACGCTGCCGTCTGAAAATGCGGGCGTATCCGGGAAAAATACATCGGCGGGAAACCTAAGCATATCCGGGGATGATGCGCCGCTTGAAGATCCGGGTGCATCGGGGGATTTCGCACTGCCTGCCGGGTTTCGCAAAATGGACTGGAGGCGTCCGTTTGCGCCTGCCGGACAGAGTACGCAGATGATTATCGGAGCGACGCCGGAGTCAGATTACCATCTGATCAAAACGACGCAGCATTTATATCAGACCTACGATCTAAAGCGTGTGTTTTTTTCGGCTTATGTGCCGCTGAACGAGGACAGCGCCCTGCCAGCGCTGGATACGCCCACGCCGCTGCTGCGGGAGCACCGGCTGTATCAGGCGGACTTCCTGCTGCGGTTTTACGGTTTCCAGGCGGATGAGCTTCTGACGATAGAGCGCCCTAATTTTAACGAGCTGCTTGACCCGAAATGCGACTGGGCGCTCCGGCATCTGGAGCTGTTTCCTGTGGAGATCAACCGTGCGCCCTATGATATGATCCTGCGCGTTCCGGGGGTAGGACCAAAATCAGCGATGCGGATCGTACAGGCGCGAAAACACGGCACGCTTGATTTTTCTCATCTGAAGCGTATCGGAGTGGTGCTGAAAAGAGCGCATTATTTTATCACCTGCTCCGGCAGGATGATGTATAAGACGCCGATCGAGGAGCAGTATATCACGCGGCAGCTTGTCGGTACCAATCAGAAGGAAAACTGGCAGATCATGCATCAGAATGAGCAGAGCTTCCGGCAGATGTCGCTGTTTGATGATTTTCAGATGCAGGCGTGAAAGCAGATCCTTTGGATGGATGGAAACCGAAATACAGCGCAGGCTGCAGCAGGAGGGGAAAATGACGATTTATACGTGCGGGGAAACTTTTGAAGAAATGATGACATGTGTCTACGAAGCGTGGGCGGGCAGACGCGGGCACGCGAATGTAAAGCTGCAATTGGAGCCGGTCGAACAACCGGAGCTGTTCTGTGAGTACATATCTGTGAGCGCAGATGCCAAAAAGGCGGAGAAGGTGGTCCGCGCTATCCGACAGAAGATTTCCGCCGAAGCGTACCGGCAGGTATTTTATGCGGCGATGTCCTTTTATCCGGATCGCCTGGATGCGATCTACCGTTTTCTTATACTGGGCTTTGCCTGCGGCGCAGGGGTTACAAAAATGTTCTCCGAGCCGTCTGTGATGCGCGTGCTGGAGCTGAGTCGGAAGGCGGGCAACGAGATGCATTATTTCCGTGAGTTTACGCGCTTTACTGCGATAGACGGATATGAAACGGTGCAGGCCTCCGATGCAGGCAGAGAAGGCGCGGAGACGGATTTTGACGCAGATGAGAGCTGCGCGGTACAGAATAACGATGCGGATGCGCAGCGCGTATCTGCGAAGGTTTATGTTGCGCATATTGAGCCGAAATGTAATATCGCTGCGCTCACCGCGAATCATTTTGCGGACAGGATGCCCTCGGAGGCATGGATGATCATTGACGATAACCGCCGGATCGCGGCGGTGCACCCGAAGGATCAGCCGTTTTATATGACGGTTCTTACGGAGGAGGAAATGCAAAAACTTGCAGAGACGGAGCGGCGGGGAGATATCTTTACGGAATTGTGGAAAGAGTTTTTCCGCACGATCGGGATTGAACAGAGAAGAAATGCAAAGTGCCAGCGAAACATGATGCCGCTCTGGTACCGGAAGCATGTGACGGAATTTCTGACAGCCGAGTAGTTATAAGTTATAGTGTAAAACAGCATAATTTTACTTGCTTTTCCAGAAATGCCCTGCTATATTTGTCTGGAAAGGTATCATGGAGAGGATGTTCCTGGCGAACACAGGCAGAGAACAGAAGAGAAGCAGCGGTATTTTGGAAAGGGGGAGACATCTGTGCCGATATGCGATTATGAAGTAGTGATGATCGACGGGGATTATGCGCATCTTCGGAGACTGGACGGGGAGAGCGCAGAGACAAAGCTTGTAGCGCGTGCGCTGCTGCCGTCAGAGATCAGTGAGGGCTGCATCCTGCATTACGAGATGCTGGAGTATACGATGAAATAGGCGGCGGGACAGACGTGCCGACAGATATTTGCATTAGGCAGAGGCGAGGATGCCTCCGTGACAGGTGGGGGATAAATATGACAGAGAAGGAAATGAAGGAGCTTGCCCTCTCGGAGGGCTTTACAAAAGCAGAAATCATAGAGACGAAGGAGCTTACGTTTATACACAGCCTGCGCGCCTGCTGTGAGGCGAACGAGTGCGGCAATTATGGGAAAAACTACGCGTGTCCGCCCGACTGCGGAAGCCCGCAGGAGATGGAAGCGCGGGTGAGAGTCTATCAGAAGGCGCTGGTTCTGCAGACTATCCAACAGGTGGACGATATCATGGACGGCGTACAGACAAAAGAGGCGAAGAAATTTCACAATATGATTTCCTGGGAGCTGATCGGAGCGCTGCGCAGAAAGGGCATAGAGGGACTGCCGGTCATGGCGGGACCGTGCTCGGCGTGCAGCGTCTGCGCCAGGATCGAAGGGAAACCGTGCCGTTTTCCGGAGAAGGTCGCTTCCTGTCTTTCCGCTTACTGCATCCATGCGGCTGATATGGCGGAAAAGTGCGGGATGGAGTACTGGTGCGGCATGAACCGGGTAGCGTTTTTCAGTATCTATCTGTTTGACTAAATAAAGGAGAGTTTGAATGAATTTAGAGGAATATGGAAAGGCATTAAAGCTTGGTAAGAGAGAGGTTGCCGTGAGAAAGGCGGAAGGCTTGTATCCGTATCTGGAAGTGCTCGACGATATACCGGAGGCGGCAAATTCCATTATGGAATATCCGCTTGGTCTTGTGCAGATTCCGACGGATCAGATCGTCGGTACGAAAACAGAGGGCAGGAGCCAGGCGTTTGCTGCAAACTTTATGCCGATTCTTGGCGAAGAATCTGAATTTGCACGGAAGTGGGCGAATCTCTGCGAATCGCATCTGACGGAAGGGATCCGCGATCCGATCAAGGCTTACGAGTTTATGAACAAATTTTATGTTCTGGAGGGAAATAAGCGCGTCAGTGTTTTAAAGTATTTTGACGCGGTTTCTATTCCGGGCACGGTTACGCGTATTGTGCCGCCGCGCACAGAGGAAAAGGAAAATAAGATCTACTATGAGTTTATGGATTTTTACAACCTTTCCAGCGTAAACTATATTTATTTCTCTGAGGAAGGACGTTTTTCCAAGCTGCAGAGACTTCTGGGAAAGCGCCCGGATGAGGTATGGACTGACGAAGACAGGCAGACCTTCAGTGCGCTTTATTCCAGCTTCAGCGCCGGCTATAAGGCGATGGGCGGAAATAAATTAAGGATTACGGTGGGAGATGCTTTCCTTGATTTTATAGAGATTCATGGGTATGACGAGCTGGATAAGATGACCACCTCAGAGTTTAAGGAGACGCTGACGAAGAGCTGGAAGGTGTTTGACACCCTTGCGGACAGCGGTGCGGTGGAGATCCAGATGACGCCGAAGGAGAATAAAAAACCGCTTCTGCAGAGATTGATCCCGCTCAGTTCGCCGATGCTGAAGATTGCGTTTGTACATGAGACGGACCCGCAGAAATCAGGCTGGACGTATGCGCACGACCTAGGCAGAATGCATCTGGAGCAGGTGTTCCCGGATCAGGTGATGATCCAGGAATATCATCTGGAGGAGCAGAGTGAGAAAGCGGCGGAAGCAATGATCAAGTGCGCGGTGGAGGATGGCAGCACGCTGATCTTCACCACCTCTCCGGTTCTCACGCACGCCAGCATCAAAGCGGCGATGGAGTATCCGGATGTGAAGATCCTGAACTGCTCCCTGCTTGCAAGCCACGGTTTCATCCGTACCTACAGCGCTCGGATGTACGAGGCAAAATTCCTCATCGGCGCGATCGCCGGGGCGATGGCGGAAAACAGCCGCATCGGTTATATGGCGGACTACCCCATTTATGGGACGGTTTCAAATGTAAATGCGTTTGCGCTCGGAGCAAAGATGGTGAACCCGCGTGCAAAGGTCTACGTGGAGTGGACGGCAAAGAAAAATGTCGATATTTATGAGCATTTCCGTGAGCAGGGCGTATCCTACGTGTCGGGAAGAGATATTATTATCCCGGGAAAGAGCCAGGGCTCGCGTCATTTCGGGTTGTTTAAGCTGGACGAAGAATCGCCGCATAACCTGGCGATGCCGATCTGGCACTGGGGCAAGTTTTATGAAAAGATGATCCGTCAGATATTGAGCGGTACCTGGAAAAATGAGGAAAACTCTAAAGTGAAAGCGGTCAATTACTGGTGGGGCATGTCCTCGGGCATGGTGGACGTTATCTGCTCACAGAATCTTCCGCTTGGTACAGCGCGCCTGGTGCAGCTTCTGAAAAATACCATCAGCTCAGGAGAATTTAATCCGTTTTCCGGCGTGCTGTATTCTCAGGAGGGACCGGTGCAGGAGGACAGCAATAATGTGCTGACGCCTGAGAAGATCATCACGATGGACTGGCTTGCGGAAAACGTGATCGGAGACATCCCGAAGATGGCGGATCTGCAGGATAAGGCAAAGGCTGTTGTGCTGCAGCAGGGTGTGGAATCTGCAGAGGAATAAGAGACTGCCCTGCGGGGCCGGTGCAGAAACGGCGGGCAGGGAACAGCAGAAACCGGATATGAGATGTCCGGTATGGAAGGAATACTGGACACATGAAGATACTTGCAATTGCAGATGAAGAATCAAAATATCTGTGGGATTTTTATGAGAGAGAAAAGCTGGAAGGAGTAGATTTGATCCTCTCGGCGGGCGATCTGAAGCCGGAATACCTCTCTTTTCTGACGACAATGTATGCGATCCCGGTGCTCTATGTGCCGGGAAACCATGATGACAAGTACGAGGTGCGGCCGCCCGAGGGCTGTATCTGTATAGATGACGATATCTATGTTCATGACGGCATCCGCATTCTCGGACTCGGCGGCTCTATGCGGTACCGCATGGGCGGAAACCAGTACACCGATGAACAGATGCACCGGCGCGTCCGCAGGCTCTGGTGGAAGCTGAAGAAGAACGGAGGCTTTGATATACTGCTGACACATGCGCCTGCCTATCAGCTCAATGACGGAAGGGATCTGCCGCACCAGGGCTTCCGGGATTTTGTCAGTCTGATGGAAAAATACAATCCGCGGTTTTTCATCCACGGTCATGTGCATGTGACCTACGGGAGACAGCATAAGCGTTATGACAAGTATCAGAATACCCATATTATCAACGCGTATGAGCGATGCATTTTTGATTATGACGATGAAAATCTGAAGGACCATATCCGCTAGGAAAAGACCGGAGCTGATCTATATCGAAAAAGAAAAGATCAGCTCCGGTCTGCAATTACATTTCGAAGAACCTGCGTATCTTCGGCAGCGCCTTTTTCGCGTCGTGTCTGCCGAGCATATACATCATGCGGATTTTTTCGCGATCCTTTTCCATGCGCTGTACATGCAGGTCGCGGCTTGGACGGATCACAAGGATGTTTCCGGCTTCTTCCTCCTGTTTGATTTTTGCAAGCGTCTCGTTGTACTGCTGCGGGCGGTCGTGCAGCGCCTTGCGGAACAGCGGATACTTTCGGTAGGCGTTCACTTTGTCGATGCGGGAACCGTGCTTCTGGTAGCCCTCCACCTGCGTGAGAACCACCAGGTTGCGGTCAAAGCCGAGGGATTGAAAGGCTTCCAGCGGAATACTGTCGGCAACGCCGCCGTCCAGATAGGGCGTGCCGTTCAGATACACCGGTCTGGAGACGTAGGGCATGGAAGCGGATGCGCGCATACAGTCAATTTGGCGGCGCAGGTCTGTACAGCGGATGTACTCCGCCTTTCCGGATTTCATGTTCGTGCAGGTTACGTAAAACTCAATGCCGGAGGTGATAAACGCCTGGTAATCGAACGGGTCAAGCCGCTCCGGGATTTCCTCGTAGCAAAAGCGGGTATTTACGATGTTGCCCGTCAGAAGCAGCGAACGAAAGCTCATAAAGCGCCAGCTTTTGCAGTATTTCATATAGTAGCGGATGCTGCGCCTGGGCTGATGCGATACGTACGAGCATCCATGGATAGCGCCGGCGGATACACCGATCACGCCGTCCGTATAGATATTATTTTCCATCAGGACGTCAAGCACACCGGCAGTATAAATGCCGCGCATGGCGCCGCCCTCTAATACAAGTCCTGTTTTCATAAAAACCTCCCTGTTGGTAAACCTGATCATAATGTCTGAAAGATACGCTGTTATTATACACCCTCTGTCCGAAATAGAAAACGAAAATTTGCTTATACTTGAAGAAAAGCGAAAGGGGTTTCCGTTGAAAAAGAACAGGCAGTGTGGTATGCTTGTATCAGATATCTGACGGGGAAAAGGGGCGAGAAAGAATCATGACGAAAAAAGAAATACGGAAGTATTTTTTAGTCTATACGATACTCAGCCTGCTTCTGATGCTGGGGGCTTACGCGCCGTTTGCAGGAAAAACATTTGTCTGTAATGGAGATGCACTGCATCAGCATTGCCGCGCGCTGCTTTATTACAGTGAGTGGCTGAGGGAGATATGGAAGAATCTTGTGACGAAAGGACGGCTCGTAATTCCGCAGTGGGATTTCAGTATTGGCTATGGTTCCAATATTCTGACAACGCTTCATTATTATGCGATAGGCGATCCGCTGGCATTGTTTTCTGTATTTGTTCCATCACGTTATATTCCTTACTTCTATAGCTTTCTGGTGCTGATGAGAAATTATCTGTCGGGAATAACGTTTTCTCTTTTTTGTATTTATCTCGGAAAAAAACAGACGCTGGCGCTGCTGTCGGGGGCATTTGTATATGCATTTTGCGGACATGCATTGCTTTCAGGACCTCTGCATCCGTTTTTTGTGAACCCGATGATTTATTTTCCGCTGATTTTGCTCGGCGTGGAGAAAGTCCTGCGCGGGGAGAAGCCGTATGTCCTGTGCCTCTCGGTATTTGCTGCGGCAGTCAGCAATTTTTATTTTTTCTATATGATCGTGCTGGAGACGATCATTTATGTGCTGGTGCGCTGCTGCGTGCTTTACGGATGGAAGCGGAAGCGGGAATTTGGCGCTGCGATTCTTAAAATCGGGATCTATTCACTGATCGGAGTGCTTCTTGCCTCAGTGATTTTATTACCGGTGATCCTTGTATATTTGAATGATTACCGTGTTGACAAAGAATATGTGATTGATCTGTTCTACGACCTGAAATATTATGCCAAGATCCCGGCGGCTTTCGTGTCACGGGTATCCATGGGATATTCTGCGATCCTGGGGTGCGGAGTCCCCGCGCTCATGGCAGTTTTTCTGCTGTTTTTTGGTAAGGACAGAAAAAAATATCGGCCGGAAGAAAAGGCGCTGTTTATCATTGGCAGTCTTTTGCTGATATTTCCGGCGGCCGCGCATGTACTGAACGGATTTGCTTATGTATCCAACCGCTGGGTATGGGGATATTCGCTGCTGGTGGCTTTTATACTTTGCGATACCTGGGAAGAGCTGACCGCCATGCAGCGACGGGATGCAAAGAGACTGCTGATATTTTTGGCGGGATATGCGGGCGTATTGATCGTCCTGGCGGCTGCAGCAAATAAGCTATGGGGAATCAGTATGTCGGGAATGCTGTCCGCACTGCCGTATCTGGGAATCGCATGCATATTGTCTGCCGGCTGTCTGCTGCAAAGAAACCGGATACCGGTGCGGGCAATAAAGGCGATTCTGTTTATGCTCACCTTTGCGGGGCTGATACAAAACTTTCATGATATGTATGGGCGCGGAGGAAACGAAGAGAGCTCTTATAAGACGGCAGAGCAGGTAAATAATTTTTACAACAGGAAGGCTGGCCGGATCGTCCAAAAGCTGCAGGAACAGGAAAAAACGTTTTTCCGCTATACCGGAAATGCTCTGGATGATAATGCGGCGGTCAATCAGGGGACGCACAGCATGAAGTATTTCTGGAGTCTTTCCAACAGGAATATTTCGGAGTTTCTGATAGAGACGCAGGCATATGTACTGAGACTCTATCACTATAAGGATTTGAATGAACGGACCATTTTGACAACGCTTGCCGGGAACCGGTATTATCTTTGCAATGCGAAAAAAGAGCAGGTCGTGCCGTACGGTTATCAGAAGATCAGTGAGGAGGACGGCGTCTGCGTTTATGAAAATATGTATGCGCTTCCGCTCGGTTACTGCTATGATTCAATGTCATTTAGTTAAACAAGACATGTTAGAGAATCCCTGCCATAAAACAGCCCTATATTGGAATGATATGGGGATTTTACCAGCTGTACGAAGCTCTATAACCGGATATGTAGTACAATGGGAAGTTTTTGGGTATGGCAAACAGACAGATTGCATATCTGCCTTAAAAATGGTATACTGCTAATGGCAGTTCCGCTTTACACGAAACGGTAAGCGAAACTGGCCGGTACCTGGAACCTTAGCTGGCGGGCATAGGTTCGGTCTGGCCTGATCGGCAGTATATAACGGCTGATCAGGTCATTTATATTTCCGGGACCCATATGGTCTGAAAGGAATGCAAAACATATTTTTATCGCCATAGACAGATTGACCTGATACGCCCATTTCCCCGTTTCCTTTTTTATAGCGGTATCCATGATTATGATGGTACAAAAATTATACAGCGTCATCCGGCAGAGAATCTCAAACTCAATGTATTCCTGGGATTTGGCGTGGAAGTTTGCGGTTCCGATCGTATGTTTTAAGTCACGGAAGGAAGTTTCCTGGTTCCACCGGAGATGATAAATGTGCCTGATCTGTTCTGATGAGAATTCATCTTCCGGAAGGTTCGTGATGACATTTTCATAAACCCCTTCCGCTATCTGGAAACGGACTACGCGCAGACGCATGCGGTATTCGGGACTGCTTTCTGTGATAAAGTCAAAGGAAACCGTCTTGCATATATAGCGGTAAAGGCTTTCCAATTCGGGATGCTGCCTTTTCTTTTTGGCCATTGACCGGGTAAGTATCACCTCTGCCCACCGGTCCATCTGGCTGGGGAGGCTGCCAATCGCAAGGAGACGCTTTATATTGACATCCTTGGCGCGGATGGCAAAGAAACAGCCTTTCTCAAGCGCATGTGCGAAGACGTTATAGCTGGCAAAGCCCCTGTCTGCAACGAAGACAGGGGAGCCGCCATAAATATAGCGGTCTATAAGCTGGCAGAGGGCAGCAAATTCGTTTTTGCGTCTGCCCGGCTGTATGATGGCATCCAGATACCGCTTGGAAAGCAGGTCATACAGGGAAATGGTATGGATGGAGTTGAACCCCTTCTTTGACCTGCCGCTTGTGGGATGGAAGGTGGAAGGGTCCTGCGGATTCCGCGCAATGTTAAATTCACAGCCGTCTGCGGCAATAAGGGAATACTTTCCCCAAAGCTTTTGTGTAGGAAAGCGGAGGTTAAGCTGTCTGAGGATGTGCAGGAAGGTATCAGGGCGGAGCTTTGCGCGCTGCTGGATGAAAGCGGAAGCCGTCGGAACTTCATCGGGCAGAAAATAGAAATATTTCAGCAACTCATGGCTGATGCATCCACTTTCCATGCAAAGGAAGAAACGGACCAGTTGTAGAAAGCCCAGTTTCCGGTCACGAGTAAAATCCTTTTCGGGATTTTTGACAAATTTGTCCATGCTGCTGGTCATGGAGTTGACGATTGCCCAGAGGGTAGATTTAACTTTTTGCGGGAATGACATACGGGTACCTCCTTGAAATTGAAATGATAATTTTAGCTTCAATTTCAAGGGCCGCTCTCGCTACTTCTTAAAATATAATCAGTAGCGAGAGCGGCCGCACATTTTGGATTCTGTGTCAACCCTTTTTCTTAAATTTATTAAAAAATTTAAGTTAGACCTTCAGATTGATCTTTTTCAATTGCCTTAACTAAATGACATTGGCTATGATTCCTATGTTACGGAAACACAGGCTGCCGGCTGGAATGGCGCGCAGAAGGAAGAGGCGATGGCGCAGAGCGTGATTTTAGAAGAGGCTCTGTCTGTCGGGGATGAGGCGTACCGGAACGGACAGCCGCTTCTGGAAGGCAGGGAGATCCCGCTGCGTGCTGTGCAGATGAGCGAGGGAATAACGGAAAATGAGCAGGGCTTTACGGTAAAGAGCAGAGGAGAAAGTATCACGTTTGAAGTGGAAGAAGTATGCAGCGAAGGAGAAAGCTATCTCTACATGGAGGGATTCGAGTACAGAGGGCAAAAAAAGCAGATCAATCTTTTAATGGATACGGTGACTGCCTCCGGGCAGGAGGTGTCGCGGAGCATGTTTTATGAAACGAAGGATTCAAAGTGGCCTTCCGGAGTGGAGGACTACACGCTGAATCTTGGATGCGTGGGAGAGGCCGTCAGAACGATTACCGTTACATTTCTGGCACCCGGGACATATCAGCTTGACAGTTTGTTCCTGTGGAACCAGCCGCTTAAGAAATACGCGGAGGAGATGGAGGCGCTTGGCAGGGACCGGCTCGTCAATGAAAAGCTGGAGGCAAACCGGGTATCCGGAGACATTTCTCTGGATAAAGCGAAAATCCTCTGCCTTACGGTCCCGTATGACGGCGGATGGACGGCATATGTGGACGGAGAAGAACAGCCGCTTATGAAAGCAAATTATATGTTCAGTGCGCTTGCGCTTCCGGAAGGGGAGCATCATATAGAGCTGCGATATTGTACGCCGGGACTGCCGGCGGGACTCGTGCTTGCGCTGCTCGGTGCTGCGGCGCTTCTGGGAATTGCGTGCTATAACCGTTACAGGGAAAAGAGACGATGATGATGGAAAAGAGGAACAATATGGAGCTTCTGTATTCTTATCGGACGCCGTTTGGACGGCTTACGCTGGCAGCTGACGGCGAGTATCTTACCGGGCTCTGGATCGACGGACAGAAGTATGATCGGGCGACTTTGCAGAAACGGGAGGGGCTGTATGTGTGTGAGACGTGTGACGAAATATCAGGCCGCTCTGCGGGGGCAGCATGCGCAGGCGGTGTTCCGCCTGTGATCGCGGATACGGTGCGCTGGCTGGAGCTTTATTTTTCCGGAAAACAGCCGGATTTTCTGCCTCCTTTAAAACCGAAGGGGAGTGCATTCCGGCAGGAGGTGTGGAAGCTCCTGCAGAAGATTCCCTACGGTCAGACGACTGCGTACAAAAGAATTGCCGAAGAAATTGCGGCGGCGCATGGACAGAGGAGCATGTCAGCGCAGGCGGTGGGCGGCGCGGTCTCGCATAATCCGATCAGTATCCTGATCCCTTGCCACCGCGTGCTGGGAACAGACGGAAGCCTGACAGGATACGCGGGTGGCCTGGAAGTGAAGAAATACTTGCTGCGGCTGGAAGGTATATTGTAAGATATACGGAGGAAACCAATGACAAAGAAACAGATCAAACAATATTATCTGACCTATACCGTGGCTGCGGTGCTGATGCTGGCGATTATCTATGCGCCTTTTGCTGCTTCCGGGAAGACGTTCGTTTACCGTGAGGACGGGGTGGCGCAGCATTGCCGCGCGCTGATCTATTGCGGCGAATGGCTGAGGGAAATTGGACGAACGCTGGTGACAGAGCACCGTCTGGTGATCCCGGAATGGGATTTCAGCATCGGTCTTGGCGCAAATATTCTGACAACATTAAACTATTATGCGATCGGCGATCCGCTGAACCTTTTCACAGCGTTTGTACCGGCACGCTATATGCCGTATTTTTTCAGCTTTCTGGTACTTGTGCGCAACTACCTTTCCGGGCTGGCGTTTTCCGCTTTCTGCATCTATATGAAGAAAAGCCGGCCGATGGGGATACTGGCGGGCGCAATTACATACATGCTGTGCAGTTATGCGTTATACGCGGGAACCGTGCATCCATTCTTTGTGAATCCGATGATCTATTTCCCACTGGTCCTGCTTGGGGTGGAGAAGGTCTTTCGCAGAGAAAAGCCCTGGGTCCTGATCGTTTCCGTGTGCGTCTCGGCGGTCAGTAACTTTTACTTTTTCTATATGATCGTGCTGGAGACGATCATCTATGTGCTGGTGCGCTGTATCTGTACCTATGGCTGGAAACGGCGCAGGGAAGGGCTTTTGATGATTTTGAAGATTGGCGGCTATTCGCTGGTCGGAGTGCTGCTGAGCGCGGTGATTTTCCTGCCGATCATACGGACCTTCCTGAACGATTACCGAATTGAGAAGGAATACACCATCGCAAGCTTTTACGGGAAGCTTTATTATGAAAAATTACTGTCCTCCTTTGTCTCCGGCCTGTCGCTGGGCGCTTATACGGAGCTTGGCTACGGGATGCCGGCATTGCTTGCGGTGGCGTTGCTGTTTTTGGGAGAAAACAGAAAAAAGTACCGGGCGGAATTGAAACTATTATTTGTAATTGGAACGCTGCTGCTGATGTCCCCATTGGCCGGTCATATCCTTAACGGTTTTTCCTATACCTCGAACCGGTGGATGTGGGGATATTCCATGCTGTGCGCTTATATTTTATGTGAGCTCTGGGAAGAGCTGACAGCGATGAGCACGAAAAATGCCGCACGTCTGCTGGCTTTTTCCGTTTGCTATACGGCGGTGATCACACATTGTTTTACAATGCTCAGAAAGACCAGAGTCCGTTATCTGCTTCCGTCTATCGCCGTGGCGCTCGTGCTGCTGGCAGTCTGCCTTTTCAGAAGAGGAAAGCAGAGCCGGAGGGCAGTGCAGGCTGTCCTGTTGGGGCTGATGCTGGCGGGACTGACGCAAAATGCATACAGATTGTTTGAGACGCGCAGCATCCCGGAAACGTATCGTTCCGCAGAGCAGATAAATGCCTATTATGATGGAAAGCCGGAGAAGGCTGCGAAAAAGCTGCAGGAGGAGTCGGAAGAGTTCTTCCGTTATGTGGGAAATCCCTCAAGACCAAATGCAGCCGCCAATGCGGGGACTTACGGAATGAACTTTTACTGGAGCCTTTCCAACGGCAATGTGTCAGACTTTTTTGCAAAAACACAGACATACGTAATGCGTTTTTACAGCTATAGAAATCTGAATGAGCGAACGATTTTAACGACGCTTGCAGGAAACCGGTATTATATCTGCGAAGCAGGAAAAACGCAGAATGTACCGTACGGCTACCGGAAAGTGGATGAACAGGAAGGCTGTGTGATATATGAAAATGAAAACGCGCTTCCGCTGGGGTATTGTTATGATTCGTATATAACGGAAGAAGAGGCTTCCGCCTGGAATGGGGCGCAGCGGGAAGAAGCAATGGCGCAGAGCATAATTCTGGAAACGGAGGCGGGAAAAGAGCTGCAGAGCAAAGATGGACAGATAGCGCTTGCGGGCCGGGAGATAGCGCTGTATACGACGAAAACGGGCGATGGCGTGACGGAAACTGAACGGGGTTTTACCGTTGATGAAAAAGGCGGGACGGCTGTATTTCATGCAGAAGAAACCGGTAAGGAGGGAGAATTTTATCTTTGCATGGAAGGCTATGGGTTTGAAGGAAAGGGCAAACAGATTACGCTTTCGGTAAATATGGTGACGGCTTCCGGTAAAGAGGTGTCGCGGGAGATGTTTTATGAGACGAAGAAATCAAAGTGGCCGTCCGGTATAGAAGATTTTACGGTGAATTTGGGCTGTCCGGGAGAGGAAATCAGGGAAATTACCATTACTTTTCCGCTGGTGGGAAAATACAGCTTTGACAGAATCTATCTGTGGAATCAGCCGCTGACTGATTATGAGCAGCAGATGAATGCGCTGCGAAAGGATCATCTGGTGAATGAGCAGATAGAGACAAACCGGGTCTCCGGCGATATTACGCTGGAGGACACGAAAATATTGTGCCTCGCTATTCCCTGGGACGGAGGATGGACCGCGTATGTGGACGGCGAGAAACAGCCGCTTCTGAAAGCAAACTATATGTTTGGCGCGCTGGTGCTGCCGGAGGGCGAGCACCACATTGAGCTGCGGTACCGTACGCCGTGGATGAACGCGGGACTCCTTCTGACGATCATCGGAGTGTTGATACTGATTGGGATCGCACTGTATGACCGGCGTAAAGAGAAGCCTGTGCAGAAATAACGCCATGTGCAAAAAAGGGTGTCTCTATGGGAATGACGCTATGTGGGGGAATATTTAAAAAATATTGAAATTATGATAGAAACGCCGCTTTTTTTGCGAATATATAGTGAAAGCATTCAAAGCGCCGCCGGCAGTTGTATGCTGGCGGCGCGATTTTGTTGCCATGCATACGACAAAAACGTCCGGTGGACGTTTTTTGGCAACATGCTTTACAGCTTGTGGAAGATGGCGCCATACTGCTGCGAAAGGAGCGAATATGAAAATTACAGAACAGAATTTTGTCACGCAGATGATACAGGGCAATGAGAAAGCGCTGGAATATGTCATGCTGCATTATGGGGGATTGGTGAAATCTGTGGTGCACCGGTATTTGTACGTACTGCCACAGTATGAGGAAGAATGCATCAGCGATGTATTTCTGGCAGTGTGGAATCATGCTTCGTCCTATATGCCGGAGAGAAATCCCTTTGCAAACTGGATTGCCGGAGTTGCCCGCATCAAAGCGCTGGATTACAAGCGCCGCTATGCCGCGCGGCTCCTTGAGATGAGCTGGGAGGAAGCGGAGCGCTGCAGCGGGAAGGATATGATGGCGGAAATTTCTCAGATAGAAGAGGAATTTTCCGAAGAAACCAGACAGATGCTGGAGTGCTTAAACCCGCAGGACCGGGAATTGTTTCTGAAAATTTATGTTGAGGAAGAAAATATGGAAACGGTCAGCGCGCAGAGCGGGATGAGCAGACCGGTCATCTACAACCGCCTTTCACGCGGAAAGAAGAAAATCCGGCGGCTGTTTTCACGGACATGACGGATGTACGGAAAGCTTTAAGAAAAGCACCGGAGTGTGGACGCGGCGAAGCAGAATGCAGAGCGGAAATGAAAGGTAAATGCGGTGAAGCAGAGTGCAGAGCGGAAATGAAAGGGGAACGCGGCGAAGCAAAATGCAGGATGAGAGCAGAAGGAAAGGAGCAGATTATATGAAACAGGAAGTTTATACGCTGTTAAATGAAATGGAACATAGTGCAGACAGCTACGGAGAATTCCGAGCGGATGCAGACGATGTAAGAAACTGGAAAAAAACGATTCCGGTCAAAAGCAGCAGAAGAAAGAGCTGGAAACGATATGCGGCGGCTGCAGCGTGCATTTGCGTACTGGGGACAGCAATCAGCCCGGTGGGGCAGAAGGCTTATGCCGGGGTGAGCGCCGCCATGTACAGCCTCTCAAAGGTGCTGGGAATCCGGGAGGATTTGAGCCCGTATCTGTCGGTGGTTGGAGAGACGGTGGAAAAGGACGGAATTTCCGCTACTTTAAATGAGGTGATTCTGGATGATGAGACATTGCTGGTTTCCTATGCGATCCATTCGCAGGAGGCGCTGGATTCGCTGGAGGTGGAAGGCGGCGTACATCCGGGGGTGAGCGTCAGCATTGACGGCGCGCAGGTTTCCTTTGCGTTCGGAGGCAGCATGGAAGAAGCGGATGAGCATACGATGGCGGTATACGGCGAGCTGGAGGTTCCCGGAATAAGCACGGAAAAGCAGATGGATATGGAAATGGAATTCTATTTCGGGGAAGAAATGCTGGGGACGATTGGTTTTTCTGTGTCGGGAGCGGAGCTGCTGGCAGATACAAAAACAGTTGAGCTGGATAAGACCTTCCGTCTTCCGGACGGAACAGACGTGACGCTGGAAAAATATACGACGAGCGATGTAAATCAGAAGGTGTACTTCACAACCTCCACGGGTGAGTGCGGGTATGATTTGAAACTGGAGGGAACGGACGACCTGGGCAATGCGGTGGAAATCAATATGAGGTCCTTCCTGGAAGGACAGGGGCGCATGGAAGTAAATACCCTTGACACGGCTACATCCGGAAAGATGCAAAGAAACTGACAATGACGCTGTATGCAGTTGCGTTCCCGGAGGAAAGCGGACGGATGAGCAACGATTACCAGCAGGTAGGCGAGCCGTTTACGATTGCGCTTGAATAAATTGCAATGTCGCAAAAACCGGTGTTTATGCGGGGAGCGACGTTTCAGAAGAGTCAGAAACGGGCTCTGAATGAATCTGCTTGGAGTAATCATTTTGCTGTTATGTCCAAAGCAAAAACAGTCTGTCAAAATGATTTGCTGCTTTACCAGAATGGTGTGCTTTCTCCCATCGAGATTAAAAAAGCGGCATCCCCCGGAAAGACCGCGATAAAGAATTTTGATGTTTTAGAGCCTGTGACCCGTGCAGAAGCCTTTGGGGGACTGGAGTCTCTGAGGGTAGAAATTGGAACGGGAAGTGTAGTCTGCATGGCAAATGACTTACTGCCTGTAAATGAAAAGAACTGGTATGTGCCGGTCTGGTTAATTTAATGATTTCAAAACATCAAAATGATGTTTTGGCTGGTGCCTGGCTGTCTGACGGGAATTAATAGTCCTGGCCGTCGATACGGCAGTGCTGACTGGCGTGCTGCCAGGAGGGCTTACGAAAAAGAAGCCGGTAAACGGAATCTGGAAGCGCCCCTCAGCGCTCCCAGCGTCCGGATGCACCGCAGGGCAGCACCAGTCCGTTTGAGGAGACGGGCAGACCGACCTCCTGAGAGTCGACGTGTCCGCCGAAGGGTTTCAATTCAGTTGCTATCATATAGGAAAGAACAGCCGGAGCAAGTCCGGTGGTGTACGAATTAATAAGGAAGAAAAGCGGTTCCTCGCTAAGCAGCTTTGCACAGAGCTGTACGAGCGGATAGATAGCGTCCTCGATCTTCCAGATTTCGCCCTTGGGACCGCGCCCGTAGGAGGGAGGATCCATGATGATGGCATCGTAATGATTGCCGCGGCGGATCTCACGTTCCACAAATTTTACACAGTCGTCGACGATCCAGCGGATCGGAGCATCTTCAAGGGAGGAGGCGCGGGCGTTCTCCTTCGCCCAGCCGACCATGCCCTTCGAGGCGTCGACGTGGGTGACAGAAGCTCCGGCGGCTGCAGCGGTCAGCGTGGCGCCGCCAGTGTAGGCGAAGAGATTCAGCACCTTCACAGGTCTCCCGGCCGTTTTTATTTTCTCCGAAAACCAGTCCCAGTTTGCAGCCTGCTCCGGAAAAAGACCGGTGTGCTTAAAGCTGAACGGTTTTAAATGAAATGTTAATGATTTATAGTGAATATCCCACTGCTCGGGCAGGTCGAAAAATTCCCACTCGCCGCCGCCTTTTTTGCTGCGGTGATAGTGGGCGTTCGGGTGCTTCCAGCCGCGATCCTTCCTGGGGGTATTCCAGATCACCTGCGGATCCGGGCGCACCAGAAGATAGTCTCCCCAGCGCTCCAGCTTTTCTCCAGCTGACGTATCAATCACTTCATAATCCTTCCAGCCATCGGCAATCCACATGTTGTATTCCTCCATCAATAAATATCCGGGATTTTGACCCTGGCATCATTATATGGTAAAATAGTAAAATATGCAAGTTTTATGGCAGAACATTCTTAATGCCTCCGAATGGGGAAAAACGGAACAAAAGAATAAAAACAGGATTGTACGAAAAAAAATACAATATTTTTTAAAAACTCCTTGCATATGGCTAAAATTTCATATATAATGCAGATGTTGTGACCTTGATAGCGTTGAAGCGTGAGGTTGCTGCGGTCTGTGCCGCAGGTTTTCCGTGGAGCGAATGTCAAGTTCTGAGAAACTGGCGACAAGTCACTGTACAAGAACAACTGTCCGGCAAAGACCGGAAACAACGTGTGGAGTATTTAGGATACACACGGGAGCGTGTACAGTCACCGCTTGTCGTACTGATGTTAAGTGCGAAAAGGAGGCGACTTTTTTTATGGCAAGTCAAGTAATGAGAATCACACTGAAAGCGTATGACCATCAGCTTATTGATGCATCCGCAAAGAAAATCATCGAAACTGTAAAAAAGAACGGATCACAGGTGAGCGGACCGGTGCCCCTTCCGACAAAGAAGGAAGTAGTTACCATTCTCCGCGCCGTACACAAGTACAAAGATTCCAGAGAGCAGTTCGAGCAGAGAACTCATAAAAGACTGATTGATATCATTGCACCGACCCAGAAGACGGTGGATGCGCTGTCCAGACTGGAGATGCCGGCTGGCGTGTATATCGATATCAAAATGAAAACCAAATAAGGTTTTTGCCAAAGTAAATTATCCTATGGGTTAATATAGAAGCAACGCGGCGATATGCCAAAGTTCCACTTATATTGACTGTTTTACTAGGATGATTGCACCACACAGTGTAATCCGCTGTAGAAAAACAGGAGGGAAAGAAATGAAGAAAGCGATTTTAGCAACAAAAGTCGGAATGACTCAAATCTTCAACGATGACGGAGTGCTCACTCCGGTAACGGTTCTTCAGGCCGGTCCGTGTGTTGTCACACAGGTTAAGACTGCGGAGAACGACGGTTACAGCGCAGTGCAGGTTGGCTTTGTTGACAAGAGAGAAAAGCTTGTGAATAAGCCGATGAAAGGACACTTCGACAAAGCAGGTGTTTCCTGTAAGAGATACCTGAAAGAATTCAAGTTTGAAAACGCAGAAGAGTACCAGGTAGCGCAGGAAATCAAGGCGGACATCTTCGCAGCAGGCGATAAGATCGACGCTACCGCGATCTCCAAGGGCAAAGGCTTCCAGGGTGCTATCAAGAGACACGGCCTTCACAGAGGACCGATGGCTCATGGTTCCAAATATCACCGTCATGCGGGTTCCAACGGCGCTTGCTCCGATCCGAGTAAGGTATTCAAGGGCAAGAAGATGGCAGGCCACATGGGCAGCAAACGCGTAACCATCCAGAATCTTGAGGTGGTAAGAGTAGATGCAGAAAACAATCTGCTTCTCGTAAAGGGTGCTGTACCGGGGCCGAAGAAATCTTTAGTAACAATTAAGGAGACAGTAAAAGCCGGTAAATAAGCTTTTATAGGAAAGGAGGAACACACAGATGGCAAACGTATCTGTTTACAATATGGAAGGCAAAGAAGTTGGCACGATGGAGCTTAATGATGCCGTGTTCGGTGTAGAGATCAACGAACATCTGGTACACATGGCAGTGCTCAGCCAGCTTGCAAATAATCGTCAGGGAACACAGAAAGCGAAAACACGTTCCGAAGTTTCCGGCGGCGGCA
Source organism: Marvinbryantia sp. (assembly GCF_047017445.1). NCBI lineage: Bacteria > Bacillati > Bacillota > Clostridia > Lachnospirales > Lachnospiraceae > Marvinbryantia > Marvinbryantia sp. Next base: position 169,909 of record NZ_JBKXTT010000001.1, on the reverse strand, counting down.
AGAAACCGTGGAGACAGAAGGGAACCGGTCACGCAAGACAGGGTTCAACAAGAGCACCGCAGTGGAAGGGCGGCGGAGTTGTATTCGCTCCGGTTCCGAGAGACTACTCTTTCAAGATGAACAAGAAAGAGAAGAGGGCGGCTCTGAAATCCGCACTGACCTCCAAGGTACAGGAAAATAAAGTAGTAGTGCTTGATGAGCTGAAGCTGGATGCAATCAAGACAAAGAGCATGGTAAATGTTCTGAAAAACGTAAACGCAGACAAAGCGCTGGTTGTTTTAAACGAGAACGATGAGAACGTGGTAATGTCCGCAAGAAACATCGCAGATGTAAAGACCGCGCTGATCAATACCATTAATGTATACGACGTTCTGAAGTATAACACACTGGTTATGACGAAAGCAGCCGTAGAGGCTATTGAGGAGGTGTACGCATAATGGCAGCAATTCAGTATTATGACGTCATTCTGAAACCGATCGTGACGGAAAAAAGTATGAACGCGATGAGCGAGAAGAAATACACTTTCCAGGTACACACCGAAGCAACTAAGAACCAGATCAAGGAAGCTGTTGAAAAAATGTTCGAAGGAACAAAAGTAAAGAGCGTAAATACCATGAATCTGGAAGGTAAAAAGAGACGCCGCGGCATGACAGTCGGCAAGACAGCAAAGAGCAAAAAGGCTATCGTTACCCTGACAGAAGATTCCAAGGATATTGAGATCTTTGAAGGGTTATAAGACTTGACGAAGTCGAGGCGTAGCCGATGACTGAGTCTTAGTCGGACCCTGTTCGCGAACCTTAGCGAGAACGAGCGATAGTGAAGTTTGAGCTTAGTTGAGCGAACGTACCCGTCACAGGGGAACACACCCGTTCGCAGCGATAGCGACGGGAACCTATGCACAGAACAGTGCGATAATAAATCATCGAAAGGAGAAACACCATGGGAATTAAAACCTATAGACCATATACCCCGTCGAGAAGACATATGACCGGTTCTGATTTCTCTGAGATCACAAAGTTCGAGCCAGAAAAGAAGCTTCTGGTTTCTCTCAAAAAGAACTCCGGACGTAACAACCAGGGTAAAATCACTGTAAGACACCGCGGAGGCGGCTCCAGAAGAAAATACAGAATCATCGATTTCAAGAGAAATAAGAAGGACGGAATTCCGGCTTACGTTACCGGAATCGAGTACGATCCGAACAGAACAGCAAATATCGCTCTGATCACCTACGCAGATGGTGAGAAGGCATATATCCTTGCTCCGCAGGGCTTGAAGGACGGCATGAAGGTCATGAGCGGTCCGGATGCGGAAGTAAGAATCGGAAACTGCCTGCCGCTGACAGCAATCCCGGTTGGTACCATGGTACACAACATTGAGCTGTATCCGGGCAAGGGCGGACAGCTTGTAAGAAGCGCAGGAAACAGCGCACAGCTTATGGCAAAAGAAGGAAAATACGCAACCCTTCGTCTTCCGTCTGGTGAGATGAGAATGGTTCCGATCATCTGCAGAGCAACCGTTGGCGTTGTTGGAAATGCAGAGCACAATCTGATTAATATCGGTAAAGCTGGAAGAAAACGTCACATGGGTATCCGCCCGACAGTACGCGGTTCCGTTATGAACCCGAACGACCATCCGCATGGTGGTGGTGAAGGTAAGACCGGTATCGGACGTCCGGGTCCGTGCACACCGTGGGGCAAACCGGCACTCGGCCTGAAGACGAGAAAGAAAAAGAAAGCGTCTAACAAGCTGATTGTAAGAAGAAGAGACGGTAAAGCGATTAACTAATATTAATTAAAGGAGGTTAGAACCTATGGCTCGCTCACTGAAAAAAGGACCATTTGCAGATGAAAGCTTACTGAAAAAGGTAGATGCTATGAATGCAGCAGGCAGCAAACAGGTTATCAAGACCTGGTCCCGCCGTTCTACAATTTTCCCGCAGATGGTTGGACATACCATTGCAGTTCATGACGGAAGAAGACATGTTCCGGTATATATCACAGAGGATATGGTAGGACACAAGCTCGGAGAATTCGTTGCTACCAGAACCTACAGAGGACATGGCAAAGACGAGAAAAAATCCCGCTAGGATAAATTTGCGGCTCCGGGTGTCTCTCAAATGCCCGGAGGTACGTGCAAATGCATGAAATAAAGGAGGTTTCATTCATGGCAAAAGGACATAGATCCCAAATCAAGAGAGAGAGAAATGCTCAGAAGGACACAAGACCTTCCGCAAAGTTATCTTATGCGAGAGTTTCTGTCCAGAAAGCATGCTTCGTTTTAGATGCCATCAGAGGCAAAGATGTGCAGACGGCACTCGGAATCGTGACCTATAATCCGAGATATGCATCTTCACTGATCAAAAAACTTTTAGAGTCGGCGATCGCGAACGCAGAGAACAACAACGGCATGAGCAGAGAGAATCTGTACGTTGAGGAGTGCTACGCAAACAAGGGACCGACAATGAAGAGAATCAGACCGAGAGCACAGGGCAGGGCTTATCGCATCGAGAAGAGAATGAGCCACATCACCGTTGTGCTGAATGAGAGATAGGAGGTAAAGCATGGGACAGAAAGTTAATCCGCACGGACTTAGAGTCGGTGTAATTAAAGACTGGGATTCCAAATGGTATGCAGAGTCTGAATTCGCAGATTACCTTATTGAAGATAACAAAATCAGAACATACCTGAAGAAGAAATTGTACAGTGCCGGCGTTTCAAGAATCGAGATCGAGAGAGCATCCGGCAGAGTAAAGGTGATCATCTACACGGCAAAACCGGGCGTAGTGATCGGTAAGGGCGGTTCTGAGATCGAGAAAGTAAAAGCAGAAGTACAGAAGCTGACAAAAGAAAAGCTGTTGGTAGATATCAAGGAAGTAAAGAGACCGGACAGAGACGCTCAGCTCGTTGCAGAGAACATCGCACAGCAGCTTGAGAATCGTGTATCCTTCCGCCGCGCTATGAAGTCCACCATGGGCAGAACCATGAAGACCGGCGCAAAGGGTATCAAGGCAGCAGTTTCCGGACGTCTGGGCGGCGCAGATATCGCTCGTACAGAGTTCTACAGCGAGGGCACTATTCCGCTTCAGACACTTCGTGCAGATATTGACTATGGATTCGCAGAGGCAGATACCACATACGGCAAGCTTGGCGTAAAGGTATGGATCTATAACGGCGAAATCCTTCCAACAAAAACGGCTAAGGAATAAGGAAGGGAGCGATAAATCATGTTAATGCCAAAGAGAGTTAAAAGACGTAAACAGTTCCGCGGAAGCATGGCAGGCAAGGCATTGAGAGGCAATACCATCTCCAACGGTGAATACGGTCTTGTTGCAACAGAACCGTGCTGGATCAAATCCAACCAGATCGAGGCAGCCCGTGTTGCTATGACACGTTATATCAAGCGTGGCGGTAAAGTATGGATCAAAATCTTCCCGGACAAACCGGTAACAGCAAAGCCGGCAGAAACCCGTATGGGTTCCGGTAAAGGAACACTGGAGTACTGGGTTGCGGTTGTAAAACCGGGCCGTGTAATGTTTGAGCTTGCAGGCGTACCGGAAGAGGTTGCCCGCGAAGCATTGCGTCTCGCTATGCATAAATTACCCTGTAAATGTAAAATCGTTTCTCGTGCGGATTTAGAAGGCGGTGATAACAGTGAAGATTAATAAGTATGTAGAAGATTTAAAAAAGAAATCAGCTGCAGAATTAAATGAAGAATTAGTAGCTGCTAAAAAGGAACTTTTCAATTTAAGATTCCAGAACGCAACCAACCAGTTAGATAACACAAGCAGAATCAAAGAGGTTCGCAGAAACATTGCCAGAATCCAGACTGTTATCACTGAGAAGGCTAATGCGTAAGCAATAACCACGAAAGGAGCATATAGACGTGGAAAGAAATCTTAGAAAAACCCGTACAGGTAAGGTTGTCAGCAACAGAATGGACAAAACGATTGTTGTTGCAGTAGAAGACCATGTAAAGCATCCGCTTTATAAAAAGGTCGTTAAGAGCACCTATAAATTAAAAGCACATGATGAAAACAACGAGTGCAACATCGGTGATACCGTAAAGGTTATGGAGACAAGACCGCTGTCCAAGGACAAGAGATGGAGACTTGTGGAAATCACTGAGAGAGCGAAATAGTATAGGAGGTATATCAGCATGATCCAGCAGGAAAGCAGACTTAGGGTTGCTGATAACACTGGTGCTAAAGAGTTGCTTTGCATCAGAGTTATGGGCGGTTCTACAAGAAGATATGCAAGTATTGGAGACATTATCGTTGCTTCGGTCAAAGATGCAACACCAGGCGGCGTTGTAAAGAAGGGTGATGTTGTGAAGGCGGTAGTTGTCCGCACTGTAAACAAAACCCGCCGTAAGGACGGTTCATATATCAGATTTGATGAGAATGCTGCAGTCATCATCAAGGATGACAAGAATCCAAGAGGAACCCGTATTTTTGGACCGGTTGCGAGAGAGCTTCGTGATAAGCAGTTTATGAAGATCGTTTCTCTGGCTCCGGAAGTATTATAAGGAGGTACCAGATGTCAGCGTTAAAGATCAAAAAAGGCGATACTGTTAAAGTTATCGCAGGAAAAGATAAAGACAAAGAGGGCAAGGTTCTGGCGGTTGACGCTAAGAACGGCAGAGTCCTGGTGGAAGGCGTGAACATGATCGTAAAGCATACAAAGCCTTCCGCAGCAAATCAGCAGGGCGGCATCGTAAACAGAGAAGCTTACATTCACATCTCCAACGTAATGCTGTTGGTTAACGGCAAGGCAACAAGAGTTGGTTTCAAGATGGATGGCGATAAAAAGGTGCGCGTGGCAAAAGCTACCGGCGCAGTCATTGATTAATAAGAGAGGAGGCCATACAGTTGAGTAGACTCAAAGAAACTTACCAGAACGAGATCGTAGACGCTATGATCAAAAAGTTCGGATATAAGAATATCATGGAAGTTCCGAAGCTTGACAAGGTTGTTATCAACATGGGCGTTGGCGAAGCAAAAGAAAATGCGAAGCTGCTCGAATCAGCCGTAAAGGATTTGGAAACCATCACAGGACAGAAAGCAGTCCTTACAAGAGCAAAGAATTCTGTGGCAAACTTCAAGATCAGAGAAGGCATGGCAATCGGATGTAAGGTTACCCTTCGCGGCGAGAGAATGTATGAGTTCGTAGATCGTCTCATCAACCTCGCGCTTCCGCGTGTGCGTGACTTCCGCGGCGTAAACCCGAACGCATTCGACGGCAGAGGAAACTATGCTCTTGGTATTAAAGAACAGTTGATTTTCCCGGAAATCGAGTACGACAAGATCGACAAAGTCAGAGGTATGGACGTTATTTTTGTAACGACAGCAAAGACTGATGAAGAAGCGCGCGAGCTGCTTACACAGTTTAACATGCCGTTTGCAAAGGCTTAATCCGTTAACAGGTCAATTTGTTTGAAGTATAGGAGGAAAATTCATGGCTAAGACAGCAATGAAGATTAAACAGCAGCGCAATCAGAAATTCTCTACAAGAGAATACAATCGCTGCAGAATCTGTGGCCGCCCGCATGCTTATCTGAGGAAATACGGAATCTGCAGAATCTGCTTCCGTGAACTGGCATACAAGGGACAGATCCCGGGTGTGAAAAAGGCTAGTTGGTAGGTTGAAAGCATAACAATGTTTATATAAGGAGGACATATCGATGACTATGAGCGATCCGATTGCAGATATGCTTACAAGAATCCGTAATGCGAACACTGCAAAGCATGATACAGTAGACGTACCGTCATCCAAGATGAAAATTGCAATCGCAAACATTCTCTTAGATGAAGGATATATCAGTAAATATGATGTCGTAGAAGAAGGCGGTTTTCCGATCATCCGCATCACTCTGAAATACGGCGCAGACAAGAATGAAAAAATCATTACAGGAATTAAGAGAATTTCCAAACCGGGTCTTCGCGTTTACGCAGGCAAGGATGAGCTTCCGCGTGTACTTGGCGGACTTGGCGTAGCAATTCTTTCCACAAACAAAGGTGTGATCACAGACAAAGAAGCACGCAAGCTCCAGGTAGGCGGAGAAGTGCTGGCGTTTGTTTGGTAGGTTCTCATGTTAGTTGAGGGAACATACCCGTCAAAAACTCACTGAAAACAGAGAGAGCACAGGCTCTTTCCGAAAATCTAAGTAAGGAGGACATATAAATGTCACGTATCGGAAGAATGCCGGTTGTAATTCCGGCAGGCGTTACGGTAGAGGTTGCCGAGGGCAACAAGGTTACCGTAAAAGGCAGCAAGGGTACTCTGGAGAGAGTGCTTCCGGCTGAGATGGATATCAAAGTAGAAGACGGTCATGTAATCGTTACAAGACCGAATGATTTAAAGAAAATGAAATCCCTTCACGGTCTTACAAGAACCCTGATCCACAACATGGTAGTCGGCGTAAGCGAGGGCTACACAAAGGTTCTGGAAGTAAACGGTGTAGGTTACAAGGCAGCAAAGCAGGGTAAGAAGCTGGTACTGAATCTGGGTTACTCTCATCCGGTTGAGATGATGGATCCGGAAGGACTTGAGGCTGTAGTGGAAGGAAACAAGATTGCAGTCAAAGGTATTGATAAAGAAAAAGTTGGCCAATACGCAGCGGAAATCAGAGAAAAGAGAGCTCCGGAACCTTACAAGGGCAAGGGTATCAAGTATGCTGATGAAGTGATCAGACGTAAAGTTGGTAAGACTGGTAAGAAATAAATAAGGAGAGTGTAAAAATGGTTAGAAAAGAATCCAGAACAAAAGTTCGTGAAAATAAGCACAGAAGACTTCGCCATCGTTTTGCAGGAACTGCAGAAAGACCGCGTCTGGCAGTGTTTAGAAGCAATAATCATATGTATGCTCAAATTATTGACGATTCCGTAGGACACACTCTTGTTTCTGCAAGCACGCTTCAGAAGGAAGTAAGCGCAGAGCTGGAGAAGACCAACAACGTTGATGCAGCAGCATATTTAGGAAAAGTAATTGCCGAGAGAGCCCTTGAAAAAGGTATCAAGAACGTTGTCTTTGACAGAGGCGGCTTCATATATCAGGGTAAAATTCAGGCATTAGCAGATGCAGCAAGAGAAGCTGGTCTGGAATTTTAGGAGGTAGACACATGAAACGTGAAATTATTGATGCTAATTCGTTAGAATTAAATGAAAAAGTAGTGTCTATTAAGCGTGTTACCAAGGTTGTTAAGGGCGGTAAGAACATGAAGTTCACAGCTCTCGTAGTTGTAGGCGATGGAAATGGCCATGTTGGTGCAGGTTTAGGAAAGGCAAAAGAAATTCCGGAAGCAATCCGTAAAGGAAAAGAAGACGCTGCTAAGAATCTGATCAATGTTGCGCTGGATGACAATGCAAGTATCCCGCACGACTTCGAAGGAAAGTTCGGCGGTTCCCACGTAGTTCTCAAGAGAGCTCCGGAAGGTACCGGTGTTATCGCAGGCGGTCCGGCACGTAACGTACTGGAGATGGCAGGCATCCGCAATATCCGTACAAAATCCCTCGGCTCCAGAAACAAGCAGAACGTCGTTCTTGCTACACTGGAAGGTTTAAAACAGCTGAAATCCCCGGAGGAAGTTGCAAGACTGCGCGGAAAAGCGGTAGAAGAAGTGCGCGCATAGGAGGATTAGAAAATGGCAGATAAAGTAAAAGTAACCTTAGTAAAATCTACAATCGGTGCAATCCCGAAACATCGTGCAACGGTAGCGGCGCTTGGTCTGAAAAAACTGAACAAATCTGTTGAGCTTCCGAACAACGCAGCTACGATGGGCATGGTAAAGCAGGTACAGCATTTAGTAAAAGTAGAAGAAATCTAATCAAATAAGGAGGTGCCATGATGGATTTATCAAACTTAAAACCGGCAGAGGGTTCCAGACAGAGCGATAATTTCAGAAGAGGCCGCGGACATGGTTCAGGAAACGGTAAGACGGCTGGTAAGGGACATAAAGGTCAGAAGGCTCGTTCCGGAGCACCGAGACCGGGCTTCGAGGGCGGTCAGATGCCGTTATACAGACGTATCCCGAAGAGAGGCTTCACAAACAGAAATACTCTGGATATCGAAGCAATCAACGTGAGCGATCTGGAGAAATTTGATAACGATACCGAAGTAACGATCGAGACTCTGATCGAGGCAGGCGTTATCAAGAGCGCAAAGGACGGCGTTAAGGTACTTGGAAACGGGGAACTTACTAAGAAGCTGAACGTTAAGGTAAATGCTTTCAGTGAAAGCGCAAAAGCTAAAATAGAAGCACTTGGTGGAAAAGCAGAGGTGATCTAATGTTAGAAACACTTCGTAACATGTTTAAAGTGAAGGACATCCGCAAACGTCTGCTGTATACGTTTGGTATGCTCGTTGTCATCCGGTTCGGTTCACAGCTTCCGGTACCGGGTGTCAACCGCGATTATATCTCGCAGTTTTTTGCACAGCAGACGGATGGCGCCTTTAACTTTTTCAGTGCGTTCACCGGCGGTTCTTTTGAGCGACTGTCAATTTTCGCGCTGAATATCACACCATACATTACATCGTCCATTATCATCCAATTGCTGACGATCGCTATCCCGCAGCTGGAGGAGATGCAGAAGGACGGGGAAGAGGGCAGAAAGAAGCTGACCAACATCACCCGTTACGTTACCGTTGCGCTTGCGCTGATCGAGGCGACCGCAATGACCGTTGCATTTGGCAGAAGCGGCATGATCCCGGATATCAATGTTCTTAAGGGTATCACGGTGGTTGCATCCTGGACGGCTGGCTCTGCTTTCCTGATGTGGGTCGGTGAGCGGATCACAGAGCACGGCGTTGGAAATGGTATTTCCATCGTTCTTGTGATCAACATCCTTTCGCGTGTACCGAGCGATATTGCCACTCTCTATGAGACCTTTATCAAGGGAAAGACAATCGCGCGCGGCGCGCTGGCTGCTCTTATTATTCTGGCAGTTATCGCGGTTACGATCGTCTTTGTTATCGTGCTGAGTGATGCGGTAAGACGTATCCCGGTGCAGTATGCAAAGAAAATGCAGGGAAGAAAGATGATGGGCGGACAGTCCACTTTCATCCCGCTGAAAGTAAACACGGCTGGCGTTATTCCGGTTATCTTCGCGCAGTCTCTGTTCAGTATGCCGAGCATGATCGCATCCGTACTGGGCGTATCCACAGACGGCGTTGGCGGAAAAATTCTTGCGGCGCTGAATCAGAACAACTGGTTCAATCCCGATCAGCCGGTATATTCCATCGGACTTATTGTTTACGTTGTGATGATCATTGGTTTTGCTTACTTCTACACCTCCATCACCTTCAATCCGATTGAGGTTGCGGATAACATGAAGAAGCAGGGCGGTTTCATTCCGGGCATCCGTCCGGGCAAGCCGACGGTTGATTATCTGAATAAGATTCTGAATTACATCGTATTTATCGGTGCGGTCGGTCTGACGATCGTCGTTCTGATCCCGATTTTCTTCAACGGTGTGTTCAAGGCTTACGTATCCTTCGGCGGAACATCTATCATCATTATCGTAGGTGTTATCCTTGAAACGATCAAGCAAATCGAATCGCAGATGGTAGTCCGCAATTACAAAGGCTTTTTAAGCGAATAAGGAAGTGTACCGTTTGTTTTCGGACAGGCGGTGCACTAACTGTGTTTATAGCAGAAAGGAAAGATTATGAAAATTGTAATGTTGGGCGCCCCGGGTGCAGGAAAGGGCACGCAGGCGAAGCGTATTGCGGCAAAGTATGAGATCCCGCACGTTTCCACCGGCGATATCCTGCGCGCGAACGTAAAGGGCGAGACAGAGCTGGGGAAAAAGGCGAAGGAATTTATGGATCAGGGACTCCTGGTGCCGGATGAGCTGGTGATCGACATGCTGATGGACCGCATCGCGCAGCCGGACTGCGCAAAAGGGTATATCCTGGACGGTTTCCCGCGCACGATCCCGCAGGCGGAGAGCCTGAAGGAAGCGCTGGCAAAGCAGGGCGACAGGCTCGATTATGCGATCGACGTCGATGTGCCGGATGAAAACATTGTAAAGCGCATGGGCGGAAGAAGAGCATGCCTTGGCTGCGGCGCGACCTATCATGTGGAGTTTAATCCTACGAAGGTGGAGGGCGTCTGCGATGCCTGCGGCGAAAAGCTCATTTTGAGAGACGACGACAAGCCGGAGACGGTACAGAAGCGTCTGAATGTATATCATGAGCAGACACAGCCGCTGATCGATTTCTACGGCGACGCCGGTATTTTGAAGACTGTGGACGGCACCATGGAAATGGACCGTGTATTTGAAGCAATTGTGCAGATATTAGGAGCGTAAACATGGCAGTAACAATTAAATCTCCAAAAGAAATAGACCTTATGAGAGAAGCGGGAAGACGTCTGGAGATCGTACACAAAAAGCTCGGCGAGTTTGTAAAGCCGGGAATCTCCACAAAGGATATCGACCGTTACGGGGAAGAACTGATCAGAGGTCTTGACTGCATTCCAAACTTTCTGAATTATAACGGTTTTCCGGCTTCCATCTGCGTGTCGGTCAACGACGAGGTGGTACACGGGATTCCGAACAAAAAACATATCTTAAAAGAGGGCGATATCGTAAGCCTGGACGCCGGTCTTATTTACAAGGGCTTTCATTCTGATGCTGCGCGTACGCACGCTGTCGAAGAGATCAGCCCGGAAGCGGCGAAGCTGATAAAGGTTACGGAAGAAAGCTTTTTCAAAGGCATCGAGTTTGCCAGAGCCGGACATCATCTGCATGAGATCTCCGGGGCGATCGGCGCATATGCGGAGAGCTTCGGCTACGGTGTTGTGCGTGACCTGGTCGGACACGGTATCGGCAGAGCGCTCCACGAGGACCCGCAGATCCCGAACTTTGCACAGAAGCGCCGCGGACTGCGCCTTCAGGCGGGTATGACGCTTGCTATCGAGCCGATGATCAACGCCGGTCGCTACGATGTGTGCTGGCTGGATGACGACTGGACGGTTGTCACAGAGGACGGTTCCCTGTCCGCTCACTATGAAAACACGATTCTGATTACAGACGGTGCGCCGGAGATTCTCACCCTGCATGCGGATTAACGCGTGCAGGAGGAGCTGCGCATCCGGCGGATTTGTCTGCCGGTGCAGATGTGTCACACGGGAAGCCCCGGAACTGAGTCGCAAAGAGCTGCGGCATGGAGGTAAGAATGGATCGATTTGAGGCAGGAATGCTGGCATGGTCGCGCGCCGGGCATGACAGCGGCACGCTTTATGTCATAATGAGGACAGACGAAGAATATGTTTATCTGACAGACGGACGGCTGAAGCCGGTGGATAAGCCGAAAAAGAAGAAAAAGAAGCATGTCCAGGTAATGCGGACGATCCCGCAGGAGCTTGCGGGTATGCCGGAAAAAGAGATAAAAAACGAAGATATCAGACGAGTAATCAGGAGGTTTGCAAATGTCGAAAGCAGATGTAATTGAAGTAGAAGGAACTGTATTGGAGAAGCTGCCGAACGCAATGTTTAAGGTAGAACTGGAAAATAAGCACGTTGTGCTTGCACATATCAGCGGAAAGCTGCGCATGAATTTCATCCGCATCCTTCCGGGAGATAAAGTAACGATTGAACTCTCCCCGTATGATCTGTCCAAGGGACGTATCATCTGGAGAGACAAATAGTTGTTACGATCAAATACGGATAACAGACAGGGAGCCGGAGAGCCGCATAACAGCGGATTCTCCGGCTCCTGGCATATGTATCCCTTTCGCCCTGCCGAATCAGCAGACTATCTGTTTATAAGTCGAATAAAAGAAATAAATAATTGCGTTTCTAAAATAAAATAAATATTTTAAAATAAAAATACAAATAAAATGAAATTAAATATTGCGATTTAAATGAAAAAATGCTATGATACAAATACAGAGAAAGAAGGGACGCATCGATATGAAAATACAGGCAGTTTTAATTGATGGTTTCAAGAACCTGTCAAATGTTAAAATTAGTTTTGATAAGATTACGGCGCTGGTGGCACTGAATAATTTTGGAAAATCGAATGTACTTGCAGCCATTGATTTTGGCTTGGCTTTTATGAAAGCCTCGATAGAAGACAAGGCGGACATGATGGCGAATGCGAATCTGATACCAATTAACTGTTGTATGTTTGGCAGAAATTATAAATTTGAAATGGAAATTCTGACAGAACTGGATAATATGGAATATCGTGTTTTGTACGGATATGAATTTGCCTGGAAGTGCCGGGAAAGCGCGGAGCCTCATATTGTGTCTGAATATTTAAGAATAAGACCGGAAAACAGAGGATTAAAATATACGCAGCTTATTAACAGGGAGGGTCAGAGAGCATTATACAAAAGCTCTGAAACCGGCAGATGCTCTTCCAAAATCAATGTTGAATTAACAGAGCTTGTTATAAATAAACTGCGGGCTTACGACGAAATATTTTATGCTGAAATTATAAAAAAAATGAACAGCATAAGATTTTATATGGAAAATAATCTGGATGCAAAAAGTTTTTATCAGCCCGACCCGATTATCCGGAAAGGGCTGGAGGATATGGCGGTAGATGCAGAAAGTCTTCCGCGTGTAATATATCAGTTGCAGGAGAAAAATCCGGATAAGTTTATACTGTTAAAAGAAGTATATAAGGAGCTGTTCCCGGATGTTGAGGATATTATTGTAGAGCAGTATAAATTCGAACGCGATAGCGGTGATAAATTACCGGCGGATGTTCCCTTTATGATAGCAAATGCGATATATGTTCTGTTTGTCAAAGATAAAAATTTAACACATCCGATAAACTTTGCAATGATGTCAGATGGAGCAAAAAGAGTATTTATGATTCTGGCGAGGGTCATTCTGGCTAACGAAAGAAATGTTTCTCTGATTGCTATTGAAGAACCGGAAAATTCGGTGCATCCCAGTTTGTTCCAGTCTTATATGCAGATAATCAGCCAACTGTTGGATGACTGCAAGGTAATCATTACCAGTCACTCCCCTTATGTTGTGAGCTATTTGGAACCTTCGTGGATACATGTAGGTGTAAACAGAAAACCGGGGATTGCCGGATTTTATTCATTTAAGAAATCCGGACAGCGGTTATTGCAGCAGGATGCCGCTGCATTTAAGATGAGCACAGGAGACTATCTGTTTTCAATGTTAGCTGACGAGGAGAGCAACTGGGAAGAGTATCTGGAGTGTGATATACATGAGTAAATGCCTTGTATTATTTGTTGAGGGAGATACAGAGGTCGAGTTTTATAAACGTGTAATATCGAATGCCAGACAGAAAAGAGCAGATGGGAGATTTGATATTTATATTGAATGCAAAAATGTCCGAGGAGTTGGAGGATTTAAAAATATTGCACTTCGTAAGTTTATAAAAGAAATAAAGCCTAAATATGGGAAAAAATGTGAATTTAGTGTTGCATTATGCAGAGATACTGATGTTTTTGAGCTGTCTACCAAGCCGCCGGTAGAATGGGATGAAGTAGAAGCTGTTTTTAAGGAGAATGGAGCTCAGCAGGTTATTCATATAAAGGCAAAGCATTCCATTGAAGACTGGTTTCTGATTGATTTGGATGGAATAATATCATTTCTCCATTTGCCTAAGAAAACGAAGGTATCCGGAGGAAATGGATATGATAAACTGAAAAAACTTTTTAAACAGGCAAACAGAATGTATTATAAAGGAATGAAAAGCAATGGTATGATTGAACGACTGGACATTGATAAAATCGCACAGAATGTTCAGACAGAACTGGAGCCGCTGTATAAGGTGCTGGGAATATATTGATATTCCCGGTACCTTATATAAAAGCCGGGGCAGCAGCCGCTATCTATTCCCATACATCCAGCTTTCTTTCCTTATAGTAATATGTTTCATCCTTTTTGCCGATGCTGCGTATGACGCGGCAGGGCACCCCGTAGGCGACGGTATTTGCAGGAATATCGCCAGTCACCACACTTCCGGCTCCGATTACGGAATTATCCCCGATCGTAATTCCGGGCATAATCTGGGCGCCGGAACCGATCCAGACATTCCTTCCTACATGAATCGGAAGGTTATAAACATAGTGATGCTCGCGAAGAACCGGCAGAACAGGATGACCGGAAGTACAAAAGACAACATTGGGGGCAATAAGGCAGTTATCGCCGATGTAAATATGTTCATCATCCACAAATGTGACATTGGAATTGAGATAAACGCCGTTTCCCAGATGAACATGCCTGCAGCCCCAATTTGCGTTTAAAGGTGTTTCCACCGTGCATTCATGCCCGATTTCTGCAAAAACCAGTGGCAGAAGCTGCCGTCTCTTTTCTGTCTCTGTTGGCAAAGTCCGGTTGTATTCCACCATTTTGTCCTGATAAATATGCTGGTCGCCTAGTAATGACGGATCATCATAACAGTATACAAGTCCCTTTTCTTTCCGTTCCTTGTTTGTCATAGCCGTATTCCTCCCTGGATGTATATTAATATTGTACATCAGCTCTCTTGAAAAATCTTGTAAAATCCACTAGAATAATATAAAAATCGTATTTTTACAGGAGCATTGTATGAATTCACCTTTAGAGGTATCTGCCGATTTCTCGGAGCGTTTACATTACAATTTATCCGGTTTTCCGCTTTATGTAAAGAAAGATAAGCTTTCCCGTTATGGCTATGAGGCTCTGTGCCACTGGCACCCGGATTTGGAATTTATTTACATCATTGATGGCGCAATGGATTATTTTATTAACAGGAACAGGATTCCTATCCGGCAGGGGCAGGGAATTTTTGTGAACAGCCGCAGACTGCATTATGGTTTTTCCCGGCAGAAAGAGGAATGTACATTTATTGCGCTTGTTGTGCATCCTTCCCTGTTTACGAATTCCTTTGATAAAGCGCGCATTTTCGCGGAACAGAAATTTGGTTTTGCAAATGTGGATTACATCTTACTGGATTCCCATATTTCCTGGCAAAAGAAGATTATAGAGGGGATTGACCGGATATATCGGGAGATAAATGCGGCTTCCTTCAATCCGCTCAGACTGCTGGCGGAAGCGGTTTCTATATGTGCCGATGCAGGGGAGCATATTGAAACAGTGGAAAGCAGTGAGAAAAATAATGTTACACAAATGGCTTTTTTGAATATGACAGAATATATTCAGAACAATTACGGAGAAAAGCTCACCCTTGATAAAATAGCCGGCGCCGGTGCCGTCTGCCGGAGCAAAAGCTGTCAGTTATTCCGGCAGTATGTCCGGATGTCGCCGGTTGCGTATCTGACAAAATACCGGCTGTCGAAAAGCGCGGAACTGCTGCGGGATACGGAGCTTTCCGTTTCAGAGATTGCGTCGCTGTGCGGATTTCAGAGTCCCAGCTATTACATTAATCTTTTTAAGAGGGAAACGGGGCAGACACCGCTGAACTACCGGAAAGCGTCCAAGATAACCGGATAATAGCTTATATCTGAAATGATAGAATGAATTGCCATATAAATATGGTGGAAAAAGTGACATTTTAATCCCGAAAGTATTTCAACATTTGTACCAGTATGGCGCTTTCGGCGACTTCGTCGATATCCCGGTTCCGTTGCCCGAACTGAACAAACTGAGAAGCAGAATAGAAATCATATAATTTAGCATTGCTGGCACATTCTATATAAACAGTTTTTCCGCCAATGATAAACTGCGCTTCTCGAACCTTGCCGCAGGCTATCGTTAATAAATCACTGACAGGGATAGAAGCAGATAAAGCAGGATTGAAATTGCGTCCCAGTTGTGCGATTAAAGGCATTGAAACCAGAAAGCGGTCAAGCTCTGCATCATATTGCGAAAACTTCAGGATACGTTTTTGGAGAGTTTTACTTAATGCTTTTCCAGTAACAGATACAAACTTATTTGCCAGAGTAAAGTATCCAACAAATTCTGGCTGATTATCATCCGAGAAAACCAGATATGTCATAGCGATTCGTTGCCGTGCAAAATTGATAGCTTTTGTCTGTATAAAGTTTTCTACATCTATATTCTGCGGACAAATAAAACGGGAGAGGATTTTCTGCAATTTCTCCTCCCCGTATGTGTCAAGCATTTCTAAAAGATTCAATTCGACATAATCCATTATAGTTTATCTCCAAAGAAGGCCCTGATATTTTTCTTGCCTTTTAATTCTTTTATTTGATGACTGGTCGGAACTGCTTTTGTCGCAATAGCGGCAGCTTTTTCCATTGCTTCCACAAAAGCAGTGGCGGAGTTTTTGTCATGGATTACAATATTTTTTTTAATGCTCTGTGTTGCCATGTGTATATACTCCTTTCGAATTTGTTTTCAATCTTAGTATAGCTAAAATTTTTTAAAATAGCAATACTTATTTTATATCTTTTGTGTATAATAATTAATTCTATATATTCAACAAAATATTTATGAATATAAAGAACAATAACCTATAATTCCATGATACCGAAGCAGGCAGTAAAATTTCTGTCAAGCATTTTTGAAAATGTCCCGAAAAAACTGAAACATTAGCACCGGTTTTCCGGTGCTGATTTCATATGGCTACGTGGCAGATGTCCTCTGGAAGCTTAGGGCTCTGCCCTAAGAACCCGCAAGGGACCTGTCCCTTGACCCATAATCGGGCCCTGCCCGAACCCGCCCCGCAGGGGGCAGGAGAAAGGGCATATATCCTTTCTCCTTAGAAACAGCGTTTTCCGTGAGGCTTATCTCAAGAGACTTTCGCGGCATAACGGGGCCCCAACCCCATTATTCCACGGTTCTCCTGACAACGCCTCCGCTCCCTGTTCCTTCCGCCTTTTTTCGGGCGATCTCCTCACGGATCAGCCGTTTTACGGCTCCCTGTTTTGACGGCTGTTCCCAAAACCAGCGGATGATATCAAGGTCTGTGCGGAGGTTCAGTTTTAAGTAAATTCCCTGTGTATGTTCTTTATCATATTTTTTCTGTGCTTTTGTATGCGCTTCGATGCAGTCGATCCAGTCCCTCATGTGATCTCTCCTTTCGGTAGGTATATACCTATCATCTTTTTCTGCTGCTTTTTATGCTGGAACGTCATCCATTAGATGGTGCTCCTGTGTCTTTACGAATTTCTGGAAAGTTTTGCTGCGCCAGGGATGGCTCATTGGCGGAATATAATGTCTTTTTGCTTTGGGCGGCTGATAGTCTGCATCCAGATCCCGGGATCTTTCCATATGTTCGGGGATCTCCTCCAGTGCATGGACATCCTTGTCATTGACACAGCAGAAAAGGCTTCCGTCAAAAGCCTGGATAACCATTATTTTTGTGCCTTTGCGGTAATGTACCTGTTTCCCTCTGGCGTCCAGCATCCGGTAATGGCGGTGCCGGAACTGGATCGCATGCCCGCAATCCACGGTCCGTTCTGTCAGGACAGCGAGAACCAGGTTGATTTTTTCATTTTCCGGTTGCGTTTCAAACACAGATTTGATACCATTAAGGGGAAGCGCGAACTTCTCATTGAATTCTTTTATGTATGAGTGGAGGAATTCATTGGCAGCATCTATGGTCGTGATCCCTGCTAATCGTAATTCGATTGGCAGGCGCGACTGTAGTGTCTGGTTGAGGCGTTCTACGCGGCCTTTGGCCTGCGGGACACTGCTGGATTCCAGCTGAACACCAAGCTGCTTGCAGGCATAAGCGAATTGGGTATAGGTATCCTCATCAAGAGATGGGGAGTTTTTCTTTTTATAGGTAAATACCGTACGGCGGTCTGTGAAGATCCTGTAAGGGATGCCGTAGGTGGTCAGGATCTGGTGGAATACGTGATAGTAGCCCTTTAAGGTTTCCTGCGTGTCAAACCAGGCTCCGGTGACCCGGCCGGTAGCATCGTCAATAGCCAGGTGGAGGTGCCATACCTGCCCGGGGATCCATTCATAGGGAGTTGCGTCCATCTGCTGCAGTTCCCCAAAATAAGCACATCTTGGACGTCTTGAATGAGCATCTTCAACCGCTACGAGATTGGTTTGGAGCACAGCGGCTTCTTTCAGGCTGCAGGCACTTTTCTTTTTATCCTGAAGCTCCTTTTCCATACGCTTTTTCTTGGCCTTTGTAACTTTCGGAGAAAGAATATATTTACTTTCCAGGATCTTAGCTACAGAAGAAGGTGAGACGCAGATGTGTTCATGGGCCTCAAGGAGTTCTGAATAATGCTGGAAATTAGCATCAAAATATTTTGTAAGGTAGAGATCGATGATGCGATTGCGGGTCTCGTCAGGGATGCTGGTGGACGGTTTACGTCCCCTATTGCCATGGATAAAGAAAGCCTTTCCTTCTTTGCGGTATCCAGCCAGCATACGGTTGATATGGCGTTTGGTGCAGCCAAGGGTGAGGGCAGCCCTGTCCTTATTCCCATCCGGGTGATCTGCCAGAGATTTGATCACTTCGTATTTTTTCTGTTCATCCATTGTAAGTATTACCTTTCTGATAATGATTTCCTCCAATCTAAAATAGATAGAGGATATTTTACCACATCCGGGACATTTTCATATGTGGTATACTAGGACATTATCATAAATGGCTTATATGATACCGAAGCAGGCAGTAAAATTTCTTGACAAATTTTCAGCTGTCCGCTATGATAAAGGCATTGGAAAAGGTTTTGAGAAAGAGGAGTACGTCCGCGGCGCCATCAGAGAGGATATCCCACCGGCTGAAAGGATATCCGGGAAGGCACGGATGGAAGGTAGCTTTTGAACCGGGATCCGGAAGCCGCGGAGTGAAGGCTCTGTGTGCGGTATGCGAAAACGGGTGTAGCCCAGATTTGCGTGCTGTATGCCAAAAGCATTGCAGAGGCATTGTGCGGTGTGTAGGGATTCACGTCTGATCCGCGTTAAGGAGAATGAGCGATAAATGAAGGTGGTACCGCGTATATACGCCCTTCGCACGAAAGCCGTGCGGAGGGCTTTCGTCGTCTCCTGGAAGTTATTATTTTCAGAAAGAATTTTCGGGCTGGGATTTCCATACAATCCCTTCCCAAATCCTGTGAGACAAAATGCTCCGCCAAACTGTATGAAAAGGAGAATCATCATGAGCAAAGAACTTGCAAAAACCTACGATCCGAAGGGATTGGAGGAAAGACTGTATCAGAAGTGGATGGACAACGGCTACTTCCACGCAAAGGTAAATCCGGACAAGAAGCCGTTCACCATCGTAATGCCGCCGCCAAACGTTACCGGACAGCTTCACATGGGACATGCGCTGGACAACACCATGCAGGATATCCTGATCCGTTTTAAGCGGATGCAGGGCTACGAGGCGCTGTGGCAGCCGGGGACCGACCATGCGGCGATCGCGACCGAGGTAAAGGTCATCGAAAAGCTCAAGGAGCAGGGCATTGACAAGGATGAGATCGGGCGTGAGGAATTTTTAAAGCACGCCTGGGCGTGGAAGGAGGAGTATGGCTCCCGTATCATCAACCAGCTCAAAAAGCTTGGCTCTTCGGCGGACTGGGAGCGTGAGCGCTTCACCATGGACGAGGGCTGTTCCAAAGCGGTAGAAGAGGTTTTTGTTAAACTGTATGAGAAAGGCTACATCTATAAAGGCTCCCGCATCATCAACTGGTGTCCGGTATGCCAGACCTCCATTTCCGACGCCGAGGTGCTGCACGAGGATCAGGAGGGACACTTCTGGCACATCAACTATCCGGTAGTGGGCGAGGAAGGAAAGTTTGTGGAAATCGCGACCACCCGTCCGGAAACGCTGCTCGGCGATACGGCGGTTGCCGTAAACCCGGAGGATGAGCGCTACACGGATCTGATAGGGAAAATGCTGGAGCTGCCGCTGACCGGCAGGCAGATCCCGGTGATTGCCGATGCCTATGTGGATAAAGAATTTGGAACCGGCTGCGTGAAGATCACGCCGGCGCACGATCCGAACGACTTTGAGGTGGGCAAGCGCCATAATCTCGAAGAAATCTGCATCATGAATGACGACGCCACCATCAACGAGCTGGGCGGAAAGTATGCCGGTATGGACCGCTACGAGGCGCGCAGAGCCATCGTGAAGGATCTTGACGAGCTGGGGCTTCTGGTGAAGGTGGCCCCGCACATGCACGCAGTCGGCACGCATGACCGCTGCAAGACGACGGTGGAGCCGATGGTAAAACAGCAGTGGTTCGTGCGCATGGATGAGATGGCAAAGGCGGCGATCAAGGCGCTGGAGGACGGCGAGCTGACTTTCGTGCCGGAGCGCTTCGACAAGACGTATCTGCACTGGCTGGAAAACATCCGCGACTGGTGCATTTCCCGTCAGCTCTGGTGGGGACACCGCATTCCGGCATATTACTGCGACGAGTGCGGAGAGATCGTGGTGAAGAAAGGCGGCGCGCCGGAAAAATGCCCGAAGTGCGGCTGCACCCATCTGACGCAGGATGAGGATACCCTGGATACCTGGTTCTCTTCGGCGCTGTGGCCGTTTTCCACGCTCGGCTGGCCGGAGAAAACGGAAGAAATGGAATACTTCTATCCGACCGACGTGCTGGTAACGGGCTATGATATCATCTTCTTCTGGGTAATCCGCATGGTATTCTCCGGGCTTGAGCAGACCGGAAAAGCGCCGTTCCATCACGTACTGATCCACGGTCTTGTGCGCGACTCTCAGGGACGCAAGATGAGCAAATCTCTCGGAAACGGCATTGATCCGCTGGAGGTGATCGATAAATACGGCGCCGACGCGCTGCGTCTCACACTGATGACCGGAAATGCGCCCGGCAACGATATGCGTTTCTACTGGGAGCGTGTGGAGGCGAGCAGAAATTTCGCAAACAAGATATGGAACGCATCGCGCTTTATCATGATGAATCTGGAGAAGGCAGAGGTTCCGTCCGAAATGCCAAAGGATGCGCTTACGCAGGCGGATAAGTGGATTCTCTCAAAGGTGAACGCGCTGGCAAAAGACGTTACCGACAACATGGAGAAATTCGAGCTTGGCATCGCGGTGCAGAAGGTGTACGACTTCATCTGGGAGGAATTCTGCGACTGGTATATCGAGATGGTAAAACCGCGTCTGTACAGCGACACGGATAACACAAAGGCGGCGGCGCTCTGGACCTTAAAGGCGGTGCTTGGAAACGCCCTGAAGCTTCTGCATCCGTACATGCCGTTTATCACCGAGGAAATTTATTGTACCCTGAATCCGCAGGAGGAATCCATCATGATCGCTTCCTGGCCGGAGTGGACGGACGAATGGGATTTTGCGGCGGAGGAAACCGAGGTAGAGGCAATCAAAGAAGCCGTGCGCGCCATCCGCAATGTGCGCAGCTCCATGAACGTTCCGCCCAGCAGAAAGGCGAAGGTATTCGTAGTTTCCGAAAAAGAGGAAGTGCGCAGCATTTTTGAGGACGGAAAAGTATTCTTTGCGACACTCGGTTATGCGAGCGAGGTCGTTATCCAGGCGGATAAGGCGGGCATCGGAGAGGACGCCGTATCGGCAGTGATTCATGAAGCAGTGCTTTATATGCCGTTTGCCGAGCTGGTGGATATTGAGAAAGAAATAGAGCGTCTGAAAAAAGAAGAAGAGCGCCTGACGAAGGAACTTGCGCGTGTAAACGGAATGCTCGGCAATGAAAAATTTGTGAGCCGCGCTCCGGAGGCGAAAATTGCCGAGGAAAAAGCGAAGCTTGCAAAATACACCGATATGATGAACCAGGTGCAGGAGCGCCTGGCACATCTGACGAAGTAAAGGTATTGCGGCGCAGGAACGAAACAGCCTGCGCAGAAGTGAAGGAAAGGTATCGCGGTGCGCGCCCCGGCAGAATCGGGACAGCCGGCAAAAAAGTGCGGCGCATCGCGGCAGGAAAGGAGAAGCTATGTCACTGCGTCTGATCCTGGGAAGCTCCGGGAGCGGGAAATCCCGCTACATTTACAGCAGCATCATCGAGTCTGCGGTTCAGTCGCCGGAAAAGAAATTTCTGGTGATCGTACCGGAGCAGTTTACCATGCAGACGCAGCGTGAGCTGGTGCGTCTCCACCCGGACGGGGGACTTCTGAATATTGATATTTTAAGCTTTCAGCGTCTCGCCCACCGCATCTTTGAAGAGGTGGGGGCGGATAAGCGCACCGTGCTGGAGGAGCTTGGAAAAACGCTGCTCCTTCGGCGCGCGGCCTCCAGACGGCAGGATGAGCTAAAGGTTTTAAAAGGAAATCTGAAAAAGATGGGATATCTGCAGCAGATGAAATCCATGATCTCGGAGCTGACGCAGTATGATATCGACTCGGAGAAGATGGAGCGGCTTTTGCAGCGGGCGGAGCAAAAGCCGTCCCTCTTTTATAAGCTGAAGGATATCCAGCTTCTCTACGAAGGCTTCCAGGAGGAGCTGGAGGGAAAATACATCACGGCGGAGGAAACGCTGGAGGCGCTCTGCCAGGTGGCGCGCCAGTCTGAGATCCTGAAGGGCTGCGTGGTGGCGCTGGATGGCTTTACCGGTTTCACACCCGTGCAGAATAAGCTTCTGCGAGAGCTTTTTTCGCTGGCGGAGCAGGTATATGTGACGGTGACGATCGACGCAAGAGAGGATTTCTACCGCATCCGCGGCGAGCACGAGCTGTTTTATTTAAGCAAAAAGACTATCCGCGCTCTGACGCACACGGCGCAGGAGGCGTGCTGCAGCATCCTGCCGCCGGTGGTGATGGAGTGGAGGACGCTTCCGCGTTTCGTCAAAAGCCCGGAGCTCGGATTCCTGGAGGCAAGGCTCTTCCGCAGCGGAAGCCGCGCCGCGCAGTGGACGTCACAAGACGCAAATCGGCCGTCAGCAGGAGAGACGCCGCAGGATGCAAAGCAGCAGCCAGCAGAAGCGACTGCGCGGGATGCAAAGCAGCCGCCGGCTGCGGAGTCATCGCAGGACGCGATTTCCCTGCACACGGCGGCAAATCCGGTGCAGGAGGCGCACTTTGCGGCGCGCACCATCCGCGCCCTCCTGCGGGAGGGGTACCGCTTTCAGGATATTGCGGTGATCGTCGGCGATATGGCTTCGTACAGCAGCTACATTCCGCAGGTGTTCGGGGAGTATGGGATCGCATACTTTATGGACAGCACACGGACGGTTTTTTCGAATCCGCTGATCGAATTTCTGCGCGCCGCGCTCGACATGGTGCAGCAGGATTTCACCTGCGCGTCCGTTTTCCGCTATCTGCGGACAGATCTTTGCAAAATTGAGGGAGAAAAGCTCGACATGCTGGAAAATTACGTGCTTGCCGCGGGCGTGCGCGGATTTTCCAGATGGAGAGAGCCTTTCATGCGGACGGTGGATTTTCTGGAGGAGGAGCAGCTTGCGCTCTGCGAGGAGCTGCGCGCCGGGATCATGGAGCCGCTCATTCCGTTTGTGCACTGTCTGCGGACGGGGGAGACGACGGCGAGGGAAAAAACAGAAAGCCTTCACAGGCTGCTCTGCCACTATGAGATCCAGCAGCAGCTCGCGGATATGGAAAAAGGCTTCCGCACGGACGGACAGGCAGAGCTTGAGAAGGAATTTGCGAATATCTATGCTCTTGTGATCGGCATTTTTGATAAGCTGGCGGAGCTTCTCGGCGATGAGCTTCTGACGCTTAAGGAATATACGGAGCTTCTGGAGGCCGGCTTTGAGGAGGCGCGCGTGCGCATGATCCCGCCGTCCGCGGACCGCGTCCAGGTGGGCGATCTGGAGCGCACCCGTCTGACGGACATCAGGGTGTTGTTTTTCCTCGGCTTAAACGACGGCTGGGTTCCGGCGACAGGCGCAGGCGGCGGTCTGCTTTCCGACCTGGAGCGCGAAACGCTGATGGAGAGCAAGGTCGAGCTGGCTCCGACGGCGCGCCAGAACAGCTATATCCAGAAATTTTATCTGTATCTGAATCTGACAAAACCGCAGGAGCGTCTCTATCTCTCCTGCAGCAAGGCGACGATGGACGGCAGTCTTCTGCGCCCGTCCTATGTGATGCGCACGATCGGCAGGCTGTTCCCGGAGCTTTCCGTGCAGGATGAAGATGCTTACGATTCCTTTGCGGATCGCGTGGAGACGCCCCAGAACGCACTTGCCTATCTGCTGGAGGGCTTTGGGACGATCCGGGAGCAGCGTCCCTCCGGCGAGTGGCTGGAGCTTTATAACTGGTACCGCCGCGGCCAGGGAACGGCGGAGCAGGCGCAGAAATTAGTGGAAGCGGCATTTCTCACCTTTGACGGGAGCGGCATCGGACGGCAGGCGGCGCGCGAGCTGTACGGCGAGGTGTTGGTCAACAGTGTAAGCCGTCTGGAAAAGTTCGCTTCCTGCGCCTTTGCGCATTTCCTGCAGTACGGACTGCGCCTGCAGGAGCGCGAAGAATACGTGTTCCGCCCGGTCGACATGGGAAGGGTGTTCCACAGCGCGATCGAGCTGTATTCGCAGAAGGTGGAGGAGAGCGGGTACAACTGGTTCGAAATCCCGGAGGAGGTGCGCGACCGTTTTATCGAGGAGGCAGTCAGCGAGGTGTCCGCGGGATACGGACAGCAGATCCTGCATGACAGCGCGCGCAACGAGGCGATGATCGGGCGCATGAAGCGCATTATGCGCCGCACCGTCTGGGCGCTGCACCGCCAGATCCAGTCCGGGCATTTTTACCCGGCGAATTTTGAGGTCTCTTTCTCGCAGGTGGAGGGTCTGGAGGCGGTGAACATTGCGCTGACGCCGGAGGAAAAAATGAAGCTGCAGGGACGCATTGACCGCATCGACGTCTGTGAGAAGGAAGACCAGGTGTACGTTAAGGTGATCGACTACAAATCGGGAAACACCGCTTTTGATCTGGTGGCGCTGTACTACGGACTGCAGCTTCAGCTTGTGGTCTACTTAAACGCCGCCATGGAGCTGGAAAAACGGGTTCACCCGGACAGGGAGATCGTTCCGGCGGGTATTTTCTATTATCATATGAAGGATCCGCTTCTGGAGACAGACGAAGAGCTGACGCCGGAGGAATTAAACAAAAAGCTTTTGCGTCAGCTCCGTCCGGACGGGCTGGTGAATAAAAATCCGGCGGTATTCCAGGAGATGGATCTGGGAATACAGAAGTCCTCTGATGTGATTCCGGTGAGCGTCAACAAGGACGGGACCCCGTCGAAGCTATCAAAAACGGCGACAGATGAGCAGTTTGCGGCGCTCTCAGGGTTTGTGCACAGGAAGCTGCGCGAGATCGGCAGCGCGATGCTGGAGGGCGAAATCGCCCCGGTGCCGTATCAGAGAAAGCAGCAAAAGGCGTGCGATTATTGTATTTACCGCCCGGTCTGCTGCCTGGACGACAAGATCCCCGGCACGCACACAAAACGGCTGAAGGAATACAGCGAGCAGGAAATCTGGGAGCGGCTGAATGGAGAAGGCGGGCAAAAATAAGCGGCAGATTGTTTTTTGTGAATCTCAATGAGCAGGAGGCGGGAAGATATGAGCGTGAACGTAAAATGGACAGACGACCAGCAGCAGGTGATCGACGCGCGCGGCTGCGACCTGCTGGTATCGGCGGCGGCCGGCTCCGGCAAGACGGCAGTTCTCGTGGAACGTATTTTGTCGATGCTGACGGACCGGGAGCATCCGCGGGATATCGACCGGCTGCTGATCGTGACCTTCACGAATGCGGCGGCAGGGGAGATGAAGGACCGCATTCGCGTGGCGATCGAGCAGAAGATCGAGGGATTCCAGGCGGAGACGGAGGAAGACGAACGCCTTCTGGAGCACCTGCAGCGGCAGGTCTCCCTGCTTTCGAATGCGCAGATCACTACCATCCACAGCTTTTGTCAGTATGTGATCCGCAACCATTTCCATACGATCGACCTCGATCCGGGGCTTCGTGTGGCGGATGAGGGCGAACAGAAGCTGCTGCAGAATGACGTGATGGAGAAGCTGATCGAGGAAGCCTACGCCCAAAAGGACGACAGCTTCCGGCGGATGGCGGAGTGTCTGGCGCCGGGGCGTGACGACACGGCGCTGGCGGAGATCGCCCTCGCGCTCTATCAGTTTTCCATGAGCTTTCCGTTCCCAAGGGAGTGGCTGCGGGAGTGCCGGAGCGCCTATTATCTGACGGAAGAGGATTTTGAAAAGACAATGTGGGTGCAGCAGATGCAGCAGATGTCCGAAAAGATTTTAGAGGACGTGCGTGAGCAGGCAAAGATGGCGCTTGCAGAGGCAGAGAGCATGTACGGCCCCTATACCTACAGTGACGCGCTGCAGGAGGATATACGGCTGATAGATGATATTCTGAAGGCGAAGACCTATTCAGGGCGATGCATTAAGCTGCAGAATATCTCCTGGGCGCGTCTGTCCGCAAAGAAGGATGCTTCCGTCTCGGAGGAAAAGAAGCAGCAGGTAAAGAATATGCGCGACGGCTATAAAAAGGCGGTGGAGGATCTGCGCAGCGAATTTTATTATGCCTCTGCGGAGGAGATCATTGCGGCGATGAAGGAATGCGCGCCCGTCGTCTCCGGCATCACGGAATTTGCGGACCGTTTTGCCGACCGTTACGCCGCGGAAAAGATAAAGAAAAACATGATGGATTTCAACGATCTGGAGCATTTTGCGCTGCAGATCCTCGTGAAGCGCGAAGAAGGCGGGATTTGTCCGACGCCGGTGGCGGAGGATCTCGCCGCCCACTATGAGGAAATCCTGATCGATGAATACCAGGACAGCAACCTGGTGCAGGAAATGATCCTTGGCAGTATTTCAAAAAAATACAGCGGCGGACATAATCTGTTCATGGTGGGAGACGTCAAGCAGAGCATTTACCGTTTCCGTCTGGCGCGTCCGGAGCTTTTCATGGAAAAATATGACACCTACCGCGTTGGAGAAAAGGATGCACCGCAGCGGCGCATCGACCTGCATCAGAACTTTCGCAGCCGCAGTCAGGTGCTTACCTTTGTAAATTTCCTGTTTGAGCAGATGATGGAAAAGCATCTTGGCAATGTGGAGTACGACGACGCGGCGGCGCTCTATCCGGGAGCCAGGTTCGCGCCCGGGGACAACGCGGCTTTCCGGGATACCGAGGTGCTGCTGATCGACGCGGATGCGACAGAGGAGGACGAAAAACCGGAGGAATCGTCGCGGGAACTGGAGGCTGCGGCTGTCGCGCAGCGGATCCGTGAGATCGTGGGAAAGGAGCTTGTGTGGGATAAGGAGCAGGGCGCCTACCGGACGGCGCAGTACGGCGACATCGTTATTTTACTGCGCACCATTCAGGGATGGGCGGAACCGTTTGCGAAGGTGCTGACGGACATGGATATTCCGGCGCATACCGGCTCGCGCACCGGCTATTTTTCCACGACCGAGGTGCAGACGGTGCTTTCGCTTCTTCGCATCATCGACAATCCGCAGCAGGACATTCCGCTGACGGCAGTGCTGCACTCGCCGATCGGCGGGCTTTCCGGCGGCGAGCTTGCCGCCATCCGCAGCGCCCATCCGCGGCTGCCGTTTTACGAGGCGTGTATGCAGGAGGAATCGCTGGCAGACTTTTTTGCGATGCTGGCGGATTTCCGCAGAAGAGCCATCTATACGCCGATCCACGAGCTTTTGTGGTATATTTATGAAAAAACAGGCTATGCCGCTTATGCCGCGGCGATGCCGGGCGGCAGCCAGCGCAGGGCAAACCTTGATATGCTGGTGGAGAAAGCGATCGCCTACGAGAGCGGAAGCTACCGGGGTTTGTACAACTTCGTGCGCTACATTGAAAACCTGCACAGGTACGATGTGGATTTCGGTGAGGCTGCGACCGGGGAGCAGGGAAACGCTGTGCGTATTTTGAGCATCCACAAGAGTAAAGGTCTGGAATTTCCGATCGTGTTTGTCTGCGGAATGGGCAAGCAGATGAACCAGTCGGACGCGCGCGGGAGTGTGGTAATGAATGCGGATTTCGGCATCGGCTGCGACCGGGTGGACCCGGAGCTGCGCACGCGGAGCGCCACGCTTTTAAAGCGCTTTATAAAAAGATATACGGTGCAGGAAAATCTCGGCGAGGAGCTGCGGGTCCTCTATGTGGCGCTTACGCGCGCAAAGGAAAAGCTGATCCTGACGGGAACCGTCACGAAGCTGGAGGATAAGCTCCCAAAGTGGGGGCAGGTCTGCCGGAGAGCAGACGTCGTGCTTCCCTTTACGCAGCGTGCGCACGCGGCGACTTATCTGGACTGGCTGATCCCGTCCCTGCTGCGCAATCAGTGCTTTGCGCCGCTGGCGGAGGAATATGGCATATACCAGGACCACAGGCACCCGTTGTTTTCACGGGAAATTTTCTGCCAGGTAAAAAGGATACAGGTGCAGGAGCTGGTCGGAGCGGAGAAGCAGCGCCAGGAAACGCTTCATATGACAAAGGAAGAGCTGCTGTCACTCTCGCCGGAGGCGGTATTTGATAAGAAAGCGGCCAGGCGGCTTGCAGAAAATCTCTCTTTCTGTTATGCTTACGGGAAGGAGGGAAGGATTCCGGCGAAGGTGAGCGTCTCGGAGCTGAAAAAGTTTGCACAGTTTGACGAGCGCGAGGACGGGGCGGCGCTGTACGAGGAATTGCCGCCGGTTCCGCTGATCCCGGAATTTTTAAAGGAGAAAAGCGAGGTGTCGGGCGCGGCGCGCGGCACCATTTATCATAAATTGATGGAGTGTCTGGATTTTACGCTCTTTGCGGATAACGGCAGACAGGAAAAGCTGCCGGAGCTTTTAAATGCGGAAATCGATCGCCTGCAGCGGGCGGGACACTTAAAGGCGGACGAGGTGGGGCTGATCATCCGCAGAAAAATCATTGCTTTTTTAAAGCATCCGCTGGCGCGCCGGATGGCGCAGGCGGCGGTGCGCGGAGAGCTTTTCCGCGAGCAGCAGTTTGTGCTTTCCGTTCCGGCGGGGGATATCCGTCCGGAGTGGGACGTTGGCAGTCAGGTGCTCATCCAGGGGATCATCGACGCCTATTTTGTCGAGGACGGGCACATTGTGCTGGTCGATTACAAGACGGATTTTGTGAAATCTGAAGAAGCATCTTCCCTCTATCGCAAATATGCGGTACAATTAGACTATTATGAGACCGCGCTGATGCGCCTTACGCATCTTCCGGTCAGTGAAAAGCTGATTTATTCCTTCTGCCTGGACCGCACGCTTGGCGGGAAAGCGGAAGGCAAATGAGGAGTCGAGAGAATGTCGGAATTTATCAAAAAGCTATACTATAACAAGGTCGTGCGTTACATCTTCTTCGGGGGATGCACCACGGGAGTAAACTTTGTCAGTTACTTTATCCTGCGGACGATTTTTTCCGTGGACGTCACAAAGGCAAACTTTTTTTCCATCCTGCTGTCGATTTTATTTGCCTATGCAGTGAATAAGATTTTCGTATTTGAGAGCAGGACGCACGGTGTGCGCGAACTGCTTGCTGAGATGGTAAGCTTTGTCGGGATGCGTGCGATCACCATGTTTATCGAAATCTTCGGCACGGTGCTCTTAAGCAGCGTCTGGGGCATGAATGATATGCTGGCGAAGCTTCTGATCCAGTTTGTGGTGCTGACGCTCAATTTTGTGTTCAGCAAGGTGTTTGTATTTAAGGAGAAAAAGACAGAATACAGCTACCAGGAGCGGCGGATCGCCATGCGCAAAAAGAAGTGCATCGGGATATCCTTTGCGATTCCGGCGGTGACGATGCTGATCGCCTATATCGCCAACGGGGTGTATCCGTTCGGCGACCACGGCGTGCTGATCATTGATTCCCTGCACCAGTACCTGCCGTTTTTCACGGATTTCCAGCAGAAGCTGACAAACAGTGAGTCGCTTCTGTATTCCTTCGGCGGCGGGCTTGGCTATAATATGTGGGCGACGCTTGCCTACTACCTGGCAAGCCCTTTCAATTTCCTGCTGACGGCGGTTTCCATGGAGCACGTTATGGATTTCATGGCGTACCTTATTTTGCTGAAGATCGCCCTCTCAGGGGCGGCGTTTGCCTGGTACCTTTCCGAGCGCGGCGGGGGGAGAGACTACCTGCCGGTTCCGTTTGCCTGCATGTATGCCCTCAGCGCCTTTATGATCGGCTACTATTTTAATATCATGTGGCTGGACAGCGTGATGGTGCTCCCGCTCGTGATGATGGGCATCGAGCGCATCTGCGCGGGAAAGAGCGGAAAGCTGTTTGCGGGCGCCCTGTTTTACGGCGTATACTGCAACTACTATATCGGCTACATGCTGTGCCTGTTTTCCTGCCTGTATTTTCTGGTAAACTGGATCGCGGCGCGGAAGTTTGAAATAAAAAAGTTTTTTGTTTCCGGGCTGCGTTTTGCGTGGTATGCGCTCCTTGGCGGCGGCATGGCGGCGCTGGTGCTGATTCCGGCGTACCTTGCGCTTAGAATGACGGAGTCAGCGGACGGCAGCTTTCCATCAAAAATTAAATTCTACACCGACGGCACCACGCAGTGGACCGGGCATTTTGCGCTGGTCGAGCCGATCAATATTTATGATGATCAGTCGGGCGTTAATATTTACTGCGGCGTGATCATTTTAATTCTGATCATATTATATATTTTAGATAAGGAATTAAGCTTTAAGGAGCGACTGTCGAAGGTCGTGCTGGCGGGGCTGCTGCTTTTAAGCATGAATTTTAATATGCTGAATTTCATCTGGCACGGCTTCCACACGCAGAACGGTCTTCCGAACCGTTTCGCGTTTATTTACATCGGTCTGATCCTGGTGATGGGCTTTGACGCTCTTCGTCATATCCGCAGGCTCGATGTCTGGCGGCTGGCACTGTCCTGGATCATTCCGGTTGCCTTTACCGCATACTGTATGTACGCAAATGTCGGAGAGCGGGAGCGGTATGTTTATGTGACCACGCTTTCGCTGCTCGCAGTGTACGGCATTCTGCTGCTCCTTCTGCAGGGGCTTGCGCGCGGCTTTGCCGTGGTGAAAACCATACTGATCACGCTGATGTCGGCGGAGATGGCCGCTACCGGCATTTACGGCGTCTGCATGAACGGAACCGTCGGCAGAAGCACCTATGTGAATGAGCAGAAGGCGTATCAGACGATGATCGCGCGGCAGGAGGACGGCGACGACGGCTTCTACCGCAGCGAGATCGACAGCCAGCGGATGCGCAATGAAAATATGTTTATGGGCGCAAACGGACTGGTGCTGTTTTCCTCGACGATGCCGGAGGCGACTGTCAATCTGTGCCGCAGTATCGGCATGGAGGCGCGCACAAACAAGACCGGCTACAACGGCGTGACAAAGCTGTTTAACGATGTGTTCGGCGTCCGCTACGTCGTTTCAAAATCGGGCGGCGACACGCTCTATCAGATGGAAAAGGTGGATTATGAGGAACCGCTCACACTCTATAAGAACGAGGGGGCGCTGTCGGTCGGCTTCATGGTTTCCACAGATATCAAAAACTGGGATATCAATGACCGGCTGCCGATGAAGGTACAGGATGATTTCGCTGTGCTTGCGACCGGTGTGGATTTCTTCTACACGCTGCGTGAGGCGTATTCCCTGGAGGAGGGACCGACCTATATCATCCGCCTGCATCCGGGAGAGCAGACATACATTGAATTCACGGAGAATGTGGAGAGCATCACCATCAAGACGCCGCAGTACGAAAAGACCATCAATAATTATACGAAAAACGTCTTTAATCTCGGTACGGTCACAGAGGAGGGCGAGGCGAGCAAGGCGAATATCACCATTAAATATAAGGAAGGAAAGGAGTCGCCGGTGCCGGTGCGCGTCTATACCTGCACGGATGAGGAGTACCAGGCGGTCTATGAGAAGCTGGCGGCAAATCAGCTTGAAAATGTGCAGGAATCCGGCAACCAGCTTTCCGGGACCATCCATGTGGACGAGGCAGGCACGCTGCTCCTGACGATTCCTTATGATGAGGGCTGGAAGGTACTTGTCGACGGCGTTGAGACGGAAACATACCGCGTGGGCGAGGCGCTGATGGGGCTGGATCTGCAGCCGGGCGACCATGAAATTTTCATGACGTTCACCCCGGCGGGACTGTGGCTGGGAAGCATTCTGTCGCTGGTCTGCGTGGCGCTGTTTCTTTTGAGCTGCTACGTGGAGGGCAGACTGCAGGCGCGCGGCGAAAAGAAGGAGCAGCTTGCCCAGGCTGCGGTTTAAAGGGAGGTTTTCATGATTTATCAGAGATTATGCGAGATAGCAGGAGCGGAAAACGTGCGTGAGCAGGAGCCGATGAGCAGGCATACGACCTTTCGCATCGGCGGTCCGGCGGATTACTTTGTGCTGCCGCACAGCCGGGAGGAGCTCGCCGCGGTGATCGATTTCTGCCGGAAGGAGCAGGTGCCGTGGCATATCATCGGCAACGGCAGCAATCTTCTGGTGGGAGATAAGGGTGTGCGCGGAGTGGTCATCCAGCTTTTTAAGAATTTCCAGGATATTTCCATCGAAGGAGAGACGGTGACGCTGCAGGCGGGCGTGATCAATTCGCTGGCGGCAAAGCGCATTCTTGACGCGGAGCTTACCGGGTTTGAATTTGCGGCCGGGATTCCGGGGACCATCGGCGGAGCCGTTGTGATGAACGCCGGAGCCTACGGCGGCGAGATGAAGGATGTCGTTTCCGGTGTTACGGTGCTGGACGAAAACGGGGCGTTTCTTACTCTGGCGAACAGTGAGCTGGAGATGGGCTACCGCACAAGCATCATTGCCCGCAGAGGCTACGTGGTGACGGAGGCGAAGCTTTCCCTGCAGCGCGGCGTGCGCGCGGAAATTGCGGCGCGCATGGAGGAGCTGAAGGAGAGGCGTGTCACAAAGCAGCCGCTCGAATATCCGAGCGCCGGAAGCACCTTTAAGCGCCCGGAGGGGTATTTTGCGGGCAAGCTGATCATGGATGCCGGACTTCGCGGCTTTTCTGTCGGCGGGGCGCAGGTTTCTGAGAAGCACTGCGGGTTTGTTATTAACAAGGGCGGCGCGACGGCGGCGGATGTGATGGCGCTGATGGAAGCGGTGCAGGATACCGTGGAGAAAAAATTTGGCGTCCGCCTGGAGCCGGAGGTAAAGCGGCTCGGGGAATTCTGATGATAAGAAATGAGCAGGCGAATGAGGACTGCGGACAGCAGCATGGATACGGCTACTGTGAACGGAGTGAACAATAACCGGATAAGAGCTGTGAAGAGAGGGAGACGACAGATGAGACTTGTAATCGTGACCGGCATGTCGGGTGCCGGAAAGGTAAGCGCATTGAAAATACTGGAGGATCTGGGATATTACTGTGTGGATAATCTCCCGATCGCGCTGCTGCCGACATTTGTGGATCTGGTGTACACACAGAGCACAGAGATTACAAAGGCGGCGATCGGTATCGACATCCGCAACGGAAACGGGCTGCAGGAGATCGGCGGTCATCTGGAGCAGATGGAGAAATCCGGTTATGCGTATGAGATACTGTTTATGGACGCTTCGGATCAGACGCTGATCAAGCGTTATAAGGAGACGCGGCGCGTGCATCCGATGACGGGCGACCGCCGCATCGATCAGGGCATCGAGGAGGAGCGCAGACAGCTTGCGTTTTTAAAAAAGAAAGCGGATTATATCATCGATACCAGCAAGCTGCTCATCCGCGATCTGGTGCAGAAATTAAATCAGATTTTTGTGCAGAATCAGGAATTTAAAAATATGGTAGTGACGATCCTGTCGTTCGGTTTTAAGTACGGGATTCCGGCGGACGCGGATCTGGTGTTTGACGTGCGTTTTCTGCCCAATCCCTATTATGTGGATGAATTAAAGACGCAGACGGGCAACGATCTGCCGGTGCAGGAGTATGTGATGAACTGCAGTCAGGCGAGCGTATTTCTTGAGAAGCTCACGGATATGGTGAAGTTTCTGATCCCCAACTATGTGCTGGAGGGGAAGAACTGTCTGGTGATCGGCGTGGGCTGTACGGGCGGCAAGCACCGCTCGGTGACGATCGCAAATAAGCTTTACGAACAGCTTGCGGATGAGACGGAGTACGGCGTTAAAATAGAACACAGGGATATCACACGGTAGGAGCTTATGGAGGGGAGAGCGCATGTCTTTTTCCGGAAACATTAAAGAAGAGCTTTCCCGGCAGGTGCCGGGAGCGCGGCACTGCCGGATCGCGGAGATGGCAGCGATCATCAGCCTGTGCGGCGGCGTGTCGGTGTCGGCGAGCGAGCGGTTTTGTCTGAAGGTGCAGACGGAAAATCTTTCTGTTGCAAGAAAGTACTTTACATTATTGAAAAAAACATTTAATATAGTAGTTGAGCTTTCCATCAGGCAAAGCAGGGGGCGAAGCAGGAGCCGTGTGTACACGGTGTACGTGAAAAGACACGAGGATACGGTGCGTATTCTGCAGGCAGTGAAGCTGCTGAAAGGAGACGGGCTGGACTATATGGGAGCGGAGGAAGCGCCCGATATCACGGACAGTCTGGTTATCCAGCAGACCTGCTGCAAACGCGCGTTTTTGCGCGGCGCGTTTTTGGTGGCAGGGTCTGTCAGCGATCCGCAGAAGTTTTACCACCTGGAATTCACGTGTACCAACGAGTACCGTGCCCGGCAGATACAATCTGTGCTGAAAGCGTTCGACCTGGAGGCAAGGATCATCCCACGCAAGAAATATTTTGTGGTATATTTAAAAGAAGGGGACCAGATCGTGGACGCGCTGAATGTTATGGAAGCTCACCAGGCACTCATGGAACTGGAAAATATCCGCATTTTAAAAGATATGCGAAACACGGTCAACCGAAAGGTGAACTGTGAGACCGCCAATATTCACAAGACGGTGAACGCGGCGGTAAAGCAGATTGAGGACATCAAGTATATTCGGGACACCACAGGATTCGGCGATTTATCGGAGAATCTGGCGCAGATGGCAGAGATCCGCTTAGCCAATCCGGACGCGACATTAAAGGAATTAGGTATGCTTTTGACTCCTCAGGTAGGAAAATCCGGTGTGAACCACCGGCTGAGAAAGCTCAGTGAGATAGC
The DNA here is from genome assembly GCF_047017445.1 of Marvinbryantia sp. Lineage (NCBI taxonomy): Bacteria > Bacillati > Bacillota > Clostridia > Lachnospirales > Lachnospiraceae > Marvinbryantia > Marvinbryantia sp. Next base: position 135,016 of record NZ_JBKXTT010000001.1, on the reverse strand, counting down.
CGGTGAACTGAGAGACAATAAGGAGGAGAAACATTATGATTAAAAAACCTATTACGATTCAGATTGCAAATGGGCTGGAAGCAAGACCGGTCGCCCTTCTGGTGCAGGTAGCAAGTCAGTATGACAGCCAGATCCACGTGGAAGTAGAGGGCAAACGTGTAAATGCAAAAAGTATCATGGGCATGATGACGCTTGGGCTTGAAACAGGAGAGAAAATCGTTGTTGAGGCGGAAGGCGCCGATGAGGAGGAAGCGATGAGCAACATCGAAAAATACCTCAGCACGCATTAGTATACAGACCTTACCTTAGCATGTTGATATACATAAAAACAGGAATGAGAGAGAAGAGACACCGGGATATCCCCGATGTCTCTTTTGGTTGCCATGCATCTGAAGAAAGCTGCCGATGGCAACTCCATCAAAACTACATATTTCTGTGGTACACTTGTCAAAAAAGAAAGGTTGCTCGCAGGAGGATAATATGTATCAGATTTTAGTGATTGAGGATGATGAGGATATCCGGAAGATTTTGAAGAATTTCCTGTGCGGGAATGGGTATGGCGTGATCCTGGCGGAGGACGGCGTGGACGGCATCGCAAAATTTCATGAGTGTGCCAGCGACCTCATCCTGCTGGATGTGATGCTGCCGAAGATTGACGGCTTCGGGGTGCTGGAGCTGATCCGCCGGGAATCGGAAATCCCGGTAATACTGCTGACGGCGCTGGAGGAAGAGGCATACCAGATACGAGGGCTGGATCTGAAGGCGGACGATTATATTACAAAGCCCTTTTCCGTGCCGGTGCTGCTGCGAAAGATCGCGGCGGTTTTGCGCCGCTCGCACAGGGACGCCGGAAACGCGGAGATTTTTTATAAAAATCTGCGGCTTGATCCGGCGGGACGACGCGTGTATGTCGCGCAGGAAGCCGGGGAGACCTTAGAGCCGGAGCTGACGCAGAAGGAATTTGAGCTGCTGCATGTGCTGCTTATCAACAAGGGCATTGTGCTGACGCGTCAGAAGCTTCTCAATCTTGTCTGGGGCGATGACTATTTTGGCGAGGAGCGCATCGTTGACACACATATCAAAAATCTGCGAAAAAAGCTTGGAACGAATTACATCAGTACCATAAGAGGGGTGGGATACCGCATTGATAAAGAAGCTAAGAGCAAGTCTGACGATTAAGATTTTTCTGCTTGTCAGCCTGCTTCTGTTGGCTGCAAGCGGCGTAACTTACGCGGCGGTCGTGTGGTTCCTGCCCGCTTTTTATTCAAATGAGCTGGAGAACAGTATCGACCGGCTTTCGCAGGAACTGAAGAAAATTATCGAATCCTTTTCAGGCATCGAAGAGGCTTCCAATGCGATCGCGCTCTTTCAGGGAAATACGCAGACCTCCGTGGCGATCCTGGATGAGGACGGCGCTTACGTCTGGTACTGGGTTGAGGTGGGGACGACGGTGGAAAGCGGCGTTGTCACGGAATATGCGGTTTCGGATGCTGCCTCCTATGCAGCGGAGGATACCGTGGTGGAAGAGGACATTGTTTCGGAGGAGGCATTCTCGACAGATGAAGAAGCCGCAGAGGGAGAGAACGGCACTCTCACAGGCGAGGATGCGGCTGCTGAAGGGGATGCTTTCACAGGCGAGGATGTGGCTGCTGATGGGGACGGTTTCTCAGATGGAGAGATGACGGCCACAGCGGTGGATGGTCAGGAATCGGCCGCAGAAATATTTCCGGGGGAAGGCATGGAGGGGATGGCGGTGAAGTCCTACCCGCTCACAGTTGGCGGAGAATCCTATACCATGTTTGTCACAGGCGGAAAGCAGCAGGTTGACCAGGCGATGGAGATTCTGCGGCAGATTTTTCCGTATATTCTGGCGATCGCGGTCTGCGTGGCGGTGCTGTCTGCTCTGGCGGCGTCTTTTTATCTCACGGCTCCGGTCGTGCGCCTCAGCCGTATTTCACGGAAGATGGCAAAGCTTGATTATTCAGAACGATATACCGGAAAACGCACGGATGAGATCGGCGCTCTCGGACAGGATTTAAACGAGCTGGCGGACAATCTTTCCGGCGCGCTTACGGAGCTGCGGCAGGCGAATGCCAGGCTGAAATCCGATATTGAGCTGGAGCGGGAGCAGGAAAAACGACGGATGGCGTTTTTTTCCGCGGTTTCGCATGAGCTGAAAACGCCGATCACGATTTTGAAGGGACATCTTTCGGGAATGCTGCAGGGCGTCGGAGAATACCGAAACCGGGATTATTATCTGCAGCGGTCACAGGAAACGGCGGAAAAAATGGAGGACATGGTGCAGGAGCTTTTGACGGTATCGCGGATGGAGACGACGCCCTTTACTGTCGCGCAGACAGATCTTGCCGAACAGCTCCGTCTGCAGCTTGCGGAGCTGACAGAACTTTTTGAGACGAAGGAGCTGGAGCTTGTTTTGGACATTCCGGAGCATCTGTATGCAGAGGTCAATGCGTCTCTGATGGAAAAGGTATTCCGCAACCTGCTGACAAACGCGCTGCGCTATACCCCGGCGGGAGAGGGTAATCAGATCCGTCTGCAGCTGCGGCAGCAGGAGAAAAGTATTTTCTTTGATATCGAAAATACCGGAGCACATATCCCGGAAGATGCGCTGCCTCACATCTTTGAAGCATTCTATCGCGTCGAGCAGTCGCGCAGCCGGCAGATGGGCGGGAGCGGGCTTGGGCTTTATATCGTGCGGATGGCGTTGGAGCAGCACGGCGCCAGACAAATCTTTGACGGACATTCCGGGGACGTGGACTGCGCCGGAGAATTTGGCGCGGAAAATACGAAGGATGGGGTGCGTTTTTATTGGCAGCTCCACGAAAAACACACAGAAACTCCAGCAAGACCACAAACAGCGGTGGTATCCTTTTGCTGTAAATAAGAAATGCGCCGCCTGATGGCGCGCGAAAAACAGCAAAGGAGTTGGATATTATGAAGAAGAAAACAGGCATTTTACTGACAGGGGGCGCACTGGCGCTGGCATTGACGGCAGGCAACGTGCAGGCAAAAACGCTGGGGTATGACCTCGGCAATGGAAGTACAGCGTATTATTTTTTAGGCGAGGATGCGAAAATTAAGACACAGACGGAGGAGGCGGTGAATATCGCAGGAGAAGCCGGGCAGACGGCGGAACAGGCTTTTACGGATGCTGCGCTTCTTACAGAGGAGGAACGCGGGAAGAGGCTGGCATGGTACAAGGCCTCCATGCAAGAGGCGGTCGCCTACCTGGAAAAGTATGGAGTATCCTATGACATCCAAAACGACCGGCTGCTCTACAATGGGCAGACTGTGCGCTGGCTGATCGACAAGCAGATTGACAGCAACTGCCAGGCGATCCATATGCCGGAGGGTGAAATTGATCTTTACACGGTGCGCGCGAAGGACTACACGCTTACGGGCGTGCGGACGGCGACGCAGGAAGAGTACGACGAGCGCACGCGCCAGGATGAGCTGGAAGCAAGGCAGCCCTCTGGCACGGAGCAGACTGCGTCGGAAGAAGGCGGGAACGCATTATATGACGGCGTTACCGTGTACAGTGAGCCGGAAGGCGGCGTTCTTTATACCTGGGTGGAAGAGGGGGATAACGTCCATGTCCAGTTAAACGAAAATGCAGAAAAAGAGGAAAGTGCCCTGCAAGCCGAAGATGCAGAAAAAGAGGATGCTCTGCAAACGGTTGCAGAAGAGACAGCAGCAATGGTCTGCGAGGGATCGGAGGGCGCCTGGGCGGATACCGAAGCCGAAAAGAAAAAGGCGGCGGAATACGCTGAAGCGGGCATCACCCGGAGCCAAAATGGGGGCTGGCTGTGGAACGGAAAGGCAATCTATTTTCTGCTCGATGAGGACGGCGGACTTTCCGTAAACAACACCTCCGAGACGGAAAAAGACAAAATCTACATTCTTGTGAAGCGCAGCGAGGACGGCAGCATCAAAGAAGTGAAGCAGGTAACAAGCGAAGAGGTGCTGCAGGCGAAAGCGGGGATGGATGAGTAGATATATTATTCATTTTTTGCAGGAGTGAAAGAAATCGTTAGAATATAAAGTACAGAGAGCAAAACAGCACGCTGTGTTCACAAATATTTCACAAAATTTATTAGCACTCACTCTTGACGAGTGCTAATAAATGTGTTATAACACATATAGAACAAAGGAGAAGGAAAGAAAGGAACCAGAAAAAAGGTTTCTGTTTCTTCCAGATCATCCTCAGTTTCAATTAACAAGATGTTTTTAAATTAGTAGGAAAAGGAGCGATGACTTATGATGACACCTAGTATTTTTGGAGAGAACTTATTTGATGATTTCTTTGATGACTTTTTTGATTTCCCGTCCTTTGACGATAAGGAGATGCGTAAAGCAGAGCGGAAACTCTACGGACGCCATGCGGTGAACATGATGAAGACCGATGTGCAGGAACATGACGACCACTATGAAGTGGATATTGATCTGCCGGGCTTTAAGAAAGACGAACTTTCCCTGGAACTGAAAGACGGTTATCTGGTAATCAGCGCAGCGAAGGGGCTTGACGAGGACGAGAAGGAAAAGAAAACAGGCAGATTCGTCCGCCGGGAGCGTTATGCGGGCAGCATGAGCCGGTCCTTCTATGTCGGCGAGGATGTAAAGCAGGAAGATATCCATGCGAAGTATGAGAGCGGGGTATTGAAGCTGAGCATTCCGAAGGCGGAGACAAGAAAGCCGGAGGTTGAAGAAAAGAAATACATTGCCATCGAGGGATAACGGCACCTCTTAATATATAAAGAAAAACAGGATAGCCTGGAGCTTGGCGCGGTGGAAACCGTCCGGCTCCGGGCTATTTCTGTTTTTCATCCCATTTTGACCCCTTCCTGCACAGATAAAAGTCACAGCAATCTCCGCCCGTGGCCAGTGTTTTCGTTCTGCGGAGTACGCCGCCCATCCAGTCGATAGTCAGGGTATCCAGCACACACAAATAAGGAACCAGCCTGGGCAGTTTTTCCTGCCGTCCCAAAGCGCACAGGCCGCACTGGTGGTAGTTGATAGTATATTCATCTGCATCCCTGCCCAAAAGCACCTCGCAGCTCCAATGGAAAGGGTTGTCCTTTGCGAGGACATTTGTTTTCGCCGCAACGTCGGCACGTTTTTTCTGTGCTTCCAGGGTAAAGGCCGTTTGTGCCTTGCGGTTGTACACCGCTTGAATAAGGGGCGTACACATACTGCGTTCCACCATTTGGCCGAACGTTTCATCCGGCAGTTTCCCATCTGCCGCTTCATAAACAGACAGCCATACCATCCCCGCAGACAGGCACATCCGCAGTGGGTTTTCCTTTATGCCGCCAATATCCGGCGTCCGGGCTGCCAGCTCCCGGTAAATCTTTTTGGCCCGGCGGCGATCCACCGGGATACCCTGACTGGACAGATATCGAAAGCACGGCCCGGCAAAGACCAGCCAAAGGACACTTTCTGTTTTTGTATATTTCATACGGTTCCATCCCTGGCATTTTCTTCCTTAGAAGTTTCACGGTCACCGACAATATAATAGTCACAGTAAGGCCCGCCAGAGGCTATGGTGTATTGCCTGTAAAGCACTCCATGCTGCAAACCGATCATCACTTCGTCCAACTCACATAACAGCGGCATTAGTTCGCTGACGCCAAGCTTTGCGCAACAGGCACAGATAGGGCAGCGGGTGATGCGGTAATAGCAGGCGTTCTCGTGGGGCTTTCCCACAAAATCCACCCTGAAAGACGTTGGGTATTGCTTTTCCCGTTCCGGCGTATACCAATTGACGTATTTCAGGATACTTTTTTGATTGGCTGCTTTTCCCTTGCCTGTATTCAAATCGACCATGGAGAAATACCATTTTACATGGTACAAACTTCTTCGCATCATTTCCTGCACATCTTCCGGCGTGATCCGCTTCCCGCAGGCAAGATAGGGAGCGACAAAGGCCAGCGCAAACAGTTCGTTATAAGCCATAGGGTTACCTTTTCCCAGATCGTCCGCTTCCCGGACGATCCTTTGATAAAGCGAAGAGGCTTCTCTCATCGTTTTTTTCGCAAAATTCTTTCCGTACCGCTCTGTCAGGACCTTTTTCATTGTCCCGCGAAACAGCGCGAAGTACAATCCATTATACTGCACAACCTTTTCTCCTCTCCCTGAAGTTCAACGGCTATTTCTCTATTCTGCAGCGCCTTACCATTTCCGCAGAATTCGGGTAATCTTCCGGTCGATATCCACCCCGCGTGGCTTTGTATTCCTTCGGATGCAGAGACTTCCGGTGCGCTGCCTGTACTTCCTGTGAAAACTGCTCCGGATGCTCCCCCGCCAGCGTACCGTGTCCCATGTTGGGGAATACCTTATAGGTGAAGGCATAGCCCTTATCCTGCCATGCCCTGATATGCTTTGCCAGTTTCTTTTCGGTGGAACTCTGGATGCCGTGCCAGATGTACATATCCGTCCGCTTAAAAAGCTCAAAATCCCGGTGTCGTCCAATCATGCACTTGCCCTGATTGACCCAGCTGTGCCATGTGGCATCTTTGTAGACAATGCGATCAAAGGATGCCTCGCTGCGGTTCATCATCCTGCAGACGATCTTCCTGCGGATGGGGCCTGCCTTTCCGATCAGCCAGTACGCAAAGCCCGTTAAGAAAAAAAGATAGATGTTCTGCAGAAGCGGATTTTTGATATCCGCGTAATCCATAGTGGGCATTCCGTCGGCGATAGTTGTCGTGATGGTGAGCCGTTCATCCGCCAGCACATCCATCAGGACAAAGGTTCCGTAGGACACACCATAGAGAATGTCAATCTTCCCGTCATAGTGCTTCACGATGTAGTCACCCAGCCGTCTGGCTTCCTCCTGCGCAGAATGAAACTTCGTCTCCGGTTCATCAGGATTAAAGCCGTCGTAGGCTGCCAGCACCACATGATAGGTTTTTGCCATTTCCTCTGCCACCGGCAATGCCCCGCGATAGCACACCCCGCCGCCGTGGAGCATCACCATCAGCTCCCGGTGATCTTTGCCAAATTCAAAGTATTTCATCGCCTAGTTGCCTCCCTTGCAAAAGTCCAGCCGCACGATCCGCATTTTCATAAGTATGCCGGAAGTTAGCCATAGCTAACTTAAGAGCATTATAGCACTGAAGGAAAACGATATCAAGTGCTTTTCCGATTTTGAGTGAGAGCAATACAGCGGAATATAGCAACTATACCGTGCAGGCGGATTTTGCCGTTAAACGATTTAGTGTGTTTCCTGCTTCCGGTATTCCGTCGGGGTGACGCCGAAGTATCTGCGGAAATGATCTGCAAAATAACTTTGAGAGCAAAATTGCAGCCGTTCACTGATATTCTGCACATCATCCTGAGTTGTGCGGAGCAAAAAGGCTGCCTGCTCCAGCCGCTGTCTGCGGATATATTCGTTGGGAGTCAGCGAGGTTTCCCGCTTAAATTTTTTGCTCAGATAGTTTTCCGTGTAGCCTGTCTGGCGGGCTAACATGGACAGGGAGAGCCTGTCTTCCAGGTGCAGGCTGATATATTCGCAGCAGGCGCGTACCGGCTGCGAAAGGCTGCTGGTGCGGCAGCGGTGTACCCGCTGGATAAAATCGTCCTGCATCGTGTGGGCAATTTCCACCAGGTCCGTGATGGCGGTGCAGGCTTCCACACTCTAGAAATAGTGGTCTGTCAGGGTATAGGAGACCTCCGGCGTCAGTCCGCCCTCAATGGCGGCACGGGAAAACAATGTGATGCAGACCAATACCGCATTCTTCATCTGGCGGAGCGGGTCGCCATTGCTCAGCTTGCCAAGATGTCCGGTTATGGACATTTTGTTCATATGAGACTGATAATTCAGATCACCCTCCCGCACCATCCGCAGCATTTCCTGTTCGCCCTTGTAAGTGCCGTGGGCGTCCATCGATTCCCTCTGGATAAATTCCCCGTTGATCTTCCGGGTGTTTTCATGATAGCGCAGAGCGCTGACGGTAATTTTCTTTTCAGTAATACAGAAGTACAGCATGATCGCGTACTCGAAAATGCGGCTCAGGCTGATGACCGGCAGCTTGTGCAGGAAAAGCATAAACTCCTGACGCAGGGGGACGCTCAGATTGTGCTTATTTAACTGTGCTTCCAGACTTTTTGGCGGAATATCGTCTACGAAAAACGGTCCCAGAATATAGAAGCGCAGCAGCTCATTATCCAGAAAATAAGGCGTCATAACCCACATCAGCCCCATTTCATTTGTATAAATAACAGGCGTGTCCTGCTCGGCTATTTGCCGGATGAAATCGTCCCTGCTGCGGTTCATCACAAACAAATTATCGATAATCGTCTGTTCGGGGCAGTTGCTGGTAATCAGATGGAACGCGCTGTCATAGGTCCACAGGTAAAGATTATGACAGCAGCTAATCATATCACGGAACAGAGATAATCTGGTTTCGGTTTCCATAAGGATACCCTCCTCTTATGTCAATTCATTTCATTGCTCTGAAATACAGCAATCATCGCCCTTGTATTTTATCATAAAAACGCTATTTTAGCAATAAATCAGTCTTATTTTCAAATAAAAGCGGAATTATTATAATAAAAGCCGATTTGTTATAACAGTTTCTCCTGTCTTTTTGTTATCATTTAGTCACAATGTACATTTTGACAGAAAAGCGGGAGGAAAACACGATGAAAGCAAAGAAAAAGACAGGATTATTTTCAAAAAGGTTTATGAATTCCAGAATTACGTCGGCGAATACGCAGAAAAGTGAAATGTGGCTTGGCTATTTTGCTGGGCCGTGTCTGCTCTATATGGTCTATTATTCGGTGGCGGGTACTTATCTTACGCAGTTTTATACGGACGTGCTTGGCATCGCGGGAACCTTCCTGGCGCTTATGCCGGTCTTTTCCAAGATTCTTGATGCGATTACCAATATCATCATGGGACGCATCATTGATAAGACACGCACCAGCCAGGGAAAGGCAAGACCCTGGATATTTCTGTCCGGATTTCTGATCGCGATTACCGGATGTCTGCTGTTTATGGTGCCGAAAGCGTCTTATCAGGTGCAGCTTGTCTGGATCATTATCAGCTATAATCTGTTTTTTGCGCTGGCATTTACCATCTATAATATGAGCCATAGTCTGATGGTCCCGCTTTCCACCCGGAATACAAAACAGCGTGACGGTCTGGCAATGATGCAGAGCTTTGGCATGAATATGATACCGGGATTTCTGGTGACGATTATTCTTCCGATCATGATTCAGAAGTTTGGCGTTGGAACCGGCGCGCAGGATACCTGGATCAGGATGATGAGCACGATCTCGATCCTGGCGATTCCGGCGACACTGCTTGAATATTATTTTACAAAGGAGCGTGTGACGGAGGAAGCGATTAATGACTCCGGCGAGAACCGGACAGAGGTCGTGCCCATGAGCAAACAGATTAAGGCGTGTTTTACGGACAGATACTGGCTGCTTATCATGGGCTTTATCGTAATTTATAATATCTATAATATTCTGCAGACAAACAGTATGCTTTATTTCTGCAACTGGGTACTCAGCAACTCTGTGGACGGAGGTACCGGTCTGCAGGTGCTTGTAAATGCCATTGGCCAGGCTCCGCTTGGACTGGGGATCGTGATTCTCTGGCCGCTGGTACATAAATTCGGAAAACGCCGCGTGGCGCAGGTCGGTTTTCTGGCAAGCGCGGCAGGCAGCCTGCTGATCCTTACCAATACGGGGAGTTTTACGCTTGTCATGGTGGGGCTTGTTATCAAATCCTTCGGCGCGCTTCCGACATACTGTATGATGGCGCAGCTCGCGGAGGCTCTTGACCATATTGAATGGGTGAATAAATTCCGCGCAGACGGCTTTTCTGCCTCTGTATATGCCATTATTATTACCGTGACAGCCGGAATCGGTCAGAGTATTATCCTGAGCGGGATCCATGCTTTTGGCTATATCGCACCGGCGTCCACGGCGGACGTCATCAATCAGCCGCCGGCAATGCAGACCTTTTTTGCATGGTGCTTTGCGGGAATACCGATGATCGGATTTCTGCTGGGTTCGCTGATTATGAAGTTTTATGATGTGGAAGATAAGGTGCCGCAGATGACGGCGGACATCAATGCACGGCGCAAGGCGGAAGCGGAGGCGCGGGGAGAGGTGTATTATACGCCGGAAGAAAAGGCGGCTATGGAGCAGGAGCAGCTTGACCGGCAGGCGGAGGAAAAACGCATTGAGGAATTAAAGGCCAAATGTGCGAAAAAGGGTCTGGATTTTAAGACGGAAGAAGCAAAATACCAGGCAAAGCTTGCCGCCCGGAGGGCAAAGGAAGAAGCAAAGGTAGCGAAGAAAAACCGGAAAAAATAAATCCGGCATTGTTTGATCAGAGCGGCGGTCTGAAACGCCGCTCAGACGGGATTACAGAAAGGAAGCAGATGGTTATGACAGAAAAGAAAATCGGGGAACTGGTCTCTATGCTGACGCTGGAGGAGAAGGCAGGTCTTACTTCGGGAAAAGATAACTGGTTTACAAAGGCAGTAGAACGTCTGGGGGTACCGCAGGTGCACACCAGCGATGGACCTCACGGGCTGCGGACCCAGGCGGGAGAGGTAAATTCTCTGGAAGAAAATGCAAGTATTCCTGCGGTATGCTTTCCGGCGGCCTGCGCTACAGCAGCGAGCTTTGACCGGGATCTGCTTTACCGTATGGGGGAAGCGCTCGGAAGGGAGTGTCAGAGCACCGGCGTTCATGTACTTCTTGGACCTGGAGTAAACATCAAACGGAGCCCTTTGTGCGGGCGGAATTTTGAATATTTTTCGGAAGATCCGTATCTTGCGGGCGAGCTGGGGGCAGCTTTTGTGAAAGGTGTGCAGAGCCAGGGCGTGGGAACGAGCCTGAAACACTTTTTCGCCAACAGTCAGGAGCACCGCCGCATGGATGCCAGCTCGGAAATGGACGAGAGGACCATGCGCGAGATTTATCTGCCGGCTTTTGAGACGGTGGTAAAGCAGGCACAGCCGTGGACGGTTATGGCATCTTACAACAAAATCGGCGGCGTGTATTCTACCGCTAACCGGAAATATCTCACAGACCTTCTGCGGAAGGAATGGGGCTTTGAAGGAGTGGTGACAAGTGACTGGGGTGCGACGCATGACCGTCCGGCGGTGGTGGCGGCGGGCTGTGATCTGACGATGCCGGCGGAGGATACGGATCATCTGATTGTGGAGGCTGTCAGAAATGGAACACTGAGTGAGGAAGCTTTGGATGCGTGCTGCATCCGTCTGCTGAAGCTGGCGTTCCGGGCGGCAGAGCAGCACAGAGAGAATATTGCATTTGATTACGAAGGGGACCATGCCCTTGCCAGGGAGATCGCCGGGCAGTCTGTGGTGCTGCTGAAAAACGAAGACAATATCTTGCCGCTGGCAGAGGAAGCGGACGTGGCGTTTATCGGTCCCTTTGCAAAGGAGCCGCGTTATCAGGGCGGAGGCTCCAGTCATATCAACAGCTTTAAGGTAGTCGGCGCCCTGGAAGCGGCAGAGCATCGCGGCGTCCGGGCACAATATGCCGCGGGATGCCGTCACGACGGAGGGACAGACGAGCTTTTGCTTGCACAGGCAATCGAAAAAGCAAAGCAGGCAAAAATAGCGGTGGTGTTTGCCGGTCTCACGGATGGGATGGAATCGGAAGGAGTGGACCGCCGCCATATGCGCCTTCCGGAGGGGCATAATATGCTGATTGAAGCTGTATGCGCGGCGAATCCGAATACCGTAGTGGTGCTGCACAATGGTTCTCCGGTGGAGATGCCGTGGGTGGACAGACCGAAGGCGATTCTGGAATGCTATCTGGCAGGGCAGGCCGTCGGGGAGGCTGTGACAGATGTGCTTTATGGAGACGTGAACCCTTCGGGGCATTTGCCGGAGACATTTCCGAAGCGCCTGGAGGACAATCCATCTTATCTGTATTACTTTGGCGAGGGCGGTGTGGTGAATTATAATGAAGGGCTGTTTGTCGGCTATCGTTATTATGAAAGTAAAAAACAGGAGGTGCTGTTTCCGTTCGGACACGGGTTAAGCTATACGACTTTCCGCTGCAGCGATCTGCAGTTAAATAAAAAGAAACTGACGGAAGGGGAAGACTTAACAGCAGCGGTAACGGTAACCAACATAGGAAAAAGAGCGGGAAAAGCGGTCGTTCAAGTGTATGTCGCTCCGGAAAAGGTGGAGATGATCCGACCGGTGCGGGAGCTGAAGGATTTTGTCAAGGTAGAGCTGGCTCCGGGGGAGAGCAAAACGGTTACCTTTACTCTGCAGAAACGTGCCTTTGCCCACTGGAATCCGACGGTTCATCAGTGGCGCACAGAAAGCGGGAAATATACCATTCAAATTGGAGAAAACGCGCATGATATTTGTCTGGAAGCAGAGGTGCAGATGGAGGCGGAGCCGGTTCCGCCGGCAGGCGGCTATCACATTGGTATCCCGATGGGAGAGTTTGCGAAGAGTCCGAAGGGACGCCGGTTTCTGGATGAGAATATCATTTATATGATAAAGGGCATGGCGGCGGCAGGCTTCATTCCAAAAGAAATGGCGGCGATGTTGGAGCAGCTTCCCGGCGGCGTCAATCTGGCTGCGATCGATATGCTTGCGCAGCGTGCGGGAAATGCTGCCGGAGGAACCGGCGGCGTGCAGGTGCTGCTGGGGCAGCCGCTTGGTATGCTGGATGGCTTTCTTCCGAAGGAGAAGCAGGAGGAGCTGCGCAAGCTGCTGGCGGAACTGAATCAATAGCAGGAGAGAGGGGGATCCCTATGACATATGTAATCACAGGAAAAGAAAAACGCCATATTTTTGACCGGCATTATCAGTTTTGTGTTGGCAGCGGCCATGCACCGCTGGCGCTGCGCACAGATTATGTGGCGCAGTTAAAACGGGTGCATGAGGAGCTGGGGATAGAGCGGGTGCGTTTTCATGGCATTTTCGATGAGGATATGAAGGTGGTTCTCCACCTGAAGAGTTATCTTCCGATGCCGGGGATGGAAAAATTCAGAGACGTCTCGTTTAATCAGATTGGTCTGGCTTATGATAATGTCCTGTCCGCCGGGATGCGGCCTCTGGTGGAGCTGTCTTTTATGCCGGCGCTTTTTGCCCGCAATAAAACCTGCTAAGAAAAGTCAATAGTTTTTTGCAGATTTTTAGAATATTTTTCTTTTATAAAATTAGGTACAACAAGTAGACTGTCATTTAGGCAGCCTTTTTGCAGTCTTTCATTTTGATATTTATTTTATATCCGTATAGACTTCTTTAACTCGTGCGTAATATATTCTGAGAAACTTATTCAGCCCTGCTATTTTAGCAGCTTTTTTTGACTTGCCTTCAGATTCTTTTTTGACTATATACTGGTAAACTGGATCATCTGGCCTTGGGTGCGTTTTTATGCATCTCATGGTTTCATAGCCGACTTTACGCAGAGCCGCCGACCCACGTTTAGTTATCTTTCGATTAGAACCAACAAATTGCCCCGATTCATAAGGCGGAGTATCTATTCCCGCATATGCTATTAAAGCCTTTCCGCTATGGAACCTCCTGACATCACCAATTTCAGCAATTAGCTTTGGCGCCAGAACTTCTCCCACGCCTCCCATTCCCCTCACAACGGAATATTCCGGCAGGCTCTTTGCTAATTCCTGCATTCGTGATAAGATTATGCTTAGAGTTGCATCAACTTCTTTGAGCACTCGGACCGCTTCAGTTACCAGCATTTTGACGGATGGGGTTTCTGAAGATAAGGTAGGAATGCCTTCACGGGCCAGGGCATATATGGCTTTCGCCTTGTCCTGGCTCTGATGGTATTTCTTTTCTTTTGCCCAGAACGTGTACTGCTTTATAAATTCTGTTTCACTAAGACATGTGATAGTATCATAGTGCCAAAACCGTTCAACAAAATCACTCAATTTATCCTTTCGGTTTCCTTCATTCCAACTTGCAAGCATCCCCTTGATTCCAGGCATTGTATAATCCAGCAAATGCGTCAATTCATGCAGGGACATGATATGCAGTTTCATATAGTGCCTATATTGCTGTCCCAGCATCTTAAGTTCTCCATACACATCACCTGATGCTTTGAACTCTGCCATCGTAAACCAGTGCTCAATGCCGTAATTAGCAATAATCCTGGAATCTATCTTATCTGTCTTTGCCTTTCTAAGATCCCCGCTGCGGTATACTTTCATCAAGTATGGATTAATAACAGCTACAAACAGTCCTTTTTCCTGTAAATAGGTAAGGACTGGAAGATGATAGATGCCAGTTGCCTCCATAACAACTTTTACTTCATCGTCAAACCTTAGAAGCATAGCCGCGAGTTCCCCCAAATCCTTTTCTACATGGGAGATGTCGAACGGCCTGCTGACAATTTCCCCACAAGGTTTCAGTATGCATACCGTACTTTTCCCTTTTGCCACATCAATTCCTACACTGATCATAATAACCTCCTACAACCTTGGTAAATTTTTATTAGCAATCAGTAAAACCATCCACACTTATTACGATTCAGTTTAGTTCGTTACACGAAAGCTCTCATAGAGTATCAACCTGCCTAAGCGAATATTTATAATAAGGGGTTGGTTGACGGTTTTATTGACGGATGTTAAAAATCCAAAAAAGCCCATGCCATACCAACTGCTTCCCCTATTATAATAAAATAAGTGCAGATGTCAGAGTTAATTACTCTCTAACTACTACACTTTTATGGTACTAAAAGCAGCTTGGCTTCAGCTATAAAGCCAGTATTTCGCCGCCGAAGGATTATGGGGAGTGGGAGGGCTTTGTCAAAAAATTTATCCGTTTTCTCCTTGACCGTTACGGAAAAGAAGAGGTAGAACAGTGGTACTTTGAGGTATGGAATGAGCCAAATATCGGAACATTTTTCAGCGGCACCCAGGAGGATTATTTTAAGCTTTACGCACACACTGCCAGAGCGATCAAATCAGTGGACCGGACGCTTCGTGTGGGAGGACCTGCCACGGCGACTAATTCCTGGGTAAAGGAACTGGTGGATTACTGCCGGACGCACAGGGTTCCTATAGATTTTTGTTCCACGCATCAGTATATGGGCGAGCCGCTGGGACATGACGCCGGCATGATGAAGGGGCTGGTGAAAGCGGTATGCGGCGGCATGAAGAAGATAAGAAAGCATCCCGGCGGGAGCATCAACGAGGGAATCCGGCTGATGTTTGAGGATTCCTCTGAAACGAGAGATTTTCCGGAAACCTTATTTTCCGATAATGTGAAAGCGGTCAAAGAGCAGGCGGGAGGGCTGCCGCTGTTTTATACGGAATGGAATGCCGCCTCCTGCTGCGGGGCGCCCCATAATGATACGAGGAAGCTGGCGGCCAATGCGGTGAAAAATATTCTGGATGTGGAGGGACATCTGCAGGGAAGCTCGATCTGGTGCTTTTCTGATATTTTTGAGGAATCCTTTCTGTTTCCGCAGGAATTTTCGGGGAATTTCGGATTGCTGACCATTCACGGCATCCGGAAGCCGGTGTATCATGCCTTTGCGCTTCTGCGCCAGGTGGGAGATACACGCATTGAAGTACAGGCGGAAAAAAATGAGATTGAGCTGGGCGCTTTTGAAAATGAGGAAGGGCTGCAGCTTTTGCTGTACCGTCTCGACCTGAAGTGCCGCAGGCTGCCGGTCAAAACTGCGGAAATAGAAATTCTGTGCGATGCGCCGAAGCGGGTGACGGTACAGAAAATTGATGAAGACCACGGAAATCCCCTGAAGCTTTGGCAGGAAATGGGAAGTCCGATGGACATGAAACCGGCGGATGCCGCCAGAATCGATGAAGCCGCCTCTCTGGCGGAGGAGGAGCAGCCCTATACTTATAAAGACGGCAGACTGCATATGGCGGCTGTACTGGGAGTCAATGATGTACATCTGATCAAAATATATCGCTGAAAAAGGAGTCTGTAATAATTATGAAACGACAAACGTTTAATGATAACTGGATATTCTGGAAAGAAGGAAGCACGAAGAAGCAGACCGTTACGCTGCCCCATGACGCCATGATTCATGAGGAGAGGCGGCCGGATGTGCCGGGAGGCGGCGCTCACGGATACTTTCCGGGAGGAAAATATGTGTATGAGAAGCGTTTCACAGCTCCGGACGAGTGGCGGGAGAAGACAGTTTCCATTGAATTTGAAGGGGTATACCGTAACAGCAAGGTATTCATTAATGGAAGAGAAGCTGGCGGCAGACCGTATGGATATGTGCCCTTTGTCATCTGCATGGATGCATTTCTCGTATACGGCGGGGAAAACGTCATTACGGTAACGGTGGATAATTCAGAGCTTCCCAACAGCCGCTGGTACACCGGAAGCGGTATCTACCGCCCGGTTTCGCTGCTGATTTCGCCCAAAGAGCATATTGCGTATCAGGGCGTGCGCATCACGACGCTGTCCTTTGCGCCTGCCCGTATCCGGGTGGAGACGGACGCCAGTGCTTCCGATGAAGTAAAAATCCTGGTGGAGATTCTGGAGCAGGGGCGGGTGATTGCATCCGGAAGCGGCCGGAATGCAGAGCTTGCTATACCGGATGCAAAGCTCTGGTCGGATGAGACGCCTTACCTCTATGAGTGCAGGGTGTCCCTGAAAAAACAGGACAAAGTATGCGATACGGTAACGGAAAAATTCGGCATCCGTCTGATAACGTGGAGCAGCGGGGGACTGCTGGTAAACGGGAAGCAGACGCTGCTTCGGGGAGGGTGCATCCATCACGATAACGGTATCCTCGGAGCGGCATGCTGGACGAAAAGTGAGGAGCGCAGAGTCCGGATCATGAAGGAACACGGATTTAATGCGCTCCGCTCTGCCCACAATCCTGCTTCGAAAGCCATGCTGGAGGCATGTGACCGGTACGGGATGTATCTGATGGATGAGACCTTTGACATGTGGTACGTGAGAAAGAGCAAATACGATTACGGCAGGGACTTTAAAGAATGGTGGCAGGCGGATACGAAAGCCATGATCGATCGGGATTATAACCACCCTTCCGTTATCATGTATTCCATTGGAAACGAAGTCTCCGAACCGGGAAAGCCGGAGGGAGTAAAGCTGGGAAAAGAAATGATTTCTTTCGTGAAAAGCCTGGATGCTTCCCGTGCAGTCACCGGCGGCATGAATCTGATGATTATGGGGAATTATGCCAAAGGAAAAGGCCAGTATGATAACGTGGATAAGGAAGAGAAGAAAAAAGCTGCAAATGACAGCAAAGAGCCGAAAAACGCCAGCCTGATTTTTAACATGATGGCGACCGTGGTAGGACCGGGGATGAATAAAGCGGGAAATTCGAAAAAGGTGGATATGGTCACCACACCGATACTGGATGCGCTGGATATTGCCGGATATAATTACGCTTCCGGCCGCTATCCGCTGGAGGGAAAGCTGCATCCTGGGCGGGTGATCGTTGGCAGCGAGACCTTCCCGTATGAAATCTATAAAAACTGGGAGCAGGTAAAAAAATATCCCTATCTGGTGGGAGATTTTATGTGGACAGCCTGGGATTATCTGGGAGAGGCCGGGCTGGGAGCGTGGAGCTATACGGGGGGAATGCCTTTTAACCGTCCGTATCCGTGGCTTCTGGGCGGCACGGGCGTGATCGATATTCTGGGAAATCCGGACGCCTCCTGCAGGTATGCGGAAACGGTCTGGGAGCGCGCGGATAAGCCGGTCATCGCGGTCCGGCCGGTGAACCATCCGGGTGTGCGCGTTTCAAAATCCGTATGGCGCGGCACCAATGCGATTGAAAGCTGGTCATGGAGAGGCTGCGACGGAAATAAGGCGCAGGTGGAGATCTATGCCGGGGCAGCCGGTGTGGAACTGTTTTTGAATGGGAAATCACTGGGAAAGAAGCGGCTGAAGGAATGCAAAGCCGTGTATAAGACAAGATACGCAGAGGGCACCCTGCGGGCGGTCGCTTATGATGCAGACGGGGCGGTCCTTGGGGAGAGCACGCTGTCTTCGGCAAAGGGGAAATTCCGTATCACTCTGAAGCCGGAGGAGGCGGTCATACAGGCAGGAGACATTGTATATGTTCCGGTGGAGATTACCGGAGAAAACGGCATCGTAGAATCGAATGCGGATGAAAAGCTCTCGGTCAGTGTGGAAGGCGGCACGCTGCTTGCCTTCGGAAGCGCCGATCCCTGCACACAGGAGCGGTATGATGCCGGCAGCTTTACTGCCTATCAGGGCAGAGCGCTGGCAGTGGTCTATGCACCGCAGCCGGGGAAGATAAAGATATCCGTATCGGGGGAGAAGCTGGGCACAGAAAGCGTTGCCGTCACAGCGGTGTGACGAAGCACTTGTTCTCAAATAATTACAGGAAGGAAGAGAGAGGCTATGAGAGCAATCCGTCTGCAGACAGAATATCTGACAAGGCCCCTGGGGCTTGGCATTACGAAACCGCGGTTTTACTGGAATTGTGAGGGCGGCGCAGTACAGACTGCCTATCAGATCATTGCCAGGAGAAACGGTGAGAAGGTGTGGGACAGCGGGAAGGTGGCATCGGCTTCCATGACGCATATCTGTTATGGGGGAAAACCACTGCAGAGCCGGGATCGCATCGACTGGCAGGTGCGCCTCTGGGATGAAAACGATCATCCCGGCGAATGGTCGGGAAGCTGGTTTGAAATTGGGCTTCTAAAGAAGGCAGACTGGTCGGCGAAATGGATGACCGGCGATTACCGTCCGGGAAAAAATGTCCGTTATCCGGTGGATTGTTTTCAGAAAACGTTTCCGGTGAAGGGGACGGTTGCCCGTGCGCGACTGTATATCACAGCCTGCGGCCTTTATGAGGCAAGGCTGAACGGCAGGCGTGTGGGGAGATACTGTCTGGCTCCCGGATGCACGGATTACCGCAAACGCCTGCAGTACCAGACGTATGATGTGGCGGATTTCCTCGCGGCTTATAACACATTGGAGATACAGCTGGCAGACGGCTGGTACCGGGGAAGCGTCGGCTGCTACGGTATGACGAATGTTTTCGGAAGGGAAAGCAGAATTTTCTGTCAGATGGAGATTACTTATGCGGACGGCAGCCGCAATACCATCATCAGCGACGATGGCTGGAGCTGGAGCAACGACGGACCATACCGTTTTGCGGACCTGAAGGATGGGGAAATCTATGATGCCAGGCGGAAACCTTCTTACCGCGGGAGAGCGAGACTGACCAAAGCGCCGGAGGACATGATTCTGGCTGCGGCGGATAATGTCTGCCCGACGGAACAGGAGCATTTTCCGGCGAAACTTATTATAACGCCGGCGGGGAAAAAGGTTCTGGACTTTGGGCAGAATCTTGCGGGCTTTTTATCTTTTACCGTGCATGGAGAAAAAGGGCAGCAGATAAAATTGCGTCTGGGAGAAATGCTTGATGAAAAGGGAGAATTTACGCAGAAAAATATACAGTCTGTAAAACCGGTCCGGGAAGTGGGAAAGCTGGGAGAGGTATTCCTCGCTGTCGGCATGGGCGGAAAGCTTCCAGGGGAAAAACAGATGACACCAAAGCAGGAGATCCTGTTCACCTGTTCCGGCGGCATCGACCATTATAAGACAGCCTTTGCCGTGTCTGGCTTCCGGTATGCGCTGATTGAGACAGAAATAGAGGTTGACCCGCAAGCGTTTGAAGCAATCGCCGTTTATTCAGACATGGAGCAGACAGGCAGCTTCCGGTGCTCCAACGGGAAGGTAAATCAATTATTTCACAATACGCTCTGGAGCATGAAGGGAAACTTTCTGGATGTTCCTACCGACTGTCCGACAAGAGAGCGGCTTGGATGGACAGGGGACGCCCAGATTTTCTTTGAAACAGGCGCTTATCTGATGAATACAGCGCCGTTTTTCCGCAAATGGCTGCGCGATATGAAGGATGGACAGAAAAAGGACGGAAGCTTAAGTGCGGTCGTTCCTTATAACGGACTTTCTCTCATGTATGATAATACCGGCGCCAGTGTGGGCTGGGCCGATGCGGTCGTACTGGTGCCGTACCGCTACTGGAAACGGTATGGCGACCGGAGAATCCTGCGTGAGAATTATCAGACGATGCGTAAGCTTGCCATGTTTATGATACAAAATACCGGCCACAAAAATAAAAAAGCAGCCAGAACGAATCCCTACAACAAGTATGTTTATGAAAAGGGATTCCATCTGGGGGAGTGGCTGGAGCCGGAGGAGTTTCAGGAGAAAATTACCGCCGGGCACCGTGCGCTGCATACCGAGGAAGCTACCGCATATCTGCACTATACGATGTCATGTATGGCGGAAATTGCCGGAGAGCTGCAGCAGCAGGAGGATGAAAAGCTGTTTGCGGAATATGCGGATGGGGCAGTAAAAGCGTATGATTATCTGTTCCTGAAAAGCGGCACGATCGATACGGACCGTCAGGCAAAGCTGGTGCGGCCGCTGGCGCTGGGCCTGCTGTCCGGTGCGAAAAAATCCAATGTGGAAAAGCGCCTGAAGCAGGCGGTGGAGAAGGGGGCGTATTGCGTCGGAACGGGATTTCTCTCCACGCCCTTCATCCTTCCTGTTTTAACAGAGGCAGGCTATACGGAAACGGCATATAAAATGCTGGAAAACGAACGGGCGCCCGGCTGGCTGGCGGAAATTAATGCGGGGGCTACGACGATCTGGGAGGACTGGGAAGGCAGGGTCAGCCGGAATCATTATTCACCCGGCGCAGTGTGTCAGTGGCTCTTTGAAACGGTGGCAGGCATCCGGCCGGATGGTGAGAACCATTTTAAAATAGCGCCTGTGCCGGGAGGCACGCTGACTTACGCGGAGGCAGGCTATCAGAGCATCTATGGAAAGATAGAAAGCAGATGGACAAGGACAGAGGATGGCGTGCGCTATACCATAATAGTACCGGCAAATACCACTGCCGAAGTGATATTTCCGGACGGGGATCGCTGCGTGATAGCGGCAGGCTGCCATGAGTTCGAACGTAAGCAGCCAGGCGGAATGCGAATGTCCTCTTTCCTGTAAGCCGCGCAGCAACCTGCGTTCATGAGCATGCAGCAGAGAGGAAAATGTCCATATTTTACAGGAGGTGGAAACGATGAAAACTTATGACTGTATTCGTCCGGGCAGAGTATGGCTGGATACTGCTGGAAAACCGATTCAGGCGCATGGCTTTTCTGTGTTTTATAACGAAGAAAAAAAGCTGTATTATTGGTATGGAGAAAATAAGGAACGGACGAAAAAGGGCGGAACGATCTGGCACTGGGGCGTGCGGCTGTATACTTCTTTGGATTTGTATAACTGGACGGACAGGGGCCTGATTATTCCGCCGGAACCGGAGGATCTGAGCAGTCCTCTGCATCCCACTTACTGTATGGACCGTCCGCATATCCTTTACTGTAAAAGCACGGGGAAGTACGTGGCATGGCTGAAGATCATGGCAGGCGGAGAACATGCGGATTGTCAGTTTATGTCTGTATTGCAGGCGGATGAATTTGAGGGACCCTATACGTTCGTGCATAAAATTTATAAACCGCTGCAGATGGACACCGGTGATTTTGCTCTCCATGTGGATAAGGAAACCGGGCGGGGATATATTTTCTTTGAGCGCCCGCATTTCCAGCTGATCTGCGCCAGTCTGACGGAGGATTTTACCGGTGTGACCGGCGAATATTCTGTACACTATGACGGCCTGCTCCCGCCTTATACGCGGGAGGCTCCGGTATTTTTTGAGCGGAATGGGAAAAAGTATTTATTTACCTCCGGTACCAGCGGCTATTTCCCCAATGCGAGCAGGGTGTGTGTATTTGACGATTATCACGGGGAATATAAAGACCTGGGCGATCCATGCATCGGCGATAAGAGCCACGCCACCTTTAACAGCCAGATTACCAGTGTGCTGAAGATACCGGGAAAAGAGCTGTATGTGGCGTGCGCGGACAGGTGGAAACCGGGATGGCTGGTTCCGAAAATGTCAAAGCAGATCATATCCGGCATGGAGCGTCATTTTAAGGACTACAGGCCGGATGGAAGCCCAAGGGCGGCGCAGCCGCTGCCGGAAGTGGAAACACGGCATAAGGATAACACCTGGAAATCAAGGTATGTATGGCTGCCGGTAGAATGGCAGGGGGAGAAGCCGGTGATCCGCTGGCATGAGAAATGGCGGTTATAAAAATGGCTGCCCGCACAGGAATATTTCTGTTCTTGCACGGGCGGCTTTTGTGTTGCCGTGCCTCCGAAGGAAGCTACCGATGGCAGATCCTGCAGGTAATGAATTTTTAAAATTTTTTATATTGAAGCTACGCAAGAAAGAGAATAAAATTAAATTGATCTGTCATGAAGAAATTGACTTTGTCGGATGAGTAACAGAGAAAGAATCATAAGGAGACACCCATGAACCGTATTTTAATTGCAGATGACGAACCGGATATTGTGGAGATGCTGCGGTGCTTTTTTGAGCGCCGCGGCTATTTTGTGCTGACGGCGACGGACGGTGCGCAGGCGCTGAGGAAGGCAGAGCAGCAGCCGGACATTATCCTGCTGGATATCAATATGCCTGAGCTGGACGGCATGGAGGTATGCAGGCGCATCCGGGGCTTTGTGTCCTGTCCGATCCTGTTTCTGACAGCGCGCATTGAGGATAGTGACAAGGTGCAGGGCTTTGCAGTGGGCGGCGACGACTATATTATCAAGCCGTTTTCCCTGGCGGAGCTGGAGGCGCGGGTTGCTGCGCATCTGCGGCGGGAGATGCGCCGGATAAGCGGCGCGAGTGTCCGGTTTGGCAGGGAGCTGTCGATTGATTATTCACAGCGGCAGGTTTTTGTAAATGGGAAAGCGCTCTCCTTTCCGAAAAAAGAATTTGCGATCATCGAGCTTCTTTCTGTAAATGCGGGACAGGTGTTCGACAAAGAGCGGATTTATGAGAAGGTATGGGGATATGACGGGGAGGGCGACAGCGGCGTGGTTGCCGAGCACATCCGCCGTATCCGTGCGCGGCTGTCTGCAGTTTCGGAAAAAACCTACATCGAAACGGTCTGGGGGTGCGGTTACAAATGGGTAAGCTAAAGTCAGTTTTTCAGAACATGTCTCTGCGAAAAAGCCTTGCCTGCTACATAGCCGTGTTTGCGCTGCTTGCGGTTTTCCTTGTCGGAATTACCGAATCTGTCTGTCAGAGCGGGATTGACGCGATTTATGCGAAATACCCGGATGAGCGGGAGCGTTATTATCTGGTTAATGAGGATGGACAGCGGCTTGGAGACGGGAGCACATATGTTTATAAAACGCCCCGGGCGCTTCCGCAGGAGGCAGACCGGATGCTGGATATTCTGGAGAACCTTCCGATGCTGCTAACGCCGGTGTACTCAGCGATATGCGTGCTGGCGGCGGCAATGCTCTTTTACCGCAGAAAATTAAAGCGTCCGCTGGCGCTGCTCACGGAGGCGTCGGAGAAAATATCACAAAATGATCTGGATTTTTCTGTGAAATATGACAGCGCGGATGAGATGGGCAGGCTTTGCGGTTCCTTCGAGCTGATGCGTGCTGCGCTGGAGAAAAATCAAAAGGAAATGTGGCGGGCGATGGAGGAGCGCAAACGGTTGAATGCGGCATTTGCACATGATCTGCGCACGCCGCTGACTGTTCTGCGCGGCTGCAATGAGATGCTTCAGCTCACGGGAAATGAGCAGGAACGGCACACGGCGGACATGATGCAGAAGCATATAAGGAGACTTGAGAATTATGCCGGAAGCATGAGCAGCGTCCAGCGGCTGGAGGACCGCGCGCCGGATTATCGCATATTGCGGCTGAAGAAATTTCTGGAAACGATGGAACAAAGCGCCGGGGTGCTCTGTGCGCAGTATGACAGGGAGCTGCATTTTGATGATCAGACAGTGTCCGCGGAGCTTTGTATGGATGAGGATATTCTGCAGCAGGTATTTGAAAATCTGCTCTCGAACGCGGTGCGCTATGCGCAGACTTATGTTGCGGTACAGGTACAGGAAAGGGAGGACGGATTACTGCTCACGGTCGCGGACGACGGCGGTGGTTTTTCGGAAAAGGGACTGAAAAACGCCGCGGAGCCTTATTACCGTGAACAGAAAAACAGGACCGCGGCAGAAAGCGACGGTGCAGATCATTTCGGGCTTGGACTTTATATTTGCAGAGTGCTTTGCCGGCAGCATGGCGGCTGGCTGGAAATCACAAACAGAAATCCCGGCGCGAAGGTAACGGCATTTTTTCAGAAAAAAACGGAAAGTTGATAAAAAGTAGAAATTTATGATTTAAACTCTCTCCATGACACGGGGAGAGTTTTTTTGCGGAAAACAGAGCGTGAAAAAGCAGTGCTTCAAATTTGAAGGACAGTTCCCCGTGATTTTCAGACATTGTAGGAGGAGAAATATGCAGTTACAGACAAGGAATCTCACAAAGCAATACGGCGATAAGACGGCGGTGAATCACTTAAATCTGATCCTGACTAACGGAATTTATGGTTTACTGGGCGCAAATGGCGCCGGAAAGACCACGTTTATGAGGCTGCTGTGCGGATTGCAGAAACCGACAGAGGGAGAGATCCGGTTAGATGGAAAGCCGGTTTCGCAAATGGGAGCCGCTTATACAGGGCTGCTTGGCTATTTGCCGCAGCAGTTTCCCTATTATCCGGACTTTACAGCGGAGGATTTTCTGCTTTATATGGCGGCGGTAAAGGGGCTGAATCAAAACGAGGCGCGGAAAAAAAGCCGGGAGCTTCTGACGGCAGTGGGGCTTGAAAAAAGAGGAAAAGAAAAGATCCGGCGGTTTTCCGGCGGCATGAAGCAGCGGCTCGGAATTGCGCAGGCCTTGCTGAACGATCCCAAAATCCTGATTTTTGATGAGCCGACGGCGGGGCTTGATCCGAAGGAGCGCATACGCTTCCGAAATCTGCTGCATTCTTTTGCAGAAAACAAGATCGTGCTGCTGTCCACACATATTGTATCTGATGTGGAGAGTACGGCGGACACCATTTTGATAATGAAGAACGGGAAAATCGTTTATACCGGGCGGACGGAAATGATGACGGACGACCTGGAAAAATTGTATTTATATTATTTTGGGGAGGAGGAAGAGTCATGAGACAATTAATCTGGTTTGAGCTGAAAAAAATTTTTTCGAGGAAGATTATTCTGGCGGCGCTGGTTGTGCTGGCGGGCTTAAATATCATCAGCTTTGTGGGGGAATTTCCGGCAGAGGAAACGGCATACGAACAGGAAATCGCCAGGAAATATGAGGGGGTGCTGGACGATGAAAAGGTGCAGCAGATGCTTAGGGATTTTCTGCCCTCACAGGAGCAGATCAATATGTGGAAGGGTGTACATGTGATGTATATCGGGCAAAATTCCATCCAGACAGCGGTTCATGCATACTTCGCAAAGGAGGACGGAACCTGGAACGGAAAAACAGTACGTGATGTTTTTGGTGACCAGGAAATCCGGGTGGGCTACAACAGCGGCTGGCTGGATTTTTCCAGACTGCTTGCGAAAATGATGCTGGGAGCAGCAATCTTCTGCGTATTGATGGTAAGTCCGGTATTTGCCGGGGAATACGCCGGGATGGAGCAGCTTCTGCTGGCGGCGCGGTTTGGAAAAACAAAATGTGTGATGGCGAAAATAACGGCCGCATTCCTTGCGTCCCTGGCAGTAGTCCTCGCGGTGCTTACCGGAAATTTTACCGGCGCCTTTCTGGCGATGGGAACGGAGGGTCTGCAGGCAAGCACCCGGTTCTGCGGAGTTTATTACCAGGAATGGATGCCGTTTCCGATAAGCTGCCAGGAAATGCTTATCTGGCAGACGATCCTTGCTGTCAGCGGCATTCTTATGCTCACGGGCATCACACTTGCCGTCTCCGCCGCGGCAAAAAATCAGACCACCTCGCTGATCGCCGCAGCGTTCCTCTTTGCGTTTCCGCTGTTTATGACTATGCCGGAAAGCGCTCCGCTCTTTAAAATCCTCGGTCTGCTTCCGGCATATCAGCTCCAGTTCGCTTTGCTCATGGGGATCGGGCAGATGGGAGACCTTTTCTACGCGGCCCTTGGCGTTCCCGCGGCGGCAGCAGCGGCGGTGGGCGGAAGCCTTCTGGCGGGGAGCATATGGAGAAAACGAGAGGTGAGCTAAAGGGAAAAAGATTTTGCGCTTTTACCCCTGTCTGATCTCAAAAATTTCATTGTAGAAATGTTGGTTCTATGGTATACTCTGACTAAGAAACTTTGATCTGCATAGACTATTATGGAACAGAACGGATGGAGTGATGGCATGGAATTGACAAAGAGCAGACAGACAGAGAGACTGCATGAAAACGAATCTTTCTTGCGTATGCTGGACAGAGGAATTGACGATATGGAAGCTGGCAGAGAATTACCTTTGGAGGATGCTTTCAAAAAAATTACAGAATTGAGAGACGCCAGAAGAAATGCAAGAATGTGAAGTGATCCTGACCTGGGAAGCAATTTATGATGTGACTGATATTGCAGACTATATCGAGGCTGAGTTTGGACAGAACCGGGCTGACCGTTTCCAGGAGGATATAAAAAAGGAAATGAAAAAGCTTGGTTACATAGGCGGCGGATTTCCTAAAACGAGAATCCTGTATCGGAATTATACTATTCATAAAAAGCCATTCCCGCCATCAATTATTTTTTACATTCTCATGGAAGAAAAAAAGGAAGTTCATATTCTAAGGGTATTGCGGGAGGAACGCAACTGGCAGAATATATTGAAAAAGACAAAGAGTTATACTTATCCAACATAACTTTTATGCAGGAAGGCAGTAAAAAAGCAATCATTACAACGGTTTAAATTTCAGGCGGCAGAGGTTTCTGCCGTCTCTTTGCGTTTGGCAAATCGGGGTTGTTTTTTTATTCCTGCTACGGTATGATGAAAGTAGTTTTATACGAGGGTGCGATTTCAAAGACGCAAAAGGGGAAGAGAAAGTGATTAAAATACTGATTGTGGAGGATGAGGAAGCCATTGCGAACCTCATACGGATGAATCTGGTAAAAGCGGGCTACCAGTGTGAGCTGGCTTTTGACGGGGAGGAGGCGGCGGATAAGATTGCCCAGAAGAGCTATGACCTGATTCTGCTGGATATCATGCTGCCGAAGCTAAACGGTTATGAGGTGCTGGAGTATGCAAAATCGGTGGATATTCCGGTGATTTTTCTGACGGCGATGGGCGAGACGCAGCAGAAGGTAAAGGGTCTGCGGCTGGGCGCGGAGGATTATATCGCAAAGCCCTTTGAGATTGCGGAGCTGCTGGCGCGCGTGGAGACGGTACTGCGCCGCTATAAGAAAACGGAGCAGCGGATAAAGCTGTTTGACATTGAAATTGATACGCAGTCGCGCAGGGTGGAGCGCGGCGGCAGGGAAGTGGATCTTACCATCAAGGAATACGAGCTGCTGCTTTTATTTCTGCGCAACAAAAACCGTGCGCTGTACCGGGAAACCATTTATGAGAGCGTATGGGGCGGCGAATACAGCGGGGCGGGCAGAACCGTCGACCTGCATGTGCAGCGCTTAAAGAAAAAACTCGGTCTGGAGGAACACATCACCGCTATTTATAAGGTAGGCTACCGGCTGGAGGTGTAATTCCGGGCGGAAGATAACAGGAGGACCAATGAAATTATCCTGGAAACTATTTTTTTTGACAACACCGATTTTTATCCTGTTTCTCACTCTGACAGGCTCCTGGGTAATCCAGGACAGCTTTCAGAGGAGCCTGCAGCAGGAAATCGGGCGCTGCCTGGCGGAAAACCAGCTTTTTCAGAATTCCTATGAGCTTACCCGGCACAATCTTTCCAAGAAGCAGCTTGCCAAGGTGTCGGTGGACTGGCTGGTGGAGAGCTTCTACCAGCATGACGGAAAAAAGGGTACGAATACGCGGATTTACGACGAAAGCGGCAGCGTTCTGTATCAGGATACCGGTATGCAGGTGGAGCACAATATCCGGGAGAGCCTGACGCCGGAAAACAATACCGGCTATGAGCTGGTAAAGTGGCACGACAAAATGTATCTGGTCGTCATGAGCGCCACCAGCTTTTCGCAGTATATAGAGACGACGGCGGACATTTCCGAGCTGTTTACCAGCCGGTCGGAGATGTATGCAAGATACCAGACGGCGATGCTGTTCGTCTGCCTGGCGGCGGGCGGGCTGATTCTGCTTGTCATTTTCGCCGTTATGAAGAATGTGAAAAAGCTTTCCACGGCGGTGCGCAGCTTTGCCGGGGGACAGTACGGCGTGCGCGCGCAGGTGAAGAGCCATGATGAAATCGGTGCGCTGGCGGCGGATTTCAACTGGATGGCGGATGCCATGAGCGTCCAGATGGAGAAGCTGCAGAGCGAGGTGGAGAGACAGGAGGAGTTTACCTCCGCGTTTGCGCATGAGCTGAAAACGCCGCTCACTTCCATCATCGGCTATGCGGACACGCTGCGGCAGATGGAGCTCTCCAGGGAAGAGACGGATATGTGCGCCAATTATATTTACCATCAGGGAAAGCGTCTGCAGTCGCTTTCCTACAAGCTGCTGGAGCTGATGATGGCGGGCAGGCAGGATTTTCAGCAGAAGGAAATCCCGGTGCAGGAATTCCTGCAGGAGGTAGGCGCGGCGGTGGCTCCGGCGCTGGAGGAAAAGGGGATTTTACTGGAAATCCAGGCGCAGAAGGGCGTTATTTACGGCGACCGGGATTTGCTCTCCACGGTATTTATCAATTTTATCGATAATGCCCGCAAGGCGTCTGAGAGCGGACAGCATATCTGGGTGAAGGGCTTTGTAAACGGTGCCGGCTATATCATCACAGTGGAGGATGAAGGACGCGGAATACCGCAGGAATCGCTGAGCCGTATCACGGAAGCGTTTTATATGGCGGATAAATCGCGTGCGCGCAAGGAAGGCGGAGCCGGTCTGGGGCTGGCGCTCTGCCGGAAAATCCTGGAGGTTCACAGGGCGCTCTGGAAAATAGAGAGCGAGCAGGGCAGGGGAACCAAAATCACGGTCTGCCTGAGAAACACGCAGATGAAATGGCAGGAGCAGAGAAGGCGCAGGAGGAAAGATGTCGGATAAAAAGAAAATAAAAACGATTCTGCTGTATGCGGCGGGAGTTCTTGTTCTGGCTCTGTGCATAGCGGCGGGCTGGTTTCTGCCGGAAGCCTATGGTAACTGGCAGGATAGCCGGCTGATCGGGCAGGTGCAGCTCTCAGACCGCGCGGAGATTGATTTCCTGGACGGGGCTGAGCTGGACCAGATTTCCAGATGGCAGGAGCTGGAGGCATGCACCGACTTTTTCTGGGAAAACGGCGAGGGATGGTACTATACCGTCACGTCGGAATGGGATGAGTATATTCAGGCATGTGAGGAAGAAGCAAAAATCTGGTGTGCAAACGGACTGCTTCCACTGGAGGAGGAACAGCTTGACTTAGCAAAAAGGGTAGTATATCTGATAGAATGCAGGACGCTCATTGCGGGAGAAAACGAGATTCCGGTGGCAATCTTCTCCTTCTCGCTGGATGATGATTTATTTGTGGGTAATAGTGAAAACGGATGCGTCACGATGGTTCTGGATGCCGAAACGAAAAAAGCGTACTACATGTCGGCGGTCGGGAACGGGGTGCGGGAGTATATGGCAAAGCAGCTTGGCTATTCCTCCCTGGATGATCTGCAGAGAAATCTGGTGAAGAATGGCTCGCGGGAATTTGAGGTAAGCCCGGATATCTCCGGAATGGATTTTGCCGCTGTCTGCGGCGCGGACCGTGCGGTAGTGACCTCTTCTCCGGGGTATCTGGAGCTGGAGGCGGATATTGTATACGATTCCTTCCGGACAGTAGCACAGCGCCGCCTGATTGAAGGGGAGAATTACCAGTCCTTCAAAGAATATCCGGATTCGGTCGCAGGCTACGGACTTGCCGTGATGTTCGGACCGACAGAGAGTCCCGGCGTATTTATGGAATGTCTGTACAAGGAGGATACAGACGGGAGCTACTGGCAGAGTATCGATGGATTGATTGATACAGAGCTGTTCTGCGATGTACTGTATACAGACGGATATTATAACGGAAGTGAAAACTGGTAGAAAAATAAAAAAAGATACAACTCTGATACAGTTTTGAAGAAATTCTGATGCATGCCGGAGTTATCCTTTCTGCAGAAATGAAACAGAAAAGGAGTGGCGGGCATGATTACAACGCATGATGTGGAGCGGATTTTGAGGGAGCAGGGGCTTCTCTGCCGTGCGGATAAAAATGAAGAGGCGGCGCCGGTTACGTGGGTTACGTGTGATTCCAGAGAAGTAATTCCCGGCACGCTCTTTATCTGCAAGGGGGCGGAGTTTCTGCCGGAATACCTGCTGGAGGCTGTGGCGTATGGCTGCATTGCCTATATGAGCGAGGAACGCTGGGGAACGCCGAAAACAGTCAGAGGCTTTGTGGTAAAAGATATCCGGCGCGCGATGGCGGTGGTGTCGGCGGCATTTTTTGAATATGAGCCGGAGGCGCTGAAGCTCACAGGAATCACCGGAACCAAGGGAAAGACGACGACGGCGTGGTATCTGCGGGCAATGCTGGATGAATGGCAGCAGGAAAAGGGAAAAAAGAAAACCGGGCTTATTTCCAGTGTGGAAAACTTTGACGGCAGCAGCCGGTCAGACGCGGTGATGACGACGCCGGAGGCGCCGGTGCTTTATGAGCTGATCGCGCGGGTGAGGGCGGCAGGAAGCGAATACATGACGATTGAGACCTCCAGCCAGGCGCTGAAGTATCACCGGGTGGACGGGCTTCATTTCCAGGTGGGGATTTTTCTGAATATATCGGAGGATCATATCAGTCCGGGCGAGCACCGGGATTTTGAAGATTATTTCCAGTCGAAGCTGTCTCTGCTCAGACAGTGCGGCACGGCGTGCGTGAACCTGGACAGCGATTATGCGCAGCAGATTCTGAAAGAAGCGCAGAAGGCGCAGCGCGTGGTGACGTTCGGGCAGCATCATGAGGCGCAGCTCCGCTACCGGATTCTGCCTGAAAAGGATGGAAAGCAGACCTTTGAAGTCACCTGTCCGCAGTTTACGGAGCAGTTTTCGCTGAAAATGAGGGGGAGCTTTAATATAGAAAACGCTGTGGCTGCGATTGCCGCCGCACAGGTGTATGGTGTACCGGTACACTGTATGCAAAAAGCGCTGGCGGAAACGACTGTTCCGGGAAGGATGGAGGTCTTTGAAAGCGGGGATAAGAAGGTCTGTGCGATTGTGGATTATGCGCACAATCAGCTCAGCTTCCAGAAGCTGTTCCAGACGGTGTTCCAGGAATACCGGAGCTTTCACCGGATTATCACGGTGTTTGGCTGTCCGGGCGGCAAGGCGCTCAACCGCCGCAGGGAGCTCGGTGTGCTGGCTGGGATGTTCTCGGATTATGTTTATGTGACATCGGACGACCCCGGCATGGAGGATGAGAGCAGGATCGCCGACGAGGTGGGCAGCTATGTGGAAATGGCAGGGGGAGCCTGCGACTGCATAGCGGACCGCAGAATCGCCATCCGCAGCGCGCTGGAGAAAGCCGGTTCCGGAACGGAAAAAACGCTGGTTCTCGTTCTGGGAAGAGGCAGCGAAAAATTCCAGAGAATCGGACGGCGGCTCTATGCCTATCCCACCGACGCCAACATTGTGCGGGAGCTGATGGCGGCGCACTGAGCAGACAAGTAACAATGTCAAACCACCAGTTGAACTGGTGGTTGCTGACTTGAATTGTGGCATATAGAATTCTCTTTTCCATGAAAAAAGCAGCAAACTCTATAGATTTACTGCTCATGTGAATCTTTATTCTGTTATAAATGTCTGTCCGTATCTCTTGCACCATACATTAAGCGGCGTACTTCCATTACATCATCAATCACCACATAATAGACGACATAGTTTCTTACATAGATTCGATAGGATAGATAGTCACGTTTTTTGCAGAATGGTACGGCTCAAAAGCAACAGGATTGTTCAGTCTTTCTAAAATAGCGGCTTCAACATCATCAATCAATCGTAATGCTGCGTCCTCATTTTTTAAAACATTGGTAATGTAATTCGCTGTGCTGATCAAATCCTGTTCAAACAGTGGTAAATACCTGAGCTGATGGATTTATTTTCCATGCACCGAACTCCTTGCATTACTGAAAACTGTCTCGTGGGAGAGCCTTTCTTCTGTCATTGCCGCCTGTCTGTCAGCTTCATCTAGTTTCATCTCGATACTGTCAGTCAGGCTTGCATATTCTTCCAGACTTAATACGACCATTGCTCCATATCCATTTTTGGTGAGATATACAGGTTTTCCACTGTTTACAATGGCTTCAATTTCTGGGAATTTATTTCTAAGGTCAGAAACAGGTCTAATTTGTATCATGTTTATACACTCCTTTCGCATTGCTTATTATATCTTAACTTTATCAGAATATTATCACAAGAGGAATGCTTTTCATGTTTTCTCATTTTCTATCCTTGTTTCTTATGCTCTGGATTGTTGGGAGCGTGGTTATTTCCAGTTGGCTGCTCGCTCTTATTTTTAAGTTTTTGATAGATTTTTACTTGAAAAATTCTGCTTTGATTTCTTCCACCGGCATGTCACATCCTGTCCAGAGACGAAATGCTTCCGCGCCCTGGTAGAGTAACATATACAATCCGTTGCATGTGCGGCAGCCGCGGCTCTGGGCGTCTTCCATCAATTTTGTCCGGCGCGGATTATAAATGACATCGGAGACAATCAGCTCCTCATGGAGCATTGTGACGTCCGGAACCGGGCTGACACCGGTATCCGGCGCCATGCCAACGGGCGTCGCGTTGGTGAGAAGATAGCTGTCAGCCAGTTCTTTTTTTAACGTATTGCTGTCGGCAATATCAAACAGGGAAACGCGGCAGCCGGTGCGGTCATTCAGGGTATCCGCAAGCTTCTGCGCGCGCTGCCAGGAACGTCCCCTGCGGTTAAAGAGCGAAAGCTGTGAAACTCCGTCGAGAGCAGCCTGCACGGCAATCGCCGTGGCTGCGCCGCCGCCGCCCAGGAGCACCATTTTTTTCCCAATAACATCTACCGAAGCCTCCCGGAGTGCCGCCATATAGCCGATGCCGTCGGTATTGTGCCCGGTCAGAACGCCGTCCTCAATGACGACCGTATTGACAGCGCCGATGATTTCCGCGGCGGGGGAAAGCCTGTCGGCAAGCTCGCACATGCGGATTTTTACCGGCATCGTGCAGTTGAAGCCGCGTGCGTTCAAAAATTTAAGTGATTTTATCGCCTCTTCCATATCTGCTTCCTTCGCTTCAAAGCAAAGATACGCATAGTCAAGCCCCAGAAGCTGGAAGGCTTTATTGTGCATCAGGGGGGAAATGCTGTGCGCGACCGGACTTCCAAGAAGCCCGGTCAGACGTGTGTGTCCGGTAATCATATGATTTAAGTCTCCTGTCTGTAAAATTCTATCTGTAAATGCTATGTTTTTGCGCTGTGTTATTGCAGCGCCAGATCCCGCGAGCGGGAAACGCTAAGGGTATTATACGCCCACCCGGAGAAATCGGCAAGGAGAAGATGGAAGCTGTGTACTGTTTGCGCCGGTCTCAAACACCTGCTGCGTCGCGAAGCCCGGTTACTGTTCACTCCCAATGTCATTTAGTTAAACAAGACATGTTAGAGAATCCCTGCCATAAAACAGCCC
>NZ_JBKXTT010000001.1:93034-97500 GCF_047017445.1 Marvinbryantia sp. | reverse complement strand
ATCCGGGACATTTTCATATGTGGTATACTAGGACATTATCATAAATGGCTTATACTAAGGCGAAAACAGCAGGAGAAAATCTTTCCATTTTATATAAATTGTGGTATGATAAAAACGGCTGTAGATATCATTTTATTTCAGAAGGAGGTACCAAAATGAGTGAAGTAATCAAAAAGATACAGGATATGATCAGCGCGCCTTCCTGCTGCGCAGAGCTGAAGGCTGCGGGACAGGCGTATCTGGACGCTGTGGGAACCGAAAAAGAAGCCGCGGCAAAGGAAGCGCTTATTGCGGAGATTGATGCGGATGTTACGCCCATTGATGGTCTGATTGCCTTTGCCGGTTCCGATATGGGCGCAAAGGTATTCGGAGAAAAGACCGGAGCTGTTCTTGCGCACGCCCAGGACATCAAAGCAAAGGGTGCGCTTTACTGCGACTGCCAGGCATGTGCGGACGCGCTGGCGGTAAAGGAGCTGCTGTAAGCAAAAAAAGAGACCATGAAGAAACTATCTGCGTGCTGCAATCCGCAGGCGTCATAGCCGGGGACTTTTGTCCCCGGCATCATACAATTAACGAGAGGATATTATGGTTATGTTTAAGAGCCTGGTTAGCAGTAGTGACCAGGATACTAACCAAGGTACTGACCAGGCTGACCAGGATGGCTCATGGACGGAGCATCACTGGGAAATCGTAAACAGCGAATAGAAATATCCTTTCTCTGCAATCAGTTCATCGAAAGTTCCCGATTCAACAATCGAGCCATTTTTCAGCGTAATAATGCCATCGTATTGTCTGAGCAGAGTCTCATTAAGGGCGTGCGTAACCACGATGCCCGTTACACCTTCCAGTCCGAGAATCGCACTTGATACCTGACAGGCGGTTTCGGCGTCCAGGGCTGCGGTTGCCTCGTCAACAAGAAGCACCTTTGTCTTTTTGAGCAGGCTGCGTGCAATGGAGATACGCTGTTTTTCGCCGCCGGACAATCCGCTGCCATTCTCTCCGCAGAGATAGTCCTCACCACGCTCCTTTATCAGTTTTGACAGGCCGGAAAGCTCGATTGCCCGCTCCACCTCCGCCGCCGGAAACTCATGGAACATCGTGATATTATCGCGGATAGAGGCGTTGAAAATAAAGACATTCTGCTGAATCATCGAAACGATGTCATACAGCGATTCACTGCTGATGTCCTTTACTTCCTGTCCGTCATAGCAGATTTGTCCGGAGTAGTTTCCGTGACTCGCCATAAGCAAATTCAGAAGCGTAGATTTTCCGCTGCCGGAGGTTCCCACGATTGCGTATTTTTTCCCGGCATCGAAGGCAGTGCTGATATTGTGCAGAACATCACATTCTGCATCATAACCAAACGTAACATTTTTCATCGTAATCCCGGTGTTTAACTGATTTGGAATGTGCATACCTTCATCACGTACATTGCCTTCCAGAGAATCAGCGAGTTTGTCAATCAGTGCGATTG
The DNA here is from genome assembly GCF_047017445.1 of Marvinbryantia sp. NCBI lineage: Bacteria > Bacillati > Bacillota > Clostridia > Lachnospirales > Lachnospiraceae > Marvinbryantia > Marvinbryantia sp. Next base: position 96,026 of record NZ_JBKXTT010000001.1, on the reverse strand, counting down.
CCGCTTTTCTCGATGCGAGCTGTTCCGGCAATTCCTGGATTGGCTGAATCACATAAGCTGTCAGATTAATAAAAGCAATCAGTATGCCCGGTGTGATATCCTGACCGGATGAAGCGAGCCAGGCACCGGCTAAAAACGTTCCGAGCTGTGCGGTAATCCCTGCCACGCTTGCCAGACAGCCGATGACCGTTACCAGCTTCCGCTTCTTACATTTGGCTTGTTCTGCGGCGGTGTTGTTATGTGCAAACAAATCAAAGATGGCATTTTCCGCCTTGAAGCTTTTGATTATAGAGAAACCGCTCAGGCTGTCTTTTAATGTGGCAATTAACTTACTGTTTTTCTCGGATATGTTTCTTTCCACTGTTTCCATGCGGTTCCCTGTGATATAGGATACGCCGATGGGCAGCAGGAAAAATGCGCAGGCGATAACTGTCATCAGCGGATGATACATAAGCATCATCAGTAATGCACCGGTCAGCATGATAATATTAGACAAAATGTTGAATTGCATATCCAAATAACCATTCTCAACGGTCGCGGCATCATTGGAAAATGCAGATATGTAATTCGCGGTATTTTCAACATAAAATGCGGAAATGTTCTTCTGGGTCAGCTTATGGAATGCATAATCTTTATATTGTCTCATCGCCTTTTCCATAAAATGCGGCCGGGAAAAGTAACTCATTGCTTTCAGAAGAAGAATCGCTGCGACCACGCTGACAACGTACCAGACTAAAACAGGCAACCCAAAAGCGCCGGAAACACCCGATACAAAATCAACCATCTGCTGCAGCATCCATGCAATCCAGAGGTTGAGAGCGGCAGTCAGCAGTGAGGAAATCAGGGCAATCAAAAAGGAAGCATGATTCTTTTTGTAAAACTGGGCGATATATTTTTTACTGGCAGATTTGTGTTTGTGATTCATCTTTGACCCTCCTCCATAAATCAGATAATTCGTTTTTTTCATGTTTTGCTATGAGATTGTCAATCCCGATGATTGCAGTTTCTCCTAAATCATCGAAAGCGGTTGCAGGTGTCCCGCAGGAGAAAAAGCGAATGTTTGATGCGTCATAGCTGGGCGCTTCGTCAAACAGCAGCGCAATCGTTTTTGCCTGACGGAGACTGTTTATGGCATCCTCTTTTTTATTAAGTGACAATAGGACCTCCGCCCGGACTGCCCAGAGAATGGCTTCACTTTTGTCCATGTAGCTTCGTTTTCCGGGAACCCGCAGTCCGGGGTAGAATGCAAGCGCCCAGTCCACAAGAAGCAGTGCGTCCTGATAATTCCCGGTTTTACAATAGACATTGAGATATCCCGTAACGATTGACATATGCGTTCTGGTTAAGTCGAGCAGCGCCATTGATAAATACGGCAAAGCTCCTTTCGGGTCATCGCATGCGGATGCCAATGTCTGCCCGATAAGCGGATGATTTAAGCGGCAGGGATTGTACTGTTTCAATATTTCCAGACATTTATCGTATTCACCAAGCGTAAGGTAAATATCTGCCATTTCATTGCGGACAGAGATTTCGCTGACCTCCGGGTCGGTATTCTGTCCAATCATCATACACGCACGTTGATACAGAGCAAGTGCTCTTCTGGAGTATTCGGGTTTATTCTGACAAAGACCTCTTACACGATATATCCGCGCGCTGTAATAGGCTATCTCAAAACAATTCGGATAGCGCTGCAGCGATTTTTCAATATCTGCGTAAACATCTTCGCTGCTTCTGTCGTGGAGATACTGCTTTAATCTTGCGATCACATTTTGTCTGTCGTTGTTCCGGAACTGATATCCTATCAGCGCATCAATGGATACCTCAAACAAATCCGCCATTTCCGCAATCAGATTTAACTCCGGTGTCGCTACGCCACGCTCCCATTTTGAGACAGAAGCAAAGGTGACGCCCAATGCCTCCGCCAGCTGTTCCTGTGTCATGGAATGTTCTTTTCGTAATTTGCTGATATTTGCGGCAAGAGATAATTTCATTTTTGTGTTCCTCCATTTTCTTCGTATCTATATCATAGCACGAATTTCTGAACATGGAAGGTATCACAGGTATAATTAGTTCAATAATTTCTAAACTGTTGGTTTAGAAATGGCTTTTTTCTTTTATGGTAGGAAAAGAGGCGGACCTGTGGTAGAATAATGGTAAGCAGAAAATGATGTTATTTTACCGGGAAAGAGGAAACGGAGCATGGATTATAATTTAGAACGATTTCGGAGTGCACAGCAGAATTATTACCAGACTGCCCTGCAGGAGATAAAAGCAGGACAGAAACACAGCCACTGGATGTGGTTTATTTTTCCGCAGATTGCGGGACTGGGTTACAGCGAAATGGCCAGGTATTATGCAATAAGAGACATGGATGAGGCGAAAGCATATATGGAAGATGATATGCTGGGGCAAAATCTCGTGGAAATATCGGAGGCGCTTCTGGAGACAGAATCCAGTGATGCACAGGAAGTGATGGGATGGCCGGATAACCTGAAGCTGAAATCTTCTATGACGTTATTTGCCTTGGCAAAGCCGGAATGCGAAGTATTTCAGAAGGTGCTGGATAAGTTTTTTCACGGGGAGCCGGATCAGAAAACGGTGGAGATTTTGTGTGATAGTTCTGATATTGTTTATGCACAGAAGGTAATTGGGAAGAGAAAGGATTCGTCTGCTATGTCAAATACTGTAAAAATCCGCAATCTGATTCTGGGGGAGGGAATCCCCAAAATCTGCGTGCCTGTGATGGGCAGAACACGGCAGGAAATTGTATATTCTGTCCGCAACGCAATGGAGCAGGGCCCGGACATGATCGAGTGGAGAGCTGACTTTTTGGAGGAGCCGGAAGCATTCCCGGAGCGTGCGGCGGGCAAGGAGGGTGCAGCAGTTATCCCGGAGCGCGCGGCGGGCAGGGAGGGTACAGCAGTTATCCCGGAGCGTGCGGCGGGCAGGGAGGGTACAGCAGTTATCCCGGAGCGTGCGGCGGGCAGGGAGG
>NZ_JBKXTT010000001.1:0-92934 GCF_047017445.1 Marvinbryantia sp. | reverse complement strand
GCACAGAAGTTTTCCCGGAGCGTGCGGGAAAAAAGGGATGGCTGGGAAATGGTACAGAGATGAGAGAGACCCTGCCGGATATTTTAAAGGAGCTGCGGGGCTATCTGGGTGATACGCCGCTTTTGGTGACTTTTCGTACGAAGCGGGAGGGCGGAGAGCAGGAAATTTCTCCTGAAGCGTACGCACAGATGTATCGTGTGGTCTTGGAGAGCGGCATGGCAGACGCGATTGATGTGGAACTCTTTTTTGACAGGGAGACGGCAGTCTCGCTTATAGAAGCAGCCCATGCGTCAGGGCAAAAAGTGATCCTGTCCAATCATGATTTTCAAAAAACACCGCCAAAAGAGGAGCTGGTGAGACGTCTGAAAAGTATGCAGGAGCTGGGTGGTGATATCGCGAAGATCGCTGTGATGCCGCAAAGCAGCGCCGATGTTCTTATATTGCTGGAAGCAACAGAAGAAGCGCACAGGAAGCTTTCGGTTCCGGTCGTCACGATGTCCATGGGGGCAGTTGGAGTGGTAAGCCGTCTGCTTGGCGAGACATTTGGTTCTGCGCTTACCTTCGGCATGGCGGGGCAGGCTTCCGCGCCGGGCCAGGTTCCGGTGGAGGATCTGCGCAGCATACTGCAGAAGATACACCGCTACGGCGCCGGTGTTGATGCCTTTGATTACAGGACCATATAATTTGGATGTCACATCTTGTCGAGGAAATCTGCGGTTTTGGGTGGCTGTTTTGACAAATAATATGCCTCCCTTCACGTATACTAGGGGTACGTGAAGGGAGGCTTTTTGTTGTACTACGAGATTTATCTGGATGTCTATTTTCTGGAAAATCTGATGCTGAATTTTTTGATTCTGCAGCTAACCGGAATCATACAAAAAGAAACCTTTTCAGTAAGAAGAAAGCTTCTGGCGAGCGGGATCGGAGCCGTTGGAGCATGTCTGATCGTCGTACTTCCTATACATAAAAGCAGAATCGTATCTGCTGCATGCAGCATTTTATTTTGTTTCCTTACAGCGTATGCTGCAGGAAAAAAACGCGGAAGCAGAGGCTGGCAGCAGACGGTTTATGTGTACGGTATCCTGTCTTTGTTCCTGGGGAGTATCTGGCAGATTTTTGTGACATATCTGAAGCTGCCGTTCTGGCTGGCGGCAGCGGCGGGATATGGCACCGCCAGGCTGTTGTGGAATTGCCGGCGAAGGGCAAAGGCTGAAACAAAATACCTGTACGATGTCACGCTTCAAAAAGGAACAAAAAAGATTTTATTAAAGGGACTGCTGGACAGCGGCAACCAACTGACGGATCCGCTTACAGACAGACCGGTTCACATCACAGATTACAATGAGATCTGCAGGCTTTTAAGCGAAGCGGAAATACAGGAACTGGACGGCTTTCTGGATATGGAACTATGCGGGCAGGGGGATGCTTTGTTTCGCTATATTCCTTATCATTCTGTCGGGGAGGGCAGGGGGATACTGCCTGCGATAACGCTGGACAGTATGGAAATAAAGCATGGGGAGAGTGCATGGAATACCAAAAGAGTGCTGGTTGCTGTCAGCAGAAGGGCAGTCAGCAGCGGAGGAAAATATCAGATGATATTGCACCCTCGTATTTTAGAGTAGCAGGAGGAATGTATAACATGATGATTAAGGTGGCTATGCCAAATAAATTTCAGTTTCGGATGATTCCGAGCGTATCGGATATGTTCTGGAAGCGCACAAACGATATTCACTATATCGGGGGCAGCGAGGTGCTGCCCTCTCCGCTGGAACCGGGCAGAGAAGCGGAGGCGATTGAACAGCTTGGAAGCAAGGAACCGGGGGAGGCAAAATCACTTTTGATAGAACACAATCTGAGACTTGTTGTGTACATAGCGAAAAAATTTGATAATACCGGGGTGGGTGTGGAGGATCTGATTTCTATCGGGACAATCGGACTGATTAAAGCAATTAATACGTTTAATCCCGGAAAAAATATTAAACTTGCAACATATGCGTCACGTTGCATTGAAAATGAAATCCTCATGTATCTCAGGCGAACAAGCAAGACAAAGATGGAGGTATCCTTTGACGAGCCGCTGAACGTAGACTGGGATGGAAACGAACTGCTTCTGTCGGACATTCTCGGGACCGACGAGGATGTGATCTATCGCGACATGGAAACGGAGATGGAGTACAAGCTGCTGATGCGCGCGATAGATAAACTTTCTGACCGGGAGAGAATGATTATCCAGCTTCGCTTCGGACTGGGAAAAAATGACGGTGAGGAAAAAACACAGAAGGAGGTGGCGGATATGCTGGGCATCTCACAATCTTATATATCACGTCTTGAAAAAAAGATCATTGGACGGCTAAAAAAGGAAATCGCCAAAGCGCAGTGAAGGAGCTTTCGGAATATTGCTTATAATGAGTTTTCGGAATGCTGCTTTTTGATGAACTTCCGAAATGTTGCTTTTTGATTGACATTTTTTCTGACAGGCGTACAATGGAGAGAGCACTAATATGGAAGAGGAAGATGGATGGAACAGAAGAAAGCAGACCAGAAAAAAACATTTCGTCCGGTTCCGGGACTTCGCCGGGAGGATGAGGAAAAACAGTTATCAGAGATTTTAATGATCGCGCAGGAAAATCTGGAGCGTACGGAAGGGCGCATCCGGGAGTTGTCGAAAGAAGTGCATGATCTGATGGAGACGTATGGTCCAAAAGACAAGGAAGGGCTTTCACTTTTGCACAACACGCTGTCACAGCTTGGGGAGAACCGGCGTGATCTGCTGCGGTGTCAGAAAGCGCGAAAAAAGCCGTATTTCGGACGGATTGACTTTCGTGATCCGCATGTTTCACAGGCGGAATCTTATTACGTGGGACGGGTTGGCATTTCGAAAAACGGTGTGGAGCCGGTGGTCATAGACTGGCGCGCTCCGGTGGCGTCAGTCTATTATGAAAATGCGCTTGGTCCATGCAGGTATGTGGTGAAAAATGAAGGAACTTATGAGATTGACCTGCAGCGCAAGCGCACGTATGAGATTGTTGATGACAGGCTGAAGGATTTCTTTGATTCGGACGTAGTTGCCAATGACGAGCTGTTGACAAAGTACCTTGCAAAAAGCAAAAAAGCGGTGCTGGGCGAGATTATTGCGACGATACAGAAGGAACAGAATGCGATTATCCGCAAATCTCCCAAAACAAATCTGATCGTGCAGGGTGTTGCCGGTTCCGGGAAAACAACGGTGGCGATGCATCGCATCTCTTACATATTGTATAATTATGAAGAGGATTTTCGGCCGGAGGATTTCTATATCATTGGAAGCAACCGGATTTTGCTGAATTACATTACCAGTGTCCTGCCGGATCTGGATGTGTACGGTGTGGCCCAGATGACAATGGAGCAGCTTTTCGTCCGTCTGCTTTACGAGGACTGGAATCCGAAGGTCCACCAGATCTGTGCGATTGATAAAAAGGATCAGAATGCCTGCGTTAAGGGAAGTTATGCATGGTTTCACGACCTGGAGGATTTCTGCCGGGAGTATGAGAGACGCGTGATCCCGATAAAAGATGTATGGTTGGAAAACGAGGATTCGGCAGCGCAGCCGGAGAAGGACAGCATGGCAAGTGACGGCACAGGCGTGCTTTTGCTGGATGCCTCTGCAATTGAAGCGTATCGGGCGCAAAACCCGCAGGTTTCCGTGCAGGGCAAAATTAATATGTTGAATGAGATGCTTCTGGCAAAGCTGGAAAACGAATTGACCGGGAAATATGTCTCTTATACCGCAGCGGAGAAAAGGGAGCTGAAAAGAAAATACCGCTGGTATTTCGGAAAGGATATCTGGAAGGGATCGATTTTTGAGGTCTATCAGGAATTTCTGCAAACGCAGCGGGAGAAGGGAAAGGCTGTTCCGAATGTAACAAATCAATTTGATGTATATGACCTTGCAGCGCTCGCTTATTTGTATAAACGCATGAAAGAGACAGATGGGATCCGTGAGGCAAGTCACATCATCATTGACGAGGCGCAGGATTTCGGCATGATGGCATATGGCGCGCTGGCATACTGCCTGCGGGGATGTACCTATACGATTATGGGTGATGTCTCGCAAAATATTTATTTTGGATATGGACTGAATGACTGGAGGGATCTGCAGGATCTCATATTAACAGGTACCTTCGATAGCTTTGGATTGCTGAAAAAGAGTTATCGTAATACTGTAGAAATCTCGGATTTTGCCACGGAGATTCTGCGTCATGGCAGCTTCCCGATTTACCCGGTTGACCCCATCAGACGACATGGAAATCCGGTGTGTGTGGAAAAGTGTGCAGATGAAAACAATATGATACAAAAGGCGGCGGATATCATCGCAGAATGGCTGCAGGCGGGGCATGAGACGATTGCAGTCATCTGTCGTGATGAGGGCGAGAGCGCAGCAGTAAGTGATATGCTGGGCAAAAAGCTTCCGCTTGCAGACTGTAATCCGGAGACGGCGGAGTTTGGAAGCGGTGTAATGGTGCTTCCGGTGGAATACACGAAGGGACTGGAATTTGACGCGGTTTTGCTGTACCACCCGTCTGCTGAGCATTATCCGGCGGAGGATTCTTATGTGAAGCTTTTGTATGTCGCGGCAACCCGTGCGCTTCATGAGATGGCGGTTCTGCACATAGGAGATTTGACGGATCTGATCGGGAAGCCGGTATCTGAGGAAAAACGAATGAGTTCCCTGGAAAATGAAGCGCCGAAGGAAAGGCGGCGCTTTGCGGATGCGGAAATTACGGCACAGGAGCAGATGCTTCTGGACGCGAAGCAGGGGGACAAAGAGCGCGCGATGCGCGGCTATATCGGACCGAAGGCGATTAAGGCTGAGAAACCGCGGCAGATCGACGCGGGCGGTAGCAATCCGGACGAAAGTGACGCGGGTGCGGACAGGAAGGCATGGGGTGGTGCGGACAGGAAGGCGTGGGGTACCGACATAGAAAACCAAAGCATCACTGGCATGAAAAAACGGTGCAGCATCGGCACAAAAAAACAGGGCATTACTGACATGAAAATACAAGGCACTGCCGGTACGGAAAAGCCGGGCAGCGTCATCAGAAAGATGTCGGGCGGTAAAGGCAGCGTCATCAGAAAGATGTCGGGCGGTAAGGGCAGCGTCATCAGAAAGGTGTCGGGCGGTAAGGACACCGGTATGGAGGAGAGCGATCTGGAGGAGATCAACATGTCTCCGTACCGTTTTGGCGACATTCCGGATAACAGCATTCTCCGCCCGCAGGGACACAGCCGTGTTGACTGTGCTGTGCGCATGGTCCGAAAGACAAAGCAACATATTGATCTGATCAGCAGCTACGGGATCCTGCGTCTGATGGTCCTGGAGGACGCGATGCTGCGCATACAGTTTTTGCGTGGACAGTCGCCGGAATTTGAGCCGGGACGGTGGAATTACAGACCGGAAAAACCGGCGGTATGGACAGCGAAGGAAGGCAGAAGTCTGGTCGAGATCGCGACGGGAAAAATTGTCGTGCGTGTTGAAAAAAAGACGGGCGCTCTGCAGTTTTTCGACCGGAAGGGCAGGCTGCTCCTGGCGGAAAAGGCACAGCTTCCGCGGCAGATGGATACAGTGGGCTGCCGGAACTGGATGTATTTTGACTGGCAGAAAAACGAAAAGCTTGCGGCGAAGGGCGTGCTGGCAGATCAGACGGAGCGCATGACCCAGATGGCGAGATACATCAGCTTTGGCGGCAAAAAGCTGCGGATGCCGCTTCTATACTCCTCACAGGGATACGGTATCGGTGTAGCGGCGAGGGGAACCGTGCTCTGCTGCGCAATTCCCATGTACGGACCATATCTGTACACGGAGGGCGAAAAACAGATAGATTACTATTTCCTGCACGGCGAAAATTATGAAGAAGTAGTAAAACTGTATCGCCGTATATCCTTATGAGCAGGGAAAAAACGACGTGCGCATGCTAAGACAGCCGGGACTGTGAGCTGACGCTGTTTACCTGCACTTTAAGCGGAGCATCGCGCATGACCGTGCGCAGCAGGCTGATAATTAATGAGTGGATTTTCTGATTTTTGTGAAAAAGTGCCTTTGAAAAATTGGCGAAAAAGAGGTATAATTTAAATACAGAACGTGTGGCAGAACTGCGTAAATCCTGTTCCTGCCGCATGTTTTTTTGTTGCTATGTATCCGAAGGGAACTGCCAGTGGCAGGTCACGTTTTGCATTAGGAGGTAGTCTATGTTTGAGGTAAATAATTATGTGGTAAAGTATAATTCAGGCGTTTGTAAGGTGGAGGATGTTCTGGACGGAGAAAAGGCGGATTTTAAAGATCACAAAATGTATTATCTGCTTGTTCCGCTTGCAGAGAAAAATGCCAAAATCTATATTCCGCTTGAGCGCGGAGAAAAGGTGCTGCGCAGGGTGCTCACCTATGAGGAAGCGACAGATCTCATTACACGGATTCCAAATATTGACACGGATTTTTCACAAAATGATAAGCTGCGTGAGCTGGAATATAAGGAGGCGCTGCAAAGTCTGGACTGTGAGCGGATGGTACAGATTATTAAGGATATTTACGGACGGAAAAAGCATCGGGCGAATCATGGGAAGAAGCCGACGGCGACCGATGAGAAATATTTCCGGATAGCGGAGCACTCTTTGTATATGGAGCTGGCATTTTCCCTTGGCTGTCGGGAGGAGGAGATTCCAAAACTGATCACAGAAAAAATCGAGAGCGCTCCGGCAAGAAAAGAGCAGTAAGAAATTACATGATTTGGAATCCTCCAGTGCTGTTTCGATCTCCTAAGCGGCCGGACAACCTGCGGGCAGTGCACTGACGATAACTGGCAACTTACAATAATGTAAGTTGCTTTTTTAATTGGGCGAAATATAATTGAGGTATAGGCGGGAGAGAATGCAGGGGATGCCGGGGCAGTATGCCAGGGCTTCAACCTGCAATTCAGAGTGCATAACAGACAGGAAGATGGGTTCATCGCGCTGAATATGAGACATAGGAAAGTAACTTAAAAAGGAAGGAATGACGACATTTTGGAAAATAACAGCTGTGCGGATAATATTGCAGGCAGTATTGCAGATAGCACTGCAGAGAAACGGAAGGATAAGGGCGCTTGCCGGAAGATTCTCCGGACGCTGATACTTACTGCAGGCGGGGCGCTGATCATAGGTTTGCTGGTGCCAGCCGGGATTTTGTTCCTTGGAATTTCTTTCATCTGGAAAATAACGGACTACCTGTTAAAGAAGGTGGACAGACGGTAATATGGAAGGGAGTGGATGACGGCATGGGAAGAAGCTATCATAAAAAAACATCACATAAAAAACATCACATAAAAAACATTCTATAAAAAGGAAACATTCCCTGCGAAGAATCTTTGGAATGTTACTTTTGATTCTGGTGTGCCTGGGAGCGGCAGCCGGTGCCTTTTTCGGATTCAGGGGTTACAAAATGTACCGGGAGGCGGTCGCGCAGCAGCCTGTTGCAGAGCGGGTGGAGCAGGTGCGCAGTATGGAACATTTCACTCATTATGACGAATTGAGCCAGTTTTATATTGATGCGGTGATTTCCGCGGAGGATCATCGTTTTGAGCGCCATCCGGGCATTGATGTGATCGCAATCTGCCGCGCTGCCTGGACAGACATAAAAACGTTGTCTTTCAGGGAAGGAGGCAGTACCATCACACAGCAGCTTGCAAAGAATATGCTGTTTTCGCAGGAAAAATCCATTGAGCGCAAGGTGGCGGAGGTCTTTGCGGCGTTCGCGATGGAGGCAGCTTACAGCAAGAGGGAAATTTTTGAATTGTATGTAAATACGCTGTATTTCGGCAGCGGATATTATGGAATTTATGAAGCTTCCATGGGATATTTTGATAAGTTACCCGGAGAATTGACGGACTATGAAGCGGCAATGCTGGCGGGGATTCCAAATGCGCCTTCGGCATACTCTCCGGATGAGAACAGTGAGCTTGCCGCCCGGCGCACGGAGCAGGTGCTTTCCTGCATGGTAAGGAATCAGTGTATTACGGAGGAAGAAGCGGGAAAAATAAAAGACATTGATTGAGCAGGCACGAAGCTGGCGCGGGCGACGATCACCCGCTGTGGCATGAGCGGGAATTTTATGAGATATTAAACGTTTAGAAAGTCCGGATTTGTCAAGGTCTAATAATTTTTATATTTTTTGCAAAATCGCATAAACGTGTTTCAATGTGAGAATTCTTTTACCGGGATGGTTTTTAATCGTCCCGGTAAATTTTTATCTCAAAAAAATGTTTCCTGTTTTTTGTGAGATGAAAACCGTATGCGCACCCGCGCACAACGAACGTAAGGAGGGTTCTTGCAATGGCACTGAACAAGGTGGAAATATGCGGAGTCAATACATCAAAGCTTCCGGTTCTGACAAATGAGGAAAAGGACGAGCTGTTCCGTCGGATCAAGCAGGGGGATATGGAAGCGAGGGAGCTGTACATCAAGGGAAATCTGCGCCTGGTTTTGAGCGTCATAAAGAGGTTTTCGGCAAGTAATGAAAATGCAGATGATTTGTTCCAGATCGGCTGTATCGGTCTGATGAAGGCAATCGACAATTTTAATATAGAAATGGACGTGAAGTTTTCCACGTATGCGGTGCCGATGATCATCGGGGAGATACGCCGTTATCTGCGCGACAATAACGCCATCCGGGTAAGCCGCTCGCTGCGCGATACGGCTTACAAGGCACTCTATACGCGGGAAGCTTATATGAAGAAGCATCTGAAGGAGCCGACCATCAACGAGATTGCCGAGGAAATCGGCATCTCCAAGGAGGACATCGTGTTTGCGATGGATGCGATCCAGAGTCCCTTAAGTCTCTACGATCCGGTCTACTCGGAGGGAGGAGATACGCTCTATGTAATGGACCAGATCAGCGATAAGAAAAATAAAGAGGAAAACTGGGTGGAATCGCTGGCGCTGCAGGAGGCGATGAAGCGGCTGAGCGACCGCGAGCGCAGCATTATCAATATGCGATTTTTTGAGGGCAAAACACAAATGGAGGTCGCCGAGGAAATCGGCATCTCGCAGGCGCAGGTCAGCCGTCTGGAAAAAAGCGCGCTGAAAAGTATGCGCAGCTTTCTGCGGTAGGGAACGTATTCTTTTGTGATGGATCACCTGGTACTTTGTGGCATATCATAGATTTTTTTGTGATATCTCACTTATCTTTATTTTTTTCTTTGGGGAGCTCGACGAGAATGATATCCTTCCCGATCTGGCAGATGCACCGCCAGGGGATGATGATCTCGGCGTCGTGCCCCCAGAAGCAGGAGAGGCGGCTGCCGCCTGGCACGATCAGTGCCGTGATGCAGCCGTCCTTTGGGTCAAATTCCACGTCAATGACGCATCCGAGGGAGGCGCAGGTACACACATTGATAACTTCCTTCTGACGAAGCTCACATACTCTCATAGATTACCTCAAAAAAATTTTGCGTTTACTCCAGTATATGCGATTGACAGCCAGACTCCAATCCGATATACTTTTGATAGAAGCCCTTCCGCCATGTAAGAATGCGGGGAGGATTGCGGGCGTGCGGGGCACGGAACATCCGCGGGCTTTTATATGATCAGGAGGAAGGCAGCATGAAGTGTCCGTTTTGCAACCAGGATAACACGAGAGTGGTAGATTCCAGACCGGCAGATGACAATAATTCCATCCGCCGCCGCCGGCTCTGCGACGAGTGCGGGAAGCGTTTTACTACCTATGAAAAGGTGGAGACGATACCGCTTATCATTATAAAAAAGGACCAGAACCGGGAACAGTATGATCGAACAAAGATAGAGAGCGGCGTGCTTCGTGCGTGCTACAAGCGTCCGATCTCCGCACAGCAGATCAATGATACGATCGATGCCATCGAGACGGAGATCTTCAATCGTGAAGAGCGGGAGATACCAAGCAGCATTATAGGGGAAATTGTGATGGAGCGTCTGAAGGAGCTGGATGCAGTGGCATATGTGCGCTTCGCTTCCGTGTACCGCGAGTTTAAGGACGTCAATACGTTTATGGATGAGCTGAAGAAGATATTGAATTAAGAAATGCTGTGAATAGCATATCAGAGATGAAAGGACCGGGCTGCCGCAAACAACTGTATTTGCTGCGGCCCTTCCGGCTATAAGGAGCACACATTGAAAAAGAGAATTGCAGAATTACTGAATGAGAAATTTGAATATGAGCCGGAGAAGCTGCAGCTTTCCGTGGAAAAGATCGAGGGAGCGATTGCGGCGGACCGCCCGTTTCATGGAAAGTTTTCGGTGGAGGCTTCCGGCGGAAGGCTGGCGCAGGGATTTGTCTACTCCACAAATGCAAGAGTGACCTGCGCGCCGGAGGTGTTTGCGGGCAGAAAAGAGACCTTTCGCTTCCGGGCTGACCCTGCGGGTCTGAAGGATGGTGAGATGTTGGAGGGCGCGTTTGTAATCTGCGCAGATTCCGGGGAGTATACGCTGCCTTACCGATTGCAGGCGGCAGAGCAAAGACGCGAACAGAAAGAGCCGGTGCGGATGACGCTGGAAGAGTTTGCACAGCTCGCGAAGGAGGATTTTGGCAGGGCATACGTATTGTTTGCCTCTTTGCAGTTTGCAGAGCTTGTGCGTCAGTGGGGACCGCACTGCCAGACGCTTTATGAGGGGCTGCAGGGAACGACGGCGGCATATCGCGGCATGGAGCAGTTTCTGGCAGGTCTCGGGCAGAAGGAGCCGATCACAGTAAGTATGGCGACCGACCATCTGTTTCTGAAAAATCCCGATGACGGCGAGCGTGAGGAGCTTTTGCTGACGAAAAATACCTGGGGCTTTGCACCGCTTTTGATTTCCTGTGACGCGCCTTTTCTTGAGATCGAGCGGCAGAAGATCACGACCGAGGAATTTGTCGGCAGTACGTATCATATTGGGTTTGTGATCCACAAAGACCGGCTGCATGCCGGGCGCAATTTTGCACGCATTACGGTACTTGCTGAGAGCCGCGAACAGAGCTGTGTGGTAGAGGTATTGAATGCGCCGCATCCATCGGCGGAGAGAAGCTCTCTTCGCAAAAGGCAGGAGATCCTGCAGCTTTTACATGCATATATTGATTATCGGGCGGGCAGAAACGGCGTTCGTGAGTGGAGTGGGATCTCACTCACCTGTCTTGACAATCTGCACCGGGCAGGCGGGGAACATATTTTTTATGATCTGTACCGCATTTATATTTTGTTTACAGCGGGGGACAGCGTGGAGGCGGAAATGCTTCTTGGCGGGATCCCGGCGCGGAAGAAGGAGCTGGCGGAGGCGCAGTGGCAGGGCTTTTACCTGTATCTGACGACGCTTGAGGATCAGAAAAAGGAGTATCTGGAGTATGTGCAGAAAAAAATCCAGGATCTGTTCCTTGCCAATCAGGAAAACTGGGTGCTGCAGTGGCTGATGCTGAAAGTAAACGACGGAATGTTCCGCAGCGATTCCGAGCGCCTGGACGCGCTGCGCCGTCAGTATACCTGCGGCTGTCACAGCCCTGTGATGTACCTTGAAGGCTGGGAGCTTCTGAAAAAGGAGCCTCTGCTGCTGCGATCTCTGGAGGCGTTTGAGATTCATATTCTGGCGTTTCTGTGCAAGGAAAATCTGCTCGACCGGGAAATCTGCGGGCAGGCAGCGCAGATCGCGCTGCGCCGCGTTTCCGCAAGTCCGCTGCTTTTGGATGTACTCTGCCGCTGTTTTGCGGTTTATCCGAGCAAAAATCTGTTGACGGCGATCTGCTCGCTTCTGATGAAAGGGCATAAAAACGGACCGCAGTATGAAAAATGGTATGCGCTTGGGGTCCGTCAGGATATACGGCTGGCAGGGCTCTACGAGTATTATGCGCAGAGCGCGCAGGATCTGAATGTGCAGGAACTGCCGCAGGCGGTGCGCATGTATTTTTCTTACAATAATACGCTTGGAAGCGCAAAGAAGGCGGCGCTCTATGCGAATATCATAAGAAATCGGGCGAAGGATGCGGAAACCTTTGAGACCTACCGGAAGGCAATGGAGCTGTTTATGGAGGAGCAGCTTTTAGAGGGGCGTATCAGCGAGGATCTTGCGCTCATCTATGAAGCGCTGCTGACGCCGTATGTGCTGAACGAAAGGATGGCGGACGGGCTTTCGCGGGCGCTGTTTACGTATGAGATCACCTGTGAAAATCCGCGTATCCGTCACGTGATCGCGGTACACCGGCAGCTTCGGCAGGAGCAGCGGGTGCAGCTCGTGAACGGAAAAGCCTGTGTACAGATTTACGGCCCGGATTGCTGTATTTTGCTGGAAGACAGGGATGGTGCGCGTCTTGCTGATCCGTCGCTTGCTCTGCGACGCAGGCTTCTCGACAGACCGTCTCTGGAGGATTACTGCCGGGAGCAGGTGCCGCTCCCGGAGGGAATGCTGCTTTATGATTGCTGCAGTATGCCGGAGGACATGGCGGTCACGGAGAAAAATGCCGGCGAGCTTGTCCGCTTTATGACGCTTTCGCAGCTTCGCGGCAGCAGCCGCAGAAGGACACAGGAAAAGCTGCTGCTTTATTATAGCGGACATCCGCGGGATGGGTATCTTTCGGAATATCTTGCACTGGCAGATTTTGATGAGCTTGCGGATAGCCATATGCAGGAGCTTTCGGAGCTGCTGGTTTCCGAGGGCATGTGCGAACGGGCTTATGCGCTGGCAGGCAAATACGGTGCCGAGCATATGGCGCCGCACACGCTGGTGCGCCTGTGCAGCAGCCGGATCAATGAGACGGAGCAGAAGGAGGACGCCAATCTGCTGGCGCTCTGTGCGAAATGCTTCTTTGACGGCGTGTACGACGAGCAGGTGCTGCGCTATCTGCTGCACTATTATGAGGGACCTGCGAAACGCATGAAGGCGATCTGGAAGGCGGGATGTGGCTTCCTGATGGAGGACTACAGCATCGAGGAAAAAATTCTCGTCACCGTTCTTTATACCCGTCAGGATATGGAGCAGACGGAGCCGGTATTTGTCTCTTATTGCCGGAAGGCGGGCAACGCAAGGATCTGCTGGGCGTATGTCATCTGGATGTCGTACTGCTATTTCGTGCGGGAAATGCCGGTTGACAAGAGTGTGTTTACTTATATAGAGCAGCACATTATCGGGGAGATCAATGCGCCGCAGGTCTGCCAGCTTGCGCTTCTGCGGTATTACACTCTGGCGGAGAAGCTGGGTGCGGGGCAGCAGAAATGGCAGCAGTATCTGCTGGAAAAATATACCGGAAAAGGAATGTACTTCCGCTTTTTCCGGAAGCTCCCGGAGCGGCTGCTGCGTCATTTCCACATGCATGATAAATATATCGTGGAGTACCGCACAGACCCGGAGAATCATGTGACCCTGTATTATCGGCTGAACGATCAGAAGGAACAGGCGGTGTCGATGCCGGATGTTTACGAGGGCATTTTTGTACACGCCTTCACGCTGTTTTATGAGGATAAGCTGGAGTGGTACCTGGAGATCGAGGGGAAAAACGGAAAAACGCAGACCGGGCATCAGAAGATGGTGTGCAGCAGGCGTTCCCATCGCGGCCACACCGGGCGCTACGAGCTGATCAACCGGATGGCGGAGGCGGTTCAGAGACAGGATAAAAAGCAGCTTCTGGAGATCCGGGAGCAGTATATCGGACAGCAATATCTGGTGGACGAGCTTTTTGAAATAAATTAACACGATTGAGGAAGACAGATGAGAAAAACAATAATCGGACTGGACCTCGACAGGGAAAGTTCACAGATTTCTTATTACAGCGAGAGAAGCATGGAGCCGGAGACGGTCAGTATACAGGAGAATCAGGATCGCTATCTGATCCCGACGCCGTCCGACCTCTTTTCCCTTATTGAGGGAAGCGTTGAGTTGGGGCAGATGACGCTGGCGAATTTCTTAAAGACCTGCGTCGGGTATATCGGAGCGTCCGTGAAGCCGGAGGATATCTGCATCATGATCACCATGAAGGAGATCACGCTTGCCTGGGCGGAGGCGCTGCGCAACGCCTGCCAGATGATCGGCATTCCGGGCGAGGCGGTGTTTCTGCAGACGCACCGGGAGAGCTTCTGCTGCTATACGCTTAATCAGAAAAAAGAGCTGTGGGTTCATAAGATAGCGCTGTTTGAGTATGAGGACACGAAAATTTCTTCTTATATCATGGACATTGATTACCACACAAAACCGGCGCTGGTGCGTGCGGAGGCAGGGAAAAAGGTGGATCTTGGCAGACAGGGGGCGCGCTCCGATGAGCAGTGGAATGAGCAGCGTGACGCACAGTTTCTGGAGATGATCCGGGAGGTGTTCCAGAGCAATACCTTCTCTGCGGTCTATCTGATCGGGGACAGCTTTGACAAAACCTGGGCGGTGGAGTCGCTGCAGTATCTTTTCAGCAATCGCCGCCGCCGCGTTTACCAGGGACGTAATCTTTACACGAAGGGCGCCTGCTACGGGGCGATGCAGCGCATGGAGGTCGGCAAAAAGCTGGACGGCTTTCTCTATCAGAGCGAGGATCTGGTGGAGCACAACCTCAGTATGCAAATGGAGCTTCGCGGTAAACAGAGCACGCACATCCTGATCAACGCCGGCGTCAACTGGTTTGAGGCGGAGTACACCTGCGAGTTTATTTTGGATAACACGAATGAGATAATCATTTACGCGCGTTCCATGATGGGCGGAGAGACGGAGAGCTACAGCATTATGCTCAAAGGGCTGCCGGAGCGTCCGGGGCGGACGACGCGCCTTAGTATGCGCCTTAAATTTATCGCGCAGGGACGCTGCCGGGTAACGATCCGCGATCTTGGCTTCGGGGAGTTTTATCCGCCGTCAGGGAAGGTCTGGGAAAGTGTTTTGGAGGTATAGAAGATGGGAGGATATTATCTTTGCGGGACGCCGCGGGCGCAGCATCCCTTCTATATTGAGAGCATCGGCATCCATATCTGGTCGATCGAAGAGCTGTGCTATTACATGAAGGAAAATGTCTACCTTCTGGATGAGACGATCCTGAACGAAAAGCTGTGTGCCTGGCTGTCTGAGGAGCTGGGTCTTAAGAAGCTTGCCAGGGTGCTTTTAAACGCGCTGGAGGCGGGCGGTCCCGCGATGGACTTTGTGATGCCGATTATTCAGGAGTGCGGCTATCTGACGCGCACAGAGCTTTCTTATTTCCGGGAGCAGCTGCAGCAGGTACAGATTGAATCGCAGGACGTCCGTAAAAAAATGAAGGCGGATTATCTGGTAAACTATGGAATGTATGTGCGCGCGATCGGGGAGTACGAAAACATTCTCTTTACGCGCAGCCCGGGAAGGATCGGCACGCAGTTTTATGCGACTGTTCTGGAAAATATGGCGGCAGCGTATGCGCATTTATTCCGCTTTGAAGAGGCGGCGGAATGCCTTTGGGAATCCTACAGCACCTTAAAATCCCGGAAGGTATACGATAAATATCTGCGGCTTTTGCCGCTTTTCCTGCCGGAGAAGCGTTACCAGGAGCGGCTTGCAGAGATTAAGGCAGATCGCGACCATGCGGCGGCAATGAAGGCGGACACTGCGGCAATTTTGCGGGAAGCGCGGGAGAGTCGGTTCGCAAAAGAGTGGGATGCGCTGCCGGCGAAGGAGCGGCTTGCGGAATTGAAAAAGGAATATCTGAAAATGAGCCAGGGGTAGCGGATGCTACCCCTGTGTGTATCTTGCAAGAAACTGCCGTGTACGCTCCTCATGCGGATGGTTGATGACGTCGTCGGGCTTCCCCTGCTCCACGATCAGACCGCCGTCCATAAAGATGACCTGGTCCGCCACGTCGCGGGCGAACGCCATCTCATGGGTGACAATGATCATCGTGGTTTTGCGCTCGGCAAGCGCGCGGATAACTTTGAGCACTTCGCCGGTCAGCTCCGGGTCGAGGGCGCTGGTCGGCTCGTCAAAGCAGAGGATATCGGGCTTCAGGGCAAGTGCACGTGCGATCGCCACACGCTGCTGCTGACCGCCGGAGAGCTGATGCGGGTAATGTCCCTCGCGCTCGGAGAGTCCCATCTGTGCCAGCAGCGCGCGCCCGTGCTCGGTGATTTCCTCCAAAATAGCTTTTTTATTCTGCTTAAAATCCGGGCGTTCCTTTGCAAGCAGCCGCTCGGCGAGCGTCACATTTTCCAGCGCCGTGTACTGCGGAAAAAGGTTAAAGGACTGAAACACCATACCGAAATGCAGGCGCTTGGTGCGGATGTCTTTTTCGTTTTCTGCTTTCGTGCGGCTGGCGTCAAACAGCGTATTGCCTTTTACCGTGATCGTACCGGAATCCGGCGTCTCCAGAAAATTGAGGCAGCGCAGCAGCGTAGTCTTTCCGGAACCGGACGAGCCGATGATCGCAAGCGCGCTTCCCTCCTCCAGCTCAAAGCTGACGTCCTCCAGCACCTTTGTATTGTCAAAATGCTTTTCAATATGCTTTACTTCTAAAATAGCCATGTGTCTGCCTCCCTACCGGAAATAATCCAGTTTCTTTTCGATATAATTAAACAGCAGCGTCAGAATACCGACAAACACGAGGTAGAACACGCCCGTGTAAAACAGCGGCCAGGTCAGACCGGCGGATTTCATGAAGGAATATCCGGCAAAGGTCAGCTCCTGGGCGGCGATGGTGCGGGCGAGAGAGGTATCCTTTACCAGCGTGATGATCTCGTTCGACATCGGCGGAACGATGCGCTTGATCATCTGAAGCAGCGTGATCTTAAAGAAAATCTGGCTTTTTGTCATGCCGAGCACCTGTCCCGCCTCGCGCTGTCCGGCAGGAACGCCCTCGATGCCGCCACGGAAAATAACGGAGAAATAGCAGGCATAGTTGATGGTGAAGGCAACGACGGTTGCCGTGATGCGTCCTGCTTCATTGCCGCTCCAGATATTGTGCCCGAGCCAGAGACCGGGACCGTAAAAAATAATGATAAGCTGCAGCATCAGCGGAGTACCGCGGATGATCCAGACAACGATCTGGATCAGATAGCTGAGCGGCTTCCATTTGCTGATGGTTCCGAAAGCGAGAATGAGACCGAGCGGCAGCGAAAAAATCAGCGTGAAAATAAAGATCTGAAAGGTGGTAGCCAGTCCGCTCATCAGTGTCCGCGTAACATTTAAAAGCATGATAGAAATCTCCTTGTTGACTTGATAAGGCAGAGAGCGCCGGCCCTCTGCCTTTCTTGTTATGTGATATTATGTTATGTGATATTTTATCTGACGCTTTATTTGGCCGGAACCACGATCACCTGCGCATTGTTGCAGTAAGCGTTGGTGCATTCCATAGCAGCTTTCACCTCGTCGGTGAGCGTCATGCCGTTCCAGACAACATCGATGTTTTTCGCATCAAGCTCCATGATCTTGTTGTCCCAGTCGATCTCTACAAATTCCACTTCCACGCCGAGCTTTTCGCCGACCAGCTTCGCCATATCAGCGTCGAAGCCGATCCAGTCGCCGTTTTCATCCTTGTAATCCATCGGGGCAAAGTCGGTGATGCCGACGATAAGATTTCCCTTTTCCTGGATGTAAGCAACATCGCCATCTTCGGCAGCTTCCGCTTCCCCGGAAGCCTCCGCCTGCTCTACCAGCGCTTCCTGAACGCCGTAGGTGGTTGCGATTTCTTCCATGGTGCCGTCTGCATAACTTTCCGCAAACACGTTGTTAATGTAAGCGGCAAGATCGGAACCCTTGCGGCAGCCAACGCCGTATTCTTCGCTTGTAAGCTCATCGGTATGCGTCAGATTCGGGTAGCTGGTGCCTTCGCCGATCATAGCGCCCGCCATCAGAAGGTCGATGATCGCAGCGTCGGAAGTGCCGGAAGCGACCTCCATCAGAGCATCCGCCTGCGATGCAACAGAATTGTAATTAAAGCCGTTGTCCTGCGCAGCCGCTTCCCCGGCGGAGCCGGCCTCCACCGCATAGGTCAGCTCTTCATTTGCAGACACGCCCGCGAAAGAGAGCGATGCCATCAGCATAGTTCCGCATAATACATAAGCAAGTTCCTTTTTCATAATCATTCTCCTCCAAACCAGATTTTGTGATGCCGTCCGTAAAAGAAATTCACGGATTACCCTGCGCCACACCTTTTAGTATATTATCATAGTAAAGCGATGAAGTAAAGAAGTTTTTTACAAAAAGATTGCATTTTTGCGGATACTGCTTTATAATAAGCGCGTAAAAGAGGAAGGATTCAACGGGGAGTCCGGCAGCAGGCGCATATGGAGAGTATGCGCCGTGCCGGAGTCCCCGTTTTTAGCAGGAGGATTTAAGGAATATGAGGGAAACAGCGATACATCAGCAGTGTGAGCCGGAGGGAAAGCTGCACGAGGAATGCGGTGTCTTTGGCATGTATGATTTAGACGGAAAGGACGTCGCTGCGCCAATTTATTACGGACTGTTTGCGCTGCAGCACCGCGGGCAGGAAAGCTGCGGCATTGCGGTGAGCGACACGAACGGACCGAAGGGGAAGGTGCTTTCTCACAAGGGTATGGGCCTGGTAAATGAGGTGTTTGTGGACGGCGCGCTGGAGAAGCTGAAAGGTGATATCGGCGTCGGGCATGTCCGCTATTCGACTGCCGGAGCGAGCACCCGTGAGAATGCGCAGCCGCTGGTGCTCAATTATGTGAAGGGCACGCTGGGGCTTGCACACAACGGCAACCTGATCAATGCAAACGAGCTGCGGCACGAGCTGGAATACAGCGGCGCAATTTTTCAGACGACAATTGACACGGAGGTGATCGCTTACCATATCGCGCGGGAGCGTATCAACTCGAAAAACGTCGAGGAGGCGGTCGTAAAGGCGATGAAAAAAATCAGGGGCGCTTACTCCCTGGTGGTAATGTCGCCGCGCAAGCTGATCGGGGCGCGCGATCCCTTTGGATTTAAGCCGCTGTGTATTGGAAAGCGCGACAATGCCTATATTATCACTTCAGAGACCTGTGCGCTGGAAACACTTGGAGCAGAATATATCCGCGACGTAGAACCGGGGGAGGTAGTGGCGATCACAAAAGACGGCATTTCCTCGGACAAGAGCATGTGTATTCCAAAGGAACAGCACGCGCGCTGTATTTTTGAGTATATTTATTTTGCAAGACCGGACAGCCACATCGACGGGGTGAGCGTTTACGGCTCCCGCATCAAAGCCGGACGTTTTCTCGCGCTGGATTCGCCGGTGGAGGCGGATCTGGTGGTCGGCGTTCCGGAATCCGGCAATGCGGCGGCGCTCGGCTATTCCCTGCAATCCGGGATTCCCTACGGGAGCGCCTTTGTGAAAAACAGCTACGTGGGACGTACCTTTATTAAACCAAAGCAGAGCAACCGCGAATCCAGCGTAAAGATCAAATTGAACGTGCTGCGCGAGGCGGTGGCGGGAAAGCGTGTCATTATGATCGACGATTCCATTGTGCGCGGCACTACCAGCGATCGCATTGTGCGGATGCTGCGGGAAGCCGGAGCGACGGAGGTGCATATGCGCGTCAGCTCCCCGCCGTTTCTGTGGCCCTGCTACTTCGGCACCGATGTGCCGGCGCGGGACCAGCTGATCGCCTATAATCGTTCCGTCGAGGAAATCCGCCGGATCATCGGGGCGGACAGCCTTGGATATCTGCGCCTGGAGCGCCTGCGCGAGATGGTTGACGGGCTTCCGGTCTGCACCGGCTGCTTTACCGGCAAATATCCGATGGAGCCGCCGAAAGAAGATATACGTGGGGAATACGATGCATAAACAATTAAAGTTACTTTTACGCCAGCCTCATACACCTGCTGTTTGAGGCGTGAGAACGTGATTCGGGTGTGAGCAAATTGATAGTTGACTTGTACGGGCAAACATGCGAATATAAATAAGAACAGATTCTCTGATTCTGAAATATGGAAAGGAAGAAACGACAATGAACGACAGATATCAAAGCCCGTTATCAGAGCGCTACGCGAGCAAAGAGATGCAGTACATTTTCTCTCCGGATATGAAGTTTAAGACCTGGAGAAAGCTGTGGATCGCTCTGGCGGAGACGGAAAAAGAGCTTGGCCTGAATATCACGGACGAGCAGATCGCAGAGCTGAAGGAGCACGCGGAGGATATTAATTACGATGTGGCAAAGGCACGGGAAAAGGTGGTGCGCCACGATGTGATGTCGCATGTTTACGCATATGGCGTGCAGTGTCCGAAAGCCAAAGGCATCATTCATCTCGGAGCAACCTCCTGCTACGTGGGAGACAACACCGACATTATCGTGATGGCGGAAGCGCTGAAGCTTGTCAGGAAAAAACTGATCAACGTTATTGCAGAGCTGGCAAAATTTGCCGATACCTATAAAAATCAGCCGACGCTTGCGTTTACGCACTTCCAGCCGGCACAGCCGACCACGGTCGGAAAGCGAGCAACTTTGTGGATGCAGGAGTTCCTTATGGATCTGGACGACTTGAATTATGTGCTCGGCAGTCTGAAGCTGCTCGGCAGCAAGGGAACGACCGGCACGCAGGCAAGCTTTCTGGAGCTGTTCGACGGCGATCAGGAAACGATCGACAAGATTGACCCGATGATCGCGGAGAAGATGGGCTTTGAGGCGTGCTATCCGGTTTCCGGGCAGACCTACTCCCGAAAGGTGGATACCCGCGTGCTGAATGTGCTTGCAGGAATTGCCGCGAGCGCACATAAATTCTCCAATGATATCCGCCTGCTTCAGCATTTAAAGGAAGTGGAGGAGCCGTTTGAAAAGACGCAGATCGGTTCTTCGGCGATGGCATATAAGAGAAATCCGATGCGCAGCGAGCGCATTGCGTCCCTGTCCCGCTATGTGATCTGTGATGCCTTAAATCCGGCGATCACCTCCGCCACACAGTGGTTTGAGCGCACGCTGGATGACTCCGCAAACAAGCGTCTGTCCATTCCGGAAGGCTTTCTTGCGGTCGACGGCATCCTTGATCTTTGTCTGAACGTGGTGGATGGTCTGGTGGTATATCCGAAGGTCATCGAAAAACGTCTGATGTCTGAGCTGCCGTTCATGGCAACTGAGAACATCATGATGGATGCGGTGAAGGCGGGAGGCGACCGTCAGGAACTGCACGAAAGAATCCGTGAGCTTTCCATGGAAGCCGGAAAAACTGTGAAAGTAGAAGGAAAGGACAACAACCTTCTGGAACTGATCGCGGCAGATCCGGCGTTCAACCTTACGATGGAAGAGCTGCAGAAAACCATGGATCCGGCAAAATACGTCGGACGTGCACCGCGTCAGGTGGACGTATTCCTGGAAAAGAACGTAAAGCCGGTGCTGGAGGCAAATAAAGAGCTGCTTGGCATGAAGGCAGAAATTAATGTGTGACATTAGAAGAAAGACAGGATCCGATGCAGACTTGCCGGCAGAAGCACGTGGTATGCAGTGATCCCATGCGGGCAGGATTAAAATTGTGTTTTTTATAAAGTCAGATCAAGCGGATATGATCGCTTCTCATTTCGGGAGTGATGATATCCGCTTTTGCTGTTAAAAACAGATTTTTGGTTTCGTTCTTCCTGGAAGTATCGCCGGGTACAGCTTTCTTTATAGATAAAAAACTCGCTGTTCACAAAAAGATAATTGCGGTATGTTGTCGTGAATTCATATTGTTGATACATAAAAACAACTTATATAACTATAAAACAGAATATGTTGCACAAATAAAAAAGATATTGACATTTTTTAAATATATGTTAAAATAATAAACAAAATAAAACGTAAAAAGGAAGGACAGATATGGATAAAAGCAAAGAAGAGCAGGCTTTGGCAGAAGGGCAGGTAAAGTCTGCAAAAAATCAGGGAAAACCTGCAAAAGATCAGGTGAAGTCTGTAGAAGGACAGGCGAAGCCCTCCGGTAAGTACCCGGTTGAAGAAGCGGTGAGAGAGGGAGGCATGGTGTGCGAGGCGCTTGCGGCTTATCTGCCTGCGAAAAAGCAGGGGGAATTTACCATAGAGGATCTCAAAAATATCCCGGACGAACAGCGGGTGGAGCTGATCGACGGAGTGATCTTTGAGATGGAGGCTCCGACAACCATTCATCAGATAATAGGACAGGAGATTTTTGTGGGACTGAGAGCATATATTAAGGGAAAGGGCGGAAAATGTCGGCCTTTTGTGGCGCCTGTGGATGTCCAGCTTGACTGTGATGAGAAAACAATGGTGCAGCCGGATGTGTTGGTAGTCTGCGAGCGGGAAAAGGATAATGGAAAGCGCATTTTCGGAGCGCCGGATTTTGTGGCGGAGGTATTGTCAAAATCCACTCGCCGGAAAGATATGCTCATAAAGGGCGAGAAATATGAACATGCCGGTGTTCGCGAATACTGGATGATCGATCCCGATAAAAAGAAAATCCTGGTATACGACTTTGCAGGGGAAGAATATCCTATTATTTATGGATTTGACGATGTGATCCCGGTGCGCATTTTTGATGGAGCGTGCAAGGTTGATTTCAGGGAGATCCATGACTATCTCAGGGAGGTATATGGGCTGTGAGGAATCACGTTCTCATGCCTCAAACTTACAGGACTGGCTTCGCGTCGCAGCAGGTGTTCAATGCTGGCATGAAATGTAATGTCGTGATCTGTGAAAGCGTGAAAAAGCGGAATCTATCTTGACAGCGTTAAATTAGCATGGTATGCTGATAATCACAAAATAAATATAGATACAGGGGAGCTTGTGAAGCAGGCTGAGAGGAAGTAATCAAACTTCGACCCTTTAACCTGATTTGGATAATGCCAACGTAGGAAGTAGCAGAGATCGTATTCTTTGGGAGACACGAATCAGTGTTTCCCTTTTTGTTTTATGAAAGACATGTAATCCTGGAAACACGCAGAATACTCTATTGCCGGAGCATACTTCATTTCAAACGGGCAATTTTCAAACGCTTCTTTCTGTATCGGAGAGGAAAATCATGCAATATACAACACAAATGGATGCGGCGCGCAAGGGAATTATCACTGCGCAGATGGAAGCTGTGGCACAGAAGGAGGGAATTCCGGCGACGCGGCTGGCAGAGCTGATGGCGGAGGGAAAGGTCATCATCCCCTGCAACAAAAATCATAAGAGCATTTCTCCGAGCGGAGTCGGTTCCATGCTGAAAACAAAGATCAATGTAAATCTTGGAACCTCCAGAGACTGCAAGGATCTGGAAATGGAGCTGCAGAAGGTAGAAAGCGCGGTTTCCATGGGTGCGGAAGCGATCATGGATCTGAGCTCTTACGGAGATACAAGAAAATTCCGGCGGATGCTGACGGAAAAATGTCCGGCGATGATTGGAACTGTTCCGATCTACGATGCGGTCGTGTATTATCATAAACCGCTGATAAAAATAACCTCAGAGGAATGGCTGGATATTGTGCGGATGCACGCGGAGGACGGCGTCGATTTTATGACGATCCACTGCGGGATCAACAAAGAAACTGCACATAAGTTTAAGAGAAATAAGCGTCTGACGAACATTGTTTCGCGCGGCGGATCAATTATTTTTGCCTGGATGGAGATGACCGGGCAGGAAAATCCGTTTTATGAGCATTTTGATGAGATCCTGGATATTTGTCGGGAATATGATGTTACATTAAGTTTAGGTGATGCATGCAGACCGGGTTCCATTGCGGACGGAACTGACGCTGCGCAGATCGAGGAGCTGATCGCGCTTGGAGAGCTGACGAAGCGGGCATGGGAAAAGGACGTCCAGGTGATGATCGAGGGACCGGGACATATGCCGCTCAATCAGATTGCGGCAAATATGGAGATTGAGAAAACTCTGTGCCACGGCGCGCCGTTTTATGTCCTTGGACCGATCGTGACGGATGTTGCCCCGGGATACGATCACATTACTTCTGCGATCGGCGGGGCAGTAGCGGCAATGAACGGCGCTTCGTTTTTGTGCTACGTGACACCGGCGGAGCATCTGCGTCTGCCGGATGTGGACGATGTGAAGGAGGGAATCATCGCTGCCCGCATTGCAGCGCACGCGGCGGACATCGCAAAGGGCGTGCCGGGTGCGGCGGACTGGGACAATCAGATGAGCCTTGCGCGCAAGCAGCTTAACTGGGAGGAAATGTTCCGGCTGGCGATCGATCCCGAAAAGGCGAGGAGGTATCGCGCTGCATCAAAGCCGGAAAAAGAGGATACCTGCAGCATGTGCGGAAATTTCTGCGCAGTGAAAAATATGAACCGGATTCTGGAGGGAGAAATCGTATCTATTTTTGATGAATAACAGGAAGCTTGTAGATCTGAAAAATTTTGGAAGAAAAAGGAGAATGGGAAAATGCTTGAAAAAATGCTGGAAAATGTGAGAGAAAAAATGCCGCTGATACATAACATCACAAATTATGTGACAGTAAATGACTGCGCAAATATTCTGCTGGCATGCGGGGGCTCGCCAATTATGGCGGATGATATCGGAGAAGTGGAGGAAATCACTTCCATCTGCGGCGGATTAAATATTAATATTGGAACGCTGAACGAGCGCACGATCCGTTCCATGCTTGCAGCAGGGAAAAAGGCAAATGAGCTGGGCCATCCGGTGATTCTTGACCCGGTCGGAGCGGGGGCGTCCTCACTTCGCACAAATACGGCATACACATTGCTGGAGAAAGTGAAATTCAGCGTTATCCGCGGAAATATTTCAGAAATTAAAACGCTTGCTTTGGGAGGCGGAACGACAAAGGGCGTGGATGCGGATGTTGCGGATAGAGTGACCGACGAGACGCTGGATTCTGTGATCGCCTTTGCAAAAGAGTTTTCGAAAAAAACAGGTGCCGTGATTGCAATTACCGGAGTGATCGATATCGTTGCGGATGCACAAAAAGCGTATGTGATCAGAAACGGTGTGCCCGTCATGTCTCAGATTACCGGAAGCGGATGTATGCTGACCGCGATGACGGCAGCGTATATCACGGCAAATCCGCAGGAGATTCTGGAAGCCGCAGCTGCCGCAGTGTGCGCGATGGGACTGTGCGGGGAGAAGGCATATGAGGTAATGAAAAAGAACAATGCCGGTAATTCCAGCTTTCGAAACTATCTGATCGATGAGATTTATAAATTAGACGGCGCAGCGCTGAAGGAAGGTGCAAAATATGAAATCCGTTAGGGATACGATGCGTCTGTACGCGGTAACAGACAGAATGTGGCTGAATGGACGCAGACTCTGCGAGGTCATCGAGGAGGCTTTAAAGGGTGGTGCAACGATGCTGCAGCTCCGGGAAAAGGAGCTTTCCAGTGAAGAATTTTTACGGGAAGCGAAAGAAATCAAAAAAGTATGTGAGAAGTATCAGGTTCCTTTCATTATCAATGATAACGTGGAAGTGGCAGCGGCGTGTAATGCGGATGGCGTTCATGTAGGGCAGGGCGACATGGATGCCCTGCAAGTCCGGGAAAGGATCGGCAGTCAGAAGATCCTTGGCGTATCGGCGCAGACGGTGGAACAGGCGCTGCTCGCAGAAAAAATGGGAGCGGATTATCTTGGAGTAGGAGCGGTTTTTACAACATCTACAAAAAGTGATGCGGATTTCGTGCCCTATGAGGAGTTGAAGGCAATCTGCCAGGCTGTATCGATCCCGGTCTGCGCGATCGGTGGGATATATAAAAATAATATGATGCAGCTTGCCGGCTCCGGCGTTGATGGCGTGGCGCTGGTTTCCGCTATTTTTGCGGCGGATCATATTGAAGCGGAGTGCCGTGAGCTGCGTGCGCTGTCAGAGAAAATGACTGCCGCCCGAAAATAGATGCTGTGGGAAACGGATGCTGCAGAGGAGAGAAGCTGCCTGCATGCGGAAACGGATGCTGCAGAGGAGAGAAACTGCCTGCATGGAGAAACATACTGCAGAGGAGAGAAACTGCCCGCATGCAGAAATATGTTGCAAAGGATAAAGGCTGCCCGCATAAAGGAATATGCGGCAGGTATGACAGAGGAGGAAAAATGACAGCGAAAGTGCTTACGATAGCAGGCTCCGACTGCAGCGGCGGAGCCGGGATCCAGGCGGATCTGAAAACAATGATGGCACATAATGTCTATGGGATGAGCGTTATTACCGCATTGACCGCACAGAATACGACGGGAGTTTACGGGATAGTGAATACCCCGCCGGAATTTGTCGCACAGCAGATAGATTGTGTTTTCCGTGATATTCGCCCCGATGCTGTAAAAATAGGTATGGTATCGGATAGCGGGATCATTGAGGCGATTGCCGAAAAGCTGGTGCAGTATCAGGCGGAAAATATTGTGATCGACCCGGTAATGGTGTCGACCAGCGGTCATAGATTAATGAGTGAAAAAGCAATGCAGGTATTCACGAAAAAGCTGCTGCCGCTCGGAAAGATTATTACGCCGAATATCCCGGAAGCAGAGGTACTTTATCAATATGAGAATGTACGTGGTTTTCGGATCGAATGTGAAAATGATATGAGACAAGCCGCAGAAAGAATTGCACAAAGGTATGACGGTGCGCTGCTAATCAAGGGCGGACATCTTCCGGGTGACGCGGCAGACCTGCTCTATGAAAACGGAAAATTCAGCTGGCTGCGAACAGAGCGTGTCAGCAATCCGAACACGCATGGAACAGGCTGCACGCTCTCTTCCGCGATTGCCTGCAGTCTTGCAAAGGGAAAAACCGTTTATGAGAGCGTATATGCCGCAAAAGAATATGTGACAGGAGCGCTGCGGGCAGGATTGGATCTCGGCAAAGGCTCCGGTCCGCTTGCACATCATTATAAAACCTGCGGCTGTGAATCAGGATAAACCCTCGGCTGTGAATCATAACAAATTAGTAGACGTATTACTTGCGTTTCCGGGATAGTTGTAGTATAATGTCTGCGGATAATGACGGGCATAAGCGCCTGAAGAACGGAGGTACTATTTATGGTACAGGCAGTAGTAGGAGCAAATTGGGGAGACGAGGGAAAAGGCAAGATCACAGATATGCTTGCCGAAAAAGCAGATATTATTGTACGCTTTCAGGGCGGCGCAAACGCAGGACATACCATTGTAAATGATTATGGGAAATTTGCACTGCATACGCTGCCATCCGGCGTGTTTTACGGACACACTACCAGCATTATCGGAAATGGTGTCGCGCTGAACATTCCGGTGCTGTTTCATGAGATAAAAAGCATTGTAGACCGCGGAGTTCCGACGCCGAAGATTCTGGTGTCAGACCGTGCGCAGATGGTGATGTCCTATCATATTCTGCAGGATCAGTATGAGGAAGAGCGTCTGGCAGGGAAATCCTTTGGCTCCACGAAGTCCGGGATTGCACCGTTCTACTCGGATAAATATGCCAAGATCGGGTTTCAGGTAAGCGAGTTGTTTGATGAAGAGCTGCTGAAAGAGAAAGTATACCGCATCTGTGAGCAGAAAAACGTTATTTTCGAGCACCTCTATCACAAACCGGCAATTAAGCCGGAGGAACTGTTAGAGGAGCTGCATTCTTATCGTGAGATGATTGCGCCCTATGTGTGCGATACCTCCGCGTTCCTCTGGAATGCGATCAGGGAAGGAAAGAACATATTGCTGGAGGGGCAGCTTGGTTCCCTGAAAGATCCGGACCATGGTATTTATCCGATGGTTACTTCGTCCTCCACGCTGGCGGCGTACGGTGCGATCGGAGCAGGTATCCCGCCCTATGAGATCAAACAGATCGTTACTGTGGTAAAAGCATATTCCAGCGCAGTCGGAGCGGGGGCATTTGTCAGCGAGATTTTTGGAGAGGAAGCGGATGAGCTGCGCCGCAGAGGCGGAGACGGCGGAGAATATGGCGCCACTACAGGCAGACCGCGTCGTATGGGATGGTTCGACTGTGTTGCATCTAAGTATGGATGCCGTCTGCAGGGAACGACGGATGTGGCGTTTACGGTGCTGGATGTTCTCGGCTATCTGGATGAGATTCCGGTATGCGTAGGATATGAGATCGACGGAGAGGTGACGACTGATTTCCCGACAACACCGAAGCTTGAGAAGGCAAAACCGGTATTAAAGAAACTGCCGGGATGGAAAACAGATATCCGCGGAATCAAAACATACGAAGAACTGCCGGAGAACTGCCGGAAATATATTGAGTTTATAGAAAAGGAAATTGGTTTCCCGATCACCATGATCTCAAACGGACCGAGCAGAAGCGATATTATTTATCGGTAATTTGCACATAGTACAACATAATATATGTAAAAAACGAAATAGACGAAAAATGACTAGGGAATGCGCTGCAAGTCCTTGCAGACGGATTTTGACTGTTTTATAATGTTTGGCAGATGCAAAGGAGCCGGGACATTATGAAAGAGTATAAGAGAATTCGGGAATTGCGTGAAGATAAAGAACTCACACAGGAAAAGATGGCGCGTAAACTGAATATCACACAGCGGACATATAGCCGTTATGAAAATGCCGACAGTATGCTTCCACTGGACATACTGGTGAAGCTTGCGGATATTCACGATGTGAGCACAGATTATCTTCTGGAACGGACGAATATACGAAAGCGTTATCCCAGAGACAATGAAACGGAACAAAAATGATATAAAAAACAGCCGGGAACCGAAATGGTACCTGGCTGTTTTTGTGATATGTGAGAAGTACTAATTGTTACTTATTGCTAATCGCGCAAGCACGTCCTCCGGCGAGGTAAAGACCTCCGCCTGCAGCCCCATCTCCCGTGCCGCCAGCACATTTGCCCGGTTGTCGTCGAAGAAGATCGCTTCCTCCGGGCAGATGTCAAAGCGCCTGCAGACTTCCGCGTAGATCCAGCGGTTGGGTTTGACCATCTGTACCTCGTAGGAGAACAGACCGCCGTCCATCAGAGAAATAAAATCCAGAGCGTCTGCTGTCTGCTCGCGTCCGTATTCCCCGTAATTGGAGAGATAATACAGACGGTATCCGTCAGCGCGCAGCTTTTTCAGCAGCGGCTTTGTATAGGAAAACTGCCAGATTGTTTTGTGCAGATCTGTGATCAGACGGCGGATGTCTTCTGCATATTGCGGAGCGTGGCTGATAAAGCGCTGTGTGACCTCTTCTACCGTCAGCACGCCGCGATCCATCTCGTTCCAGTCAGTGTGGCGGTAGACGGCATCGGCAAGAATCTCGTATTTTTCCGCGGAAAAGCCGTAGGACTTCAAACTGGTCTGCCAGTCGTAGGCGGCAAGCACATTTCCGATATCAAAAATAACCGTGTTAATCATCAGATTTTTCCCCACTTTCGTCGTCATGCTTCAATACGCGATACATCAGATTGTAGGCATAAAGAAGTACCGGCAGGATGATGGTCATGCCGAGACAGATTTTAAACATATCATACGCCCAGGGGCTGTCGATCAGCGCAAAGATAAGGGTGGCGGCGTACAGGATTACCAGCAGGACGGCGCCTGCCAGCGCGAGGATTCTTTTTGTTTTTTTCATACAGTATCCTCCGTGCTGACGCCGACGCTTTCCAGAAAGAGGTTAAGCGCATGGTCGTCCAGCTTGCTTTCCGGGACTACGATGTGATTCTGGATGGTCGGCGCCTCAAAATCAAGCAACGGGATCGCGGTCAGCAGGCCTTCCTCCAGATGCTTCTGCACAAGCGTGCGCGGAAGGAAGGTATAACCGATTCCGTCCAGCAGGTATGGCAGCAGATGCGTCAGCTTGTCAATCTCGAAGGGGAAGGAATAATTTTTCGGGAACATATCGCGGATAAAAGTGCCGTTGTCCTGGATCATGAAATCACAGTACAGATAGTGCAGATCCGGAAGCTGCGCCTGGCGGATGCCGTCCTTATATTCCTCGTGGACAGGCGAGGTGACAAGCACCAGATCGTCTGTGTGAAACGGCATACAAACGAAACCGGCTTTTTTCAGCGGAATATAGGTGAATACCAGATCAAGCGTGCCGTCCTGCAGCATACGCAGCAGGGTACCGGAATGGTCGATGATTACCTTAAGCGAGATATCCGTGTGATTGCGAATGTAATCTCTGACAGGCTGTCCGAGGTAACAGTCGTACACGGTATTCACGGTACCGATGCGCAGGGTTTCGGAAAAGGTGTGGAGCATACTTAATTCTTCGATCGCGGAAGCTTCCAGAGCAACGATGCGCTTTGCGTAGCTCAGGAAATGCAGTCCTTCCTCCGTCAGCTCGACGTTTTTGCGGTTGCGGATAAAAAGCTTTTTGCCAAGACCTTTTTCCAGCTCCATGATGCGGTTGGTGACCGTTGATTGTACGATATAATAACGGTCGGCGGTCTGGGTAAAATTCTTCAGTTCAGATAATGTGATAAATGTTTTTAAATTCTCAATATTCATAGGAACCTCTTATCGAAATAGTGAATCAGCATTTTCGTAAAATTCATTATACAAATTTTATCTCCATCGCTATAATAAGTCAAGAGGAATTCAGACAGATATGCGTATTTAAGGGTTGCTGTGAACAGTAACATTTAAGGCGCAGATAGCAGGAGGAAGAATGCGAATGAATAAAGTATACACAAAGGTAACGGACACTTTAAATTTTTTTGAGGGACATGATCCGGTGGATCTGGCAAAAGAATACCAGACGCCGCTGTATATATATAATGAAAGGATTCTGCGGCAGCGCTGCCGCGATCTGAAAAACATGGTGACCTACCCGAATTTTGTGGTGGATTACTCTGCAAAGGCAAATTGCAATCTGGCGTTTCTGCAGGTAGTAAAATCTGAGGGACTGGAGGTAGACGCCATGTCTCCGGGGGAGATTTACGTGGAGCGGGCGGCAGGATTTGCGCCGGAGGAGATTTTCTATATCGGAAATAATGTATCCGCAGAGGAAATGCAGTATGCGATCGACGCCGGAGTGCGCGTCAGCGTCGATTCTTTAAGCCAGCTTGAGCAGTACGGACAGCTTGCGCCGGGCGGCGAGGTTGCCGTGCGCTTCAATCCGGGCGTTGGCGCCGGGCATCACGAGAAGGTGGTGACGGCGGGGAAAAAGACAAAGTTTGGCATTGAGCCGAAGTACATCCCGCAGGTAAAAGAGCTGCTGGAAAAATATCATCTGAAGCTGATCGGCATTAATCAGCACATCGGTTCCCTTTTTATGACGGGAGACGCGTTCACTGCGAGCATCACAGCGCTGTTTGACATTGCAAAGCAGTTTTCGGATCTGGAGTTTATTGACATGGGAGGCGGCTTTGGCATTCCTTACAAAAAAGAAGAGGGCGAGGCTCCGCTGGATCTGAAGGATCTTGGCTCTGCGATGGATAAGGCGCTCTGGCAGTTCGCAGAGGAGTACGGCAAGCAGGTGATTTTCCGCATCGAGCCGGGACGCTATATTTCCGCGGAATGCAGTGTGATCCTCTCTGAGGTACACTCCGTGAAGTATAACCACGACCAGAAGTTTGTCGGCTGCGACTGCGGCTTCAATGTGCTGCAGCGTCCGATTATGTATGATTCTTATCATGGAATCGAGGTGTATCGCGGCTCGGATGTGAAATCGGAAGAGACGGAGCCGGTGACGGTAGTCGGCAACATCTGCGAGAGCGGAGATATCCTGGCAAAGGGACGTGTGCTCCCGGAAATCTTTAAAGGGGATATTCTGGGAATCCTTGACGCCGGAGCTTACGGTTTTACGATGGCTTCGAATTATAACAACCGTCTGCGCCCGGCGGAGGTGATGCTGCGTGAGAACGGCGAGGTTGTGCTGATCCGGGAACGCGAGGAATTAGAGGATCTTATGCGGCATATGATACCGTTAAAGAATGTTTAAAGACAGAGGTTTTTATGGCTGATTACATTACAACATACTCAAAAATTCATTTTACTCCGCTGGCGCCGCGGGCGGAGGAGATTGAGATAGCGGATATTGCGCATCCGCTGTCCTTTCTCACGCGGGCAAACGGACATTTTCCGCAGTTTTATTCGGTGGGACAGCATTGTATCCAATGTGCGAAGGAAGCGAAGGCGCGTGGATACAATGACCGTCTGGTGCTGGCGTGCCTGCTGCACGACGCCAGCGAAGCTTATCTTTCCGATATTACCCGCCCGGTAAAGAAAAATCTGTCCGGCTACCGGGAGGCGGAAAAGGTTCTGCAGGACGCGATCTATCAGAAATTTCTTGGAAGCGTACCGGATGCGGAGGAAGAAAAGCGTATTAAAAATATAGACGATACCTGCCTGTATTTTGAATTCCTGCATTTTGCCGGGGAAAAGCTCTATGAGCAGCCGGGAGAAATGCTGTCGGAGCCGGATTTTTCGCTGCGGCCGTTTGCGGAAGTGGAGGCGGAATTTCGGAAAATATTTGCGGACATCCACGGATGATCCACAGCCCTTGCAATGATTTTTGCAAGCTGATTTGTAATGATTTTTGCGATCTGACGCTTGACATTTGAGCGTCCGGTGGTACAATGGATGAGAAATGACAACTGCATAGCATTTTTATGCTAGGGGAGCCTTTGGCTGAGAAAGCACTGCGGTGCTGACCCTCACTACTTGAACCGGGTAATACCGGCGTAAGG
Source organism: Marvinbryantia sp. (assembly GCF_047017445.1). Classification (NCBI taxonomy): domain Bacteria; kingdom Bacillati; phylum Bacillota; class Clostridia; order Lachnospirales; family Lachnospiraceae; genus Marvinbryantia; species Marvinbryantia sp. The sequence continues at coordinate 60,491 of NZ_JBKXTT010000001.1, read as the reverse complement.
AAGCAAACTACCGAAGAAGCTCCTCCTGTCAAATTTTATTTAAGGAGGTTTTTTTATGTCATTTTTTGTAACAGAGGTGGAGGGAGAATTGCTCCTTACCACAGCAGGAAAGGTTGGAACGGCTGTAATCCTGGCGGCGCTCCTCATCGCGGCGGCGGTGGTTGCTGCAAAAACAGGCGGCGGAAAGAAGAAAGGCGGCACGAAGCAGCTTGTATTCTGCGCGATGGCGATGGCGCTCGCGATGGTGACGTCCATGCTGAAGGTGTATGAGTTCCCGTTCGGCGGTTCTGTAACGCTTTTCAGTATGCTGTTCATCTGTCTGATCGGTTATCTCTATGGTCCGGCAACGGGCATCATGACCGGCATGGCATACGGCGTCCTGCAGTTTCTGGTAGGTCCGTACATCCTGTCTCCGGCGCAGGTACTGGTGGATTATCCGCTGGCATTCGGTGCGCTCGGAATTTCCGGATTTTTCTGCAACGCAAAGGGAGGTCTTGTGAAGGGATACATAGCCGGCATTATTGGACGCTGGGTATTTGCGGTGATCTCCGGATGGATTTTCTTTGGAGAATATGCCTGGGAAGGCTGGGGTGCGCTGCCGTATTCGATGGCGTATAATGCCTGCTACATCTTTGCGGAGGGAATTGTAACGGTAATCATTCTGTGCATTCCGGCAGTCGCAAAGGCACTTGGACAGGTAAAACAAATGGCGAATAACTAATGCATAAAAAACGCCCGGCGCGATGCCGGGCACTTTTGTTTTTTGTACATGCTTTACAAATTAATTTGTGATACAGACGTGATTGTCATAAAGGCTTCCTTTCGGGAAGGAGTAACCGCAGGTCGGACACTGAATATATTCGGTTCCCTGCGGATTACCAAGCTCCGCGTTTTCAGCTGCAATATGCGCTGCATAGGAGCCGTCCGATACGGTGAACCACTGATAGCAGTAACCGCATTGCTGCGAATCATCAACAGGATCCGCGGGAGCATCGGTCTGCGGGGCGTCTGTCTGCGGAGCATCGGTCTGCTGGTTTACAGGCGGCGTATCGCCGTAACCATACATATCGGCCCAGGCCTTTTCCTGCGCTACATGAACGGAGTAAACCGTTGTGCCGTCACCGTTTGGAGCGGTGGAAATCTGCTGATAGCAGTACGGGCACTGTTCGGTACCGTAGCTTCCCGCATTTGTCTGTGCAGTGGTTTCGGTCTGTGCGGCAGTGTTTTTTGTAGTTGTTGATGGTTTTGTAGTACTTGCTTTTATGGTTGTTTTTTTCTCTGTGCCCGTGGCCGCTTTCTGGGTTTCTTTTTCGGTCGTTTTTTCCGTCTCTTTTTCGGTTTCGGACTCGGATTCCGTTTCGGAAACGGTCTGAGTCTCGCTCTCTGTTTCGTCTGCCTTTTTGCGGCAGCCGGTAAGACTCAGCAGCCCGCAAAGCGCCAGCAAAAGCAACAGTCTGCTTTTCTTTAACATGATTTTCCCCTCCTGTATTTTATCATAAAATATTTGAGAATCAGAATAACATGTTGCCTGTATGCGCCTATCTTATCACTTTGTCCCAAAAAAATCAACAAGGAATGTTTGGGATGATCTAATTGACGAAGTACCCGATTTGTAGTATAAAGAGTAGGAGAAAGAGGGGGAGGATATGAACCGTAATTTTCGCGGAACGATCTGTACGATGACAGGCGCGGTACTCTGGGGATTTTCGGGAGCATGCGGTCAATATTTATTTACAAATTACCAGGTCGATTCAGGCTGGCTGACAGCGGTGAGAATGCTGACGGCAGGCGTTCTTCTGACACTTTTTATTTTTGTGAAGCAGAGAGCGCGTGCGGTCGGTATCTGGAAAAACAGGCGTGATGCCGCGCAGGTAGTAATTTTTGCGATCTGTGGTCTGTTGTTCTGCCAGTATGCTTATCTGACGGCGATCTCTTATTCAAACGCCGGGACCGCGACGGTGCTGCAGTATCTCGGCCCTGTGCTGATCATGATCCTGGTGTGCCTGCGGATGCGCCGGCTGCCGACGGCGCGGGAAATATCCGCGGTGATCCTGGCGGTACTCGGTACCTTTCTGCTTGCGACACACGGGAATCTTTCTGCTATGGTGCTTACGAAAAAGGGACTGGCATGGGGATTGATCGCGGCAGTCAGTCTGGCGTGCTATACACTGCTTCCGGCACGCATTATTCCAAAGTGGGGAAGTATGGTGGTTACCGGTTATGGAATGCTGATCGGCGGTGCGGCGCTCGCCTGCGCTATCCGCATCTGGGAGATCCCGGTAAACCTGGATATGCGTGGCTGGCTTGCGGTTGGCGGTGTGGCCATAGTGGGTACGCTGATCGCATACACGCTGTATCTGCAGGGCGTCGGAGACATAGGACCGGTGAAGGCAAGTATGCTGTCGAGTATTGAACCGGTATCGGCGACACTGCTCTCGGTATTCTGGCTTGGAAGTTCTTTTGAGACGATAGATCTCATAGGATTTGTGTGTATCATGGCGACGGTATTTCTGCTTACCCGAAAGAGAGACGGAGAATGACATGAAACGAGAAGTTTTAGAGAGCGATCTGAAAAAATTATATTCGGCGAACGATATGGCGAAAATCGGCTGCGGAGGCTGTAAGGGTTGCTGGGACTGCTGTACGGGTATGGGAGAGTCCATTGTGCTTGATCCTATGGATATCTGGCGTCTGGAAAAGGGGCTGCACACCAGCTTTTCCGGTTTGATGGAGCGCTGTCTGGAGCTGCATCCGGTAGACGGCATTCTTCTTCCGAATCTTCGCATGGAGGGCGAGGCGGAACAGTGTCCGTTTTTAAATATGGAAAAACGCTGTGCGATCCACGCTTTTCGGCCGGGACTTTGCAGGATGTTTCCGCTGGGCCGTATCTATGAAAATGGAAGCTTTCGGTATTTTGTCCAGCAGCAGGAATGCCGGATACAGCCGAAAACAAAAGTGAAGATCAGTAAGTGGCTTGACATGGAACAATTGACTCAATATGAGACATTTGTTCTGGAGTGGCACAAGCTTCTTGAGGATGCCGGCGCGCTTTTGCTGTCACAGAATGATGAGCAGCTCACAAAAGATCTGAATGTTTATCTGTTGGAAAGCTTTTATCAGAAGCCGTATGACGGACGGGATTTTTATGTGCAGTTTGCGGAAAGGCTGCGATATATGAGGAAACTGATGGAGATTCTTGGAAGGTAATGCACAGAAGAAAGGCGGTCCTTCGGAGCGTATCCGGGCAGGCTGTGTCAGATAGGATGAAAATGGAGGAATTATGGCATATGGGCGGAACATGTGAGAACTGCACATATTATACTTATGACGACGATTATGAGAGCTATGTCTGCGACATTAATATGGATGAGGACGAATATGTCCGGCTGATGTCTGACAGCCATTATCGCTGCCCGTACTATCGCAACGGCGATGAGTATGCAGTGGTAAGAAAACAGTGCTGACGGAGAGCGGGACGCTGCAAAATGATCGTGGAGACGATGCCGGGGCAAAGCAGCCCGGCAAAATCGCGGAGGGGTTATTATGAGATATCTTGATCTGCACAGCGATACCATCACGATGCTTCATTATCCGAAGGAAAATCTTGCGGACAATGAGCGGATGGTGTCGATTTCAAAAATGCAGGAGGGCGGTACGTGGATACAGTGTTTTTCTGCGTTTGTACCGACCGGCTATTTTCCGCATCTCTGCCGGGATGCATTTACATGGAAAAGGTTTTGTGATATTGCCGATAAAAAAGACCGGCTGCTTGAAATTCATGAGGATGCTCTGACAATGGTCACATCGGGAACGGATATTGAGCGGCTGATGCAGAATCCGGAGAACGGGAAAATCGGTGTAATCTTCACCGGAGAGGATCTTGGCGTAATCGGCAGCGACCTGCGAAAACTGGATACGGTCTATCAGCGGGGCGTGCGCATCGCGACGCTTACCTGGAATCATGAGAACACGCTTGGCTTTCCGAACTCGGTAAAGCCGCAGGTGATGCAGAAGGGGCTGAAGCCCTTTGGGATTGAGGCGGTGGAGCGGATGAATGAGCTTGGCATGGTGATCGATGTTTCCCATCTGTCGGACGGGGGATTCCGGGATGTGGCGCGCATCAGCAAGAAGCCGTTTATTGCGTCACATTCTAACAGCAGGGAGATCACAGATCATCCGCGTAACCTTACGGATGCCATGATTAAGGCGATCGCCGAAAGCGGCGGTGTGATCGGATTGAATTTTGCACCTCATTTTCTGAGTGAGCGGGGAGAAAGCAGCCGTATCCGTGATATGCTTCAGCACATCCGGCATATCCGCAATGTAGGAGGCAGCGATGTACTTGCTCTTGGTACGGATTTCGACGGTATCAGCGGGCGGCTGGAGATCGACAGCCCGGCGAAAATGCCGCGGCTTTCACAGGTGCTGACGAAATGCGGGATGAAAGAAGCGGAGCAGGAAAAAATGTTTTACGGGAATGCCGTGCGAGTGCTCCGGGAAGTGTGGAAATCATAATAAAGGAACGGCAGAAAGGAAGAAAACAAATGAAAACAGAAGAACAAATGGACAAACAAAAAGCGATGCGTCTGGCGATGAACGGCAGGATGTGCCTGCTCTCATCGGGAATCATGATGATCTTTATTGCGGTGACAAATACCATGATGTACGGGATTAATATGTTTCTTGTTGCGATGGAGGCATCGAAGGGGACAGAGGAAATTGTTCAGATGCTGGCGGAGTCGGATATGACGATCACAATGGCAGTTATGATGGGTGTCTGCTTTATGCTGACGGCGGTTATGGAGATGTTTGCCGGCATCAGCGCTGTGCGTTTTGCAAACCGCGTAGACAGGGCTTTCCTTATGAAGAAAGTGGTATTTATTCTGCTGGGAGTAGAGGTCTTAATGGAGATCGTGCTGTTCTTTATGCGGTCGCTGAGCCTTGGAATGCTGTTCACGGCAATCGCCCTTCCACTGTTTATGTTCTGGGGTGTCACAAGACTGACAAAGCTGGCAAAGGCGGAACCGGATCGCGTCTATGCGGTTATGACAGAAAAACTGAAGGAGAAGCAGCGCCAGGAGCAGGCTGCGGCAAACGGAAAGAGCCTGCGTGAGCGTGCGATGATGAAAGCAGCGGAGCCGAAGCCGCAGGATTCGGCTGCATGGATGCGTGAGCCGGAGAATGCGCAGGAGACAGAGCAGGAGACGATGGGGACTGCGGAAAATGATGCTCCGGACGAACCGGAAAATATGGAGGAAGATGCGTCGGACGAACCGGAAAACGTGGAGGAAAATGCGCCGGACGAACCGGAAAATGTGGGGGAAGATCACATATCGCAGGTATAGTATGGCAGCAGACAAGCTGCGAGTATCCGATGACCTACTCCGGTAAGATGGATGCCGTCAGTGGTGACGGCACAATAGCCGAGCTCATGAGCTGCATCGTTTAAGATGTTCTGCAGCGGCACAAAGGAAATATTCAGATCTGCAGCAGCCTTTGCCATGATGGCTTCGGCTTCACGGACTGTCGGAAGCCAGGCGGCATATTCCTGTGGCTGCGGGAAAATAAAGGGGCCGAGGGCGAGTATGCGGGCGGATGTGCGGCTGGCAATCTCGCACAGAAGGTGCCGGTACTGCATGGAAAAATCCTGCGCCTGCAGGGAGACACCGGTATTCATGGCAACGCCGACATTGTTAATGCCGATCTGTACGGTGATATAGTCGGCAGCCTGCCAGACGGTATCCTGCCGCAGGCAGCGGAGCAGCGCAGCGGCTGTGAAGCCGTCAAATCCTTTATTATAGAAAGAGATTTCTGAAAAATGATTTTTGAGCTGTGCGGCGAGAAGGGAGACATAGCCGTCGCCCAGACCGCCGTTTGTTTGCTGCCACAGACGACCGGATGCGGTGATACTGTCCCCGAAAAAGTAAAATACGGGCATGATGGAAACCTCCGTTAAAGTAACATATAGAATAAGTATAGTGATAATCCGGGAAAAAATCAACCGATTACTGTTCACTTTGCGGTTACTGTGAACGACGTGAACCAATGTCATTTAGTTAAACAAGACATGTTAGAGAATCCCTGCCATAAAACAGCCCTATATTGGAATGATATGGGGATTTTACCAGCTGTACGAAGCTCTATAACCGGATATGTAGTACAATGGGAAGTTTTTGGGTATGGCAAACAGACAGATTGCATATCTGCCTTAAAAATGGTATACTGCTAATGGCAGTTCCGCTTTACACGAAACGGTAAGCGAAACTGGCCGGTACCTGGAACCTTAGCTGGCGGGCATAGGTTCGGTCTGGCCTGATCGGCAGTATATAACGGCTGATCAGGTCATTTATATTTCCGGGACCCATATGGTCTGAAAGGAATGCAAAACATATTTTTATCGCCATAGACAGATTGACCTGATACGCCCATTTCCCCGTTTCCTTTTTTATAGCGGTATCCATGATTATGATGGTACAAAAATTATACAGCGTCATCCGGCAGAGAATCTCAAACTCAATGTATTCCTGGGATTTGGCGTGGAAGTTTGCGGTTCCGATCGTATGTTTTAAGTCACGGAAGGAAGTTTCCTGGTTCCACCGGAGATGATAAATGTGCCTGATCTGTTCTGATGAGAATTCATCTTCCGGAAGGTTCGTGATGACATTTTCATAAACCCCTTCCGCTATCTGGAAACGGACTACGCGCAGACGCATGCGGTATTCGGGACTGCTTTCTGTGATAAAGTCAAAGGAAACCGTCTTGCATATATAGCGGTAAAGGCTTTCCAATTCGGGATGCTGCCTTTTCTTTTTGGCCATTGACCGGGTAAGTATCACCTCTGCCCACCGGTCCATCTGGCTGGGGAGGCTGCCAATCGCAAGGAGACGCTTTATATTGACATCCTTGGCGCGGATGGCAAAGAAACAGCCTTTCTCAAGCGCATGTGCGAAGACGTTATAGCTGGCAAAGCCCCTGTCTGCAACGAAGACAGGGGAGCCGCCATAAATATAGCGGTCTATAAGCTGGCAGAGGGCAGCAAATTCGTTTTTGCGTCTGCCCGGCTGTATGATGGCATCCAGATACCGCTTGGAAAGCAGGTCATACAGGGAAATGGTATGGATGGAGTTGAACCCCTTCTTTGACCTGCCGCTTGTGGGATGGAAGGTGGAAGGGTCCTGCGGATTCCGCGCAATGTTAAATTCACAGCCGTCTGCGGCAATAAGGGAATACTTTCCCCAAAGCTTTTGTGTAGGAAAGCGGAGGTTAAGCTGTCTGAGGATGTGCAGGAAGGTATCAGGGCGGAGCTTTGCGCGCTGCTGGATGAAAGCGGAAGCCGTCGGAACTTCATCGGGCAGAAAATAGAAATATTTCAGCAACTCATGGCTGATGCATCCACTTTCCATGCAAAGGAAGAAACGGACCAGTTGTAGAAAGCCCAGTTTCCGGTCACGAGTAAAATCCTTTTCGGGATTTTTGACAAATTTGTCCATGCTGCTGGTCATGGAGTTGACGATTGCCCAGAGGGTAGATTTAACTTTTTGCGGGAATGACATACGGGTACCTCCTTGAAATTGAAATGATAATTTTAGCTTCAATTTCAAGGGCCGCTCTCGCTACTTCTTAAAATATAATCAGTAGCGAGAGCGGCCGCACATTTTGGATTCTGTGTCAACCCTTTTTCTTAAATTTATTAAAAAATTTAAGTTAGACCTTCAGATTGATCTTTTTCAATTGCCTTAACTAAATGACATTGGACGTGAACAGTAACACTTCGCGTCGCAGCAGGTGTTTGAGGCTGGCGGTAATATCAACCGGACCGTTTCAGACTTTTGAATTCAGTTTTTATACAGAGGGTGAGAGTAATGATCATTACAGTTACCATGAACCCTGCGATTGATAAGACCGTGGATCTTGATGTCTTGCAGCAGGGCGGCTTAAACAGGATCCGACATGTGGAATATGATGCAGGCGGAAAGGGTATTAATGTCTCCAAAACAATACGTGAGCTTGGCGGGAGCAGCATTGCGACCGGATTTCTGGCGGGCGGCAGCGGCAGGACGATCGAGCGCGTTCTGAAAGAAAGCGGAATTGAGACGGATTTTGTCTGGGCGGACGGTGAGACGCGCACAAATACCAAGGTGATCGAGAAGAACGGGAAGCTGACGGAGCTGAACGAGCCGGGACCGTTTATTCCGAAAGAAAAGCGGGATGAGCTGCTGCAGAAGCTGGTGCGCTATGCCGGAGAAGATACGTTGTTTGTGTTATCGGGAAGTGTTCCGGCGGGTGTCGGTAAGGATATTTACGGCGACATTATCCGCCTGGTTCATAAAAAGGGTTCCGCGGTTCTGCTGGATGCGGACGGGGAAGTTTTCAGGGATGCGCTGGAAGCGGGACCTGACATAATTAAGCCAAACCGCATGGAGCTGGAGGAATATGCAATGCCGGAGCACTGCGGGAAAATGCTGCACGATCTTTCGGATGAGGGTATGCTGCAAGATGCGGGGGTTAAGGCTTCTGAAGCGGAGCTTTGGGAAATTGCCGCCGGATTACAGGCGGACGGAATCCGTACGGTTGTGGTTTCCATGGGTGCGGATGGTGCGTTGTTTTTGCTGGGAAATTACCATGTAAAATGTCCGGCGCTTTCTGTGAAAGCGCATTCGACGGTTGGCGCGGGGGATGCGATGGTGGCGGCGCTTGCCTGTGCGTGGGACGAAAAGCTTGGAGAGCAGGAGACGGTAAAGCTCTGCATGGCGGCATCGGCAGGTGCGGTGACAACAATTGGAACGAAACCGCCTGCGAAAGAGCTGGTGGAAGAGCTTGCGCAGAAGGTGATAATAGAAAAATTATAAAGAGGCAGCGGATTGTCAGACAGCAGAAAAAGGGAGACGCATGGAGAAACGCCCGCGAGGATCGCGGGCGTTTGCTCTGCAAAGAAAGCTTATGCTGCATAAAAGGTTACATATTATCCTTTAAGACATCGTGATCGCGCAGCAGTTTTTCGACAACCGTGCCTTTTACTACATGGATCAGCGGTTTTTTCAGTGCATTTAACGGTCCCGGCAGCTCGATCTCCAGCGGAGATTTGCCGTCCATCAGCTTCACGGTGCTGTCGAGCAGTTCACGGATATCGTAGACGCTGCCCCAGACTTCCGGCACGCCGCGGTCCACGCCGAGCAGTCCGTATACGGCTTCCATAGCGGTGCGGACGGAGTATTCCGTGGTGAATACGGTGTCGCGCGGGGTATCGGCAAACTGTCCGAGGAAGGCGAAGTTCACACATCCATCCGGGATGACATCCGGGCGGTCGCCCTTTGTGCGCGGCATGAAGAAGGCGGTGATGTATGGCATCATAGTCGGCACGCAGACTGCGCTGTGCTCGGCAAGCTCCGGAATTTCTTCTGTCGGCACGCCGAGATGGTAGAGCCATTCTTCTGTGATTTCCTTACCGGTGCAATCCTTCATCGGCTTCTTTACAAAATCGCCGGGCACATCGGTGAAAAGCCCATAAACCCACACGCATACCTTGTCGGGATCCTGCTCTTTAAACTGTCCCTGACGGTTAATCGTCCAGCTCATCAGCCAGGAGGAATCCTGGCAGCTCACGATGCCTCCGGTAACGACCTTACCGCTCTTTGGATCTCGCTTACAGATTTTTGTGATGTACGGGAGGATCTTGTCGTCCAGCGTGGTGACGGTTGCGGACTCCCAATTTGTTTTTGTGATATCTGAGCAGAATTTCTCCGGATGTCCGAAAGAGGGATCCTGCCTGGCAATATTTTTCCAGAGGTTCCAGCAGCCGCTCGTGCGTACCTCAGCGTCTCCGTTCGGGGCGTGGTGATGATCTCCGTAGATGGTACCCTCCGTGCAGCTTCCGTTTGTCACAAAAACCAGATCATTCTTTGTCAGAAGGATGCCTTTTTCCACACCGTTTATCCGGCATTCTATCGCTGTGGCAACCTTCTTGCCATCTTTGATCTCAAAAATGACATTGGTTACTTCCGTGTTGAACTGGAAGTCTACGCCTGCCGCTTCCAGATATTTCTGCATCGGCAGGATCAATGACTCATATTGATTATATTTTGTGAATTTCAGCGCGCTGAAATCCGGCAGCCCTGCAATATGATGAATGAAGCGCTGGAAGTAGAGCTTCATCTCCAGGGCGCTGTGCCAGTTTTCGAAAGCAAACATGGTGCGCCAGTACAGCCAGAAGGTGGAGTTAAACACCTCATCGTCAAACACGTCCTCGATGGTTTTATCATAAAGATCCTCATCCTTTGTCATGAACAGCTTCATGATTTCCATGCAGCCCTTCTGGCTGAGGTTGAATTTCCCGTCTGTGTGCGCGTCCTTCCCGCGGTTTACGGTCGCACGGCACAGGGAGTAATTCGGGTCGTGCTTGTTGAGCCAGTAGTATTCGTCCAATACGGAAGCGCCGGGCGTCTCCAGGGACGGAATGCTGCGGAACAGATCCCAGAGGCATTCGAAATGATTCTCCATCTCGCGTCCGCCGCGCATGACGTAGCCGCGGGAGGGATCGAAAATACCGTCGCAGGCGCCGCCGGCGATATCCATAGACTCCAGGATGTGAATATGGGAGCCGGGCATCTGGCCGTCGCGTACCAGGAAGCAGGCTGCTGCCAGAGAGGCAAGACCGCTGCCTACGAGGTAAGCGCTTTTCTCATCCACGCCCTCCGGTTTTTCCGGGCGGGCAAAGGCCTCATAATTTCCGTTTGAATAGTAGATGCCTTTGCTGTTTTTAGCATTCTTGCCGCGTTCCGTATTGCGATAATTGTTTACTGATCTTTGCGCCGTCTCTTTCTTTTCTTCGGTTTTCGCTTTCTGTGCGAGGTAGGCTGCTGCGCCTGCTCCGGCTGCTAAAAGAGCCGCTTTGCCGAGGGATGATTTTTTATTTGACATAAATGATTCCACCTTTCTGAAATTAGCTGTCTGTTTGTTTCCTGTCATGAGGACATTGTATACGTTAATTTCCAGGCGGACAATTTACAAAACGGGTCATATGATAAAAATTTTATCATACATCCCGTTTTGTATATGTTAAATGCCGGGCGCAGAAGATTTCTCTGCGTTGCAGGCAGCATAGTTACGAATAGAATTTGTGATATTTCCGTGCAGGACAGTCGCGATGTTTGCAACGATGTCCGGATAATCCTCTTTCATGCCGTTTTTGATCCAGTCAAGCATGATTCCGACGAAGCTGTATTTGTAAAAATTTGCGATAAATGTTTTTTGTTCCTCTGTGACGGCTGCCTCTGCGGATTTTTCTTCAACAACACCGGCGATCAGAGAGCAGGTGAGCTGAAAGAGATAATTTTCGATCCGTTCCCGGCTGATACTGCGGTAGGCATTTAAGACGAACGGCTTGTTTTCATAGACGACCTCAAAGATTTGCAGCAGTCCCTCCGGCCAGGTATCATAAGTTTTTTTGTCCTGTAATGCTTTTGTGGCATCTTCCAGGCATGCCCATTCCACAAGGTCATAGATATCTTTAAAATGATAATAAAATGCCATGCGGCTGATGCCGCAGTCGCTGGTAAGATCGCTGATCGTAATTTTATCTAATGGCTTTTTCAGAAGGAGGCGCTTGAGAGAATCCTCCAGAGCCTGTTTGGTTAAATTGGACATGGCATTTCCTCCGATTTTATGTGTTATATCACAAAGTATTGTACCACAAAAAAGAGGGCATGATAAGAACTTTAACCAGTAATGTGGCTTATATAAGATTTTAATTAGTAACGTAGGGCTTGCATCTGTGGGCGGTATGTGCTACAATATTTTCGACATATGACGGAAACTGCGGAGGTGAAAGCATGGCAAGACCGAGTAAATGCAGAAGGATATGTTCAGAACCAGCTTACGATAGCTTTATGCCGGGTGGATTTAGCTGCGATGAACAGGTGGTTTTGACGGTGGATGAGTACGAGGTCATCCGTCTGGTGGATCTGGAGAAATTTACGCATGGGCAGTGTGCCGCGCAGATGGGGATATCGCGTACCACGGTCACGGAAATTTATGAATCCGCGCGGGAAAAGCTTGCCGACAGCATCGTAAACGGAAAGACGCTGCTGATCGCGGGCGGTCATTACCGGCTTTGTGATGGCTCTCCGGCCTGTCTCTGTCAGAAGCATTGCAGAAAAGCGAAAGGAGCTGCCGCACAGACGGCAGTGTCAGTGAAAGGAGAAGGAACAATGAGAATTGCAGTTACATTTGAGGATGGAAAGGTTTTTCAGCATTTTGGACATACGGAGCAGTTTAAGCTCTACGATATCGAGGACGGAAAAATTGTAAAGGAACAGGTTGTGGATACGAACGGGCAGGGGCACGGCGCGCTGGCTGGCTTTCTTATGAGCGCGAAGGTGGACACGCTGATCTGCGGCGGTATTGGCGGCGGAGCGCAGATGGCGCTGGCCCAGGCCGGCATTCAGCTTCTCGGCGGCGTATCCGGCAGTGCAGATGATGCGGTGAACGCTTATCTGGCAGGAAATCTCGCATACGATCCGGATGTGCGCTGCGGCCACCACGGTCATGAGCAGGGGCATTCCTGCGGAGAGCATCACTGCGGGGAAGACAAGCACGGCTGCTCCGGAAGCGGAAGCCGCTAAGGGAAGGTACAGGACGCATCGGAAACGGAAGCCGCTAAGGGAAGGTACAGGGCACATCGGAAACGGAAGTCGCTGAGAGAGAAGAGGTACGGGAATTCCGAAAACGGAAGCCGCTGCTGAGAAAAAAGCCCCCGCAGAGCCGCCTGTCTGGCACTCTGTGAGGGTTTTTATGTTGATCTGGTGTGTTTAATCCAGATAATTTCCTACCGGGCTGGAATTGTATTGTTTGATGACCTTCATCATAACAGAGCCGTCCGGCTGGTCGGTTTCTTCCAGAATCTTATACTGCGTGTGATTGCGCTCCAGGGTATGTTTATAGTGCTCAACCTCTTGTTTCACAAGGGATACTGCGTAATCGTGACCGACATCCTCTTTCAGCATAAAATGAAGTGTCTGGCAGATACATGCCGCTTTAATTCGTTTCATGATCATTTCCTCCAATTCTAAAATAGCGTGTAACAGCAGGGTCTACGCTGCTGTGCTGTATGTTGTAAGATAATTTTATCAAATTTAATAAATTTTTTCAAAAGTCATTTTAACCAAAATTTTGTATGTACAATATCAGCAAAATTTCTTGAACAGGGATCCCTTAAAATTAACAATCCCGGCACTTTTATGAAGTTATGCGAAATCATAAAAATGCCGGGTTATAAAGGGGAGGATAAGTATTAAAAATTTATCTTTGGTATGTTCCTAGTATGGACGGATTTTCTTTTTCTATACAGCTTTGCGAAAAATTTCTATTCTTTTTTTGAGACTCTTATTTTTGAGACTCTAAATCTCTATTTCTCATGAAAACTATTTGAAAAATAGCGGGAAGTGTTATATACTGTACTCGTTGACAGACGGAAGTCTGCGGTATTTTACATTTACACAGAATAAAGGATGGTTTTAAGATGGGTTTATTACAGGAATGGAGAGCTATCGCATACTCTCAGGAAACAGACAGACAGCAGCTTCAGAAATTCTGGACGGATTATTTTCTTGTTGAGAAGGGGATCTATGAGCAGCTTCTCGCAAATCCGGACGAGGAAGTAAGAGGCACGGTGAAGGAACTGGCGGAGAAGTACGATATTCCGGTTCTGACGATGGCGGGCTTTCTGGATGGCATCGACGACAGTCTGAAGGTAAAAAATCCGATTGAGGAGATGGATGAAAACACCGAGGTGAGCCTTGCGTTTGATAAAGAGAGCCTGTATAAAAATATGGTAGACGCAAAGGCGGACTGGCTGTACAATCTTCCGGCGTGGAAGGAGATCTTCACGGAGGATAAATTAAAGGAGCTTTATAAAGAAGCAAAACGTGCAAACACGATCGTGAAGGGACCAAAGATCGGCAGAAACGATCCGTGTCCGTGCGGCAGCGGAAAGAAATATAAGAAGTGCTGCGGAAGATAACCATGTACCATGTACTGATGGGCGTTGGCGCAGTGTGCTTTCTTTATCTGCTGATCCTGCTGGCAAAGGGCGTGGACTTTGCGATCATCTGGCTGCCGGTCAGTCTGGTATTTCTGGCTGCGGGCGGCTATGGAAGGTATTGCCTGCATCATCCGCAGGGGTTTCGGATCCCGGCGCCGCTTCTTACGGCGGCAGGCGTGCTGCTGGCATTGGCGCTGGCGCTGTTTCTTGCGGTGGAGGGGCTGATTTTAAGAGAGATGCTTACGAAGCCGCAGGCGGGGCTGGACGTGCTGATCGTCCTGGGCGCGCAGGTGAAGGGCAAAGAGCCGAGCCGTGCGCTTCTTCGCCGTCTGGAAGCGGCAGAGCGCTATCTGCAGGAAAATCCGGATACCGTTGCGGTACTCTCCGGCGGAATGGGAGAAGGAGAGGAGATCACGGAGGCAGAGTGCATGTACCGCTATCTTACCGGGCGGGGGATTGACGGGGCGCGTCTGATCCTGGAGGATCGGTCCACCAGTACGGCGGAAAATCTGACGTTCAGCGCCCGGAAAATTGCGGAGTATTTTGGAAAGAGCGGGGGAATGTCGCAGAAAACAGGACTTCTCTCCAACAACTTCCATGTGTACCGAGCACGTCTCTTGGCTGAAAAGATGGGCTATACGGACGTATATTCCATTCCGGCGGCTTCCGACTGGCGGCTGCAGGTGCATTATCTGGTGCGAGAGTTTTTTGCGATTTGCAAAGAGAAGGCGACCGGAAAAATCTGAAAACGTAATATCTGCTGCGGGCGACTCCATGAGAAGTGGAGATGAGCGGCAGGCAGCAGCTTTCTAAGGGTGTCAAAAGAGAAAATTGACACCCGATTTTGCAATGTCGGGGTAAAAACAGTTCCTCCGTGGGAGGAATGATTTCCCGATATCGGGAAATGATACGTGGTATGACAGGAGTATACACATGAAATGGTTTGAAAAACTGATGCTGAAATTCAGTGACTGGAAAAAATTCAGAAAAAGCTTTTCCACGTCCCGCATCATTATTTTTGGTTTTTTGCTCGTGATCCTGGTGGGGAGCCTTTTGCTGATGCTGCCGGTCTCTACCCGAGGGGCGGGCGGCGCGTCCTTTCCGGATGCCCTGTTTACCGCCACGTCCGCCGTGTGCGTGACGGGGCTGGTGGTGCATGACACGGCAACCTACTGGTCGGAGTTTGGGCAGTTTATCATTTTGATGCTCATCCAGATCGGCGGGATGGGTGTTGTCACTGTCTCGGTGGCGTTTGCCGTGATTTCCAAGCGGAGAATCGGGCTTCTGCAGCGCAGCACGATGCAGGAAGCGATTTCCGCGCCGCATGTCGGCGGCATTGTCCGCATGACTTCCTTCATATTAAAGACGAGTCTGTTGGCGGAGGGAATTGGGGCGCTGCTGCTTGCGCCGGTGTTCTGCCGGGATTTCGGCATTGGCAGGGGAATCTGGTATGCAGTGTTCCATGCGGTTTCGGCGTTCTGCAACGCGGGCTTTGATCTGATGGGCGTGCGCGCGCCGTATTCCTCACTGACGGCGTATCCGACGCACCCGCTGGTGAACATGGTGATCATGGCGCTGATCATTTTCGGCGGGATCGGCTTTCTCACCTGGGAGGATGTGCGGACAAACCGGCTGCATTTCCGTAAATACCGGATGCAGAGCAAGGCAGTGCTGGCGGTGACGGCGGTGCTGATCCTGGTGCCGGCGCTTTACTACTTCTTTATTGAATTTGCAGCTCCGCAGTGGAGCGGGCTTTCCTTCGGGGAGCGTTTCTGGGGAGCGTTATTTCAGGCGGTGACGCCGCGCACGGCGGGCTTTAACACGCTTGACCTCACAAAGCTGAGCGGCGCCGGGCTTACGATCATGATCTTTCTGATGCTGATCGGCGGTTCGCCGGGTTCCACTGCGGGCGGTATGAAGACGACGACCTTTGCAGTGCTGACGGGCACGGCGCTGTCGGTGTTTCGGAGAAAAGAGGATATCTGTTTTTTTAAGCGGCGGATCGCGGACACCGCAGTGCGCAATGCGGTGGCTATCTTGGTACTGTATATGGGACTGTTTGTGACGGCGGCTATCATTATCAGCGGAGTGGAGCAGCTTCCGATGTCGGTATGCCTGTTTGAGACGGCGTCCGCAGTCGGTACGGTCGGACTGACGCTGGGAATCACGCCGACGCTGGGAATGCTGTCGCGTGTGATCTTGATTTTTCTGATGTTTCTGGGAAGAGTCGGCGGGCTGACGCTGATCTTTGCAGCGCTGTCGGGAACGCACAGCGATATTTCAAAAGCGCCGCTGGACCGCATCACAGTAGGCTGAGAGGAAGGTATGTATGAAAGAGATTTTATTGATCGGGCTTGGAAGATTCGGCAGTCATGTCGCAAAAAAATTAAGTGAGCTGGAGCATCAGGTGATGGCGGTGGATATCCGTGAAGAGCGCGTCAACGCGGTGCTCCCGGACGTCACAAATGCGCTGATCGGGGACAGCACCAATGAGGAGTTTATGTCCTCATTAGGAGTACGGAATTTTGACGTATGTATCGTGGCGATCGGTGATAATTTCCAGAGTTCTCTGGAGACGACGTCTCTTTTAAAGGAGCTTGGCGCGAAGCAGGTGGTAGCACGCGCTTCCAGCGACGTACATGAAAAGTTTCTGCTGCGCAACGGGGCGGATGAGACGGTGTACCCGGAGCGGCAGTTCGCGCGCTGGACGGCGATCCGCTACAGCGCCGATCATATTCTGGATTATATTGATCTTGGAAAGGATTACGCGATTTTTGAGGTGGCGATCCCATCCTCCTGGCTTGGAAAGACGGTCGCCGAGGCAGATGTGCGCCGTAAATATCACATAAATATCATGGCGATCAAGCGGGACGGGCAGCTTGATATGTCGGTCACGCCGGACACGCTGCTGACCGCGGACAAGACGCTGCTGGTGCTTGGAAGCAACCGGGATATCCAGAGGTGCTTCCATATTTAAAGATACTTCCCGGAAAAAACTGACCGGGGACTGCACTGCCGACAAGTGATATTGACTTTGTTGTGTACGGGTGTAAGGACATATCGGGGCTGGAAACAGCGCTGGAAGAAATTGACACACTTAGAAAAATAGATATTTTTGACTATGACAGTATCCGCAATGAGTTTCTTCTGGAGGTACCGCATGTCTGCATAAATTAGGTGTTGACAAACAGCGGCAAAGTGCGATAATATCAGAAGAAGATAAGCGAACGCGCAGACGAGAAGAGTAGAATGCCGGAATTCTCAGAGAGGGGTGCGAAAAGGTGGAAGCATCCTGTAGGAAAGCATTTGAAGACCACCTCCGAGCGGCCTCAATACGGCACGGTGATTCCGTTATCATCAGAATGAGTGGTTTTGCCGCACAGAGTGCGGAAGCAAACAGGGTGGAACCGCGAGTAATGTAAATTGCCCGTCCCTTGCAGTTAGTGTTTAATTGCAGGGGGCGGTTTTTGATTCGTCGGATTTGATCTGTCATGCATTCGAAAGGGGCTTCCGGCAGCAGGTTTTGTGGGTGTCTGCGGTAAGCCTGCCGTCACCTGGATCCACACAGCAGAAATCCGCCGCAGGATGCGCACGCGAATATTAAAAAAGGAGAAAAGACTATGATTATCACATTGAAGGATGGTTCGAAAAAAGAGTACCAGCAGCCGATGTCGATTCTGGACATTGCCTCGGATATCAGCGAGGGGCTTGCACGAGTGGCGACGGCTGGCGAGGTGAACGGTGAGGTGGAGGATCTGCGCACCGTGATCGATAAGGATTGCGAGCTGAATATTCTTACCTTTGACAGCCCGGAGGGTGCAGGCGCTTTTCGTCATACAACATCACATATTATGGCGCAGGCGATCAAGCGTCTGTACCCGGAGGTGAAGCTGGCGATCGGTCCGTCGATCGCGGATGGTTTTTACTACGATATTGACAGCGACACGCCGATGACTGCGGAGGATCTGGAAAAGATCGAGGCGGAGATGAAGAAGATCGTGAAGGAGGCGCTGCCGATCACACGCTTTACGAAGCCGCGCGAAGAGGCGATCGCATATTTTAAAGAAAAGAACGAACCGTACAAGGTAGAGCTGATCGAGGATCTGCCGGAGGACGCCGAGATCAGCTTTTATCAGCAGGGTGAGTTTGTGGATCTCTGTGCCGGGCCGCATCTGATGAGCACGAAGCCGGTAAAGGCGTTCAAGCTGACAAGTCTGGCGGGCGCTTACTGGAGAGGCAGCGAGAAAAACAAGATGCTCACCAGAATTTACGGAACCTCCTTCACAAAGAAGGCGGATCTTGACGAATATATTACCCGCATGGAGGAGGCGAAGAAGCGCGATCACAGAAAGCTCGGCAAGCAGCTTGGCCTGTTTATGATGCGCGACGAGGGACCGGGCTTCCCGTTCTTCCTTCCGAAGGGCATGATCTTGAAAAATACCCTGCTCGATTACTGGAGAGAGATCCACACGAAGGCCGGTTATGTGGAGATTTCCACGCCGATCATGCTGAACCGCCAGCTCTGGGAGACCTCCGGACACTGGGATCACTATCGGGAAAATATGTATACGACCGTCATCGACGACACTGATTTTGCAATCAAGCCGATGAACTGTCCGGGCGGCATTCTTGTTTACCAGTCGGAGCCGCGCTCCTACCGTGACCTGCCGCTGCGCATGGGTGAGATCGGTCTGGTACACCGTCACGAGAAATCCGGCCAGCTCCATGGCCTGATGCGTGTGCGCTGCTTCAATCAGGACGATGCGCACATCTTTATGATGCCGGAGCAGATCCGCGACGAGATCAAGGGCGTTGTGAAGCTGATCGATGAGGTTTACCAGCTTTTCGGTTTTAAATATCATGTGGAGCTTTCCACGCGCCCGGAGGATTCTATGGGCAGTGATGAGGACTGGGAGATGGCGACCGACGGTCTGCGCAGCGCGCTGGACGACCTGGGGCTGGATTACGTGGTAAATGAGGGTGACGGCGCCTTCTATGGTCCGAAGATCGACTTCCATCTGGAGGATTCCATCGGAAGAACCTGGCAGTGCGGAACCATCCAGCTTGATTTCCAGCTCCCGCTCCGCTTTAACTGCGAATATATCGGTGCAGACGGAGAGAAGCACCGCCCGATCATGATCCATCGCGTGGCGTTCGGCTCCATCGAGCGTTTTATCGGTATTCTGATCGAACATTTTGCGGGCGCGTTCCCGACCTGGCTGTCGCCGGAGCAGGTGCGTGTGCTGCCGATCTCCGACAAGTATCTGGACTATGCAGATAAAGTAAATGCAGCGCTTACCGAAAACGGCATCCGCTCCAGCGTGGATACCCGCGCGGAAAAGATCGGCTACAAGATCCGCGAGGCGCGTCTGGCGAAGGTACCGTACATGCTGGTAGTCGGCGCGAAGGAAGAGGAAGAGGGCAAGGTTTCCGTGAGAAGCCGTTTCCTCGGCGACGAGGGACAGAAGGACCTCGATGGCTTTATCGCGGCGATCAAAGAAGAAATCCGCACCAGAGAGATGCGCAAGGTAGAGGTAGAAGAGTAGCCTCACGGCGCATCGCGGATAAACTGCGGCGAGCCGTATTCCTTCCGGTACTGGCTCAGGGTGCAGCCGGTGGTCTGTCGGAAAACCTTTCCGAGGTGGCTCTGCGAGGAAAAGCCAAGATATGCGGCAATCTCGCTGTAGGTGTAGCCAGAGTAGGTGAGCAGGTTTTTCGCCAGCTTTACCTTCTCATGCCGGATGTAGTTTTTTAAGGTAATCCCTTCACAGGCGTGGAACAGCTCCGAGAGATAGTTGGCATTCAGGGCAAGGCTCCCGGCAATGTCTGCTACCGTGAGCCGGTCATGCAGGTGGGAAAAGATATAATCCTTACATCGCCCGATGTAGGGATTTTCTTTTGCCCGGATCCCGGTGCACAGCTTCTTCTGCTCCCGCACCATGTCGGCGAAGGTAAATTCCGCATGGCGGATCAGCTGCGAAATCCGGGGCGCGTCCCGGCATCCGTCGATTTCCTGCATATAGGAATCCTGCAGGGAAAAAGCCACCTCCGGCATAAGTCCTCCGCGTATGGCGGAGCGGCTTGCGAGCGTGAGAACGACGGCGGCGAGATATTTTTCATTTTGCAGAGGATCTTTTGAGAGCGTACCAAGCTGCCCGATATAATCTTCCTCCAGACTTTTTTTCAGCAGCTCCGGCTCTCCAAGCTCGATGCTTTTCTGCTCGCGCAGCTCCTGGTCGTATGGATTGTGCTTCTGTCCGCATTCCTGGTTTTCAAAAACGATTTCAGAATAAAGCTGCATGGGCAGGGACGCGGCGTCCGCGGGCAGGCAGCAGCGGCAGATGAAGTCCGCCTGCGTCAGTTCTTTGGCATGGTACAGATTGTAGACGAGGAGCGCGGCAGAGAGCAGCTCCTGAAAGCCGCAGACGGCGGTTTTGGCGTGAAATTCATCCTCTGCGGGAGCCGTCTTTAAGCTGCTGGCCAAAGAAACCGGCGGGGAAAGGCGCACAGGTCCAATGAGATAGGAACCATCGCAGTCCGGCACCCAGCCGTAACAGAAGGCGGAATTTACGTCAAAAAGCAGCGGCAGTGCATCGGGAAGCTCCCGGCAGAAGGCGAAAACCTCCGCAAAGAGTGATGCATCGTGAAAATCCGGTCTGGCATTTGCGCAGTTTGTTTCTTTATCATTTTCATCAAAATGACGCACAATTGTATGAAACTGGCGAGACAGGTAATCCATCAGAGCAATGTGATTCATAGAAAGTCTCCTTTCGCTGATATTCGTGTGATACGTGCAGGATGATTATAACATATTTTCTGAGAAATATAATATAGTGCCGAGAAATATGATATAAAATATGCAGATGACCGTGTAAAATTTACAGCATAAAGCAAAGGAGGACACGGGAAAATGATAAAAGGAGTAAATCTTGGCAACTGGCTTGTGCTGGAAAAATGGATGAGTCCGGCGCTGTTTGCGGGGACGACGGCGGAGGATGAATATTACCTGCCGACGCAGCTTTCGCCGGAGGCGTATGAGGCGCGGATTAAGATTCACCGCAGCGAATATATTACGGAGCGCGATTTTGCAACGATCAGAAGGATCGGGCTGAACGCGGTGCGGATTCCGGTTCCGTACTTTATTTTTGGAGACCGCCCGCCGTTTATCGGCTGTATTGAGGAGCTTGACAAGGCGTTTTCCTGGGCGGAAAAGTATGGGCTGGGCGTGCTGATCGATCTGCACACCGTGCCGATGAGCCAGAATGGGTTTGACAACGGCGGTCTGAGCGGCGTGTGCCGCTGGAGCCAGCTTCCGGAAGAAGTGGAATTTGTGCTGAACGTGCTGGAAAAGCTTGCCGAGCGCTATGGACACAGAAAGGGATTGCTTGGAATTACGCCGGTCAACGAGCCGATCACGGAGCCGGTGTGGTCGGAACTGAATGTGCAGAAGCGATATCCGCCGGTTGACGCAGCGCTTGCGGCGGGAAGCGCGCCGAACACGATAGAATTTCTGCGCGGCTTTTACCGGGATGCGTACAGCCGTATCCACCCGCATCTGGCGGAGGATAAATATGTGATCTTCCACGATGCGTTCCGCCTGAAGGACTGGAAGGAGTTTTTTGCGGAGGAAAAATTTGAAAACGCAATGCTGGATACACACCAGTATCTGATGAATGCGGAAGTGAAGGGCTGTGAGCAGACGCCGGACGGATATCTTGCATACATCCGGGAGGTGTTTGCAAAGGATATCGCTGAAGTGCAGGAATACGTGGACGTTATCTGCGGAGAGTGGTGCCTGTTCAACAGCTTTGCGACCGGCGGGGATACCAGGGGCGGACAGAGTGTTTTAAATGGAATGGATTACGCAAAGAACGAGGAGACGCTGGATGCAGGTGAAAAGCGTAAGCTGTACCGTCAGCTTGCGGACGCGCAGCTTACGGCGTGGCAGCAGGGGGCCGGCTATTTTTACTGGAGCTATAAGCTGCTGCTTGACACGGTAAACGAACCGGAATGGATCGGCTGGGACAGCTGGGATCTTGGAAAATGCGCGGATGAGGGCTGGTTCCCGGTTGTGGGCTAGCGAAAGCAAAATAATTGCATAAAAAGAAAAAGAACGGCAGATACTACCTCTGTAAACTTATATTTGCAAAAAGGAGGTAGTACCATGCCGTTTTTATCATGTTCAGCGGTAAAATGTATCTATAATGACGACCACTATTGCCAGAAGGGCGATATCCTGGTGGAGGGCAACCATGCGCAGGAACCGTCCGAGACGTGCTGCTCCAGTTTCCGTGAGGACAACGGGGAGATGACGGCGAAAAACTTTGCCGGAGAGCCATCCGGGAAGATCCTGGTAGACTGCACAGCGTGCAATTGCCGTTACAATAGAGAGGAAAAATGTCATGCGGAAAAGATCGCAATTGCCGGATCCTCCGCCTGTCAGTGCCGCCAGACGGAGTGCAGCACCTTTGATAAAGAATAAGGCTTAAAAAACATGTAACAGCAGTTTTCTGCTCCGCGGTGGATTTCTATGAAAAATGCATAAAAATAAGCGGAGCAGAATATTCTGTATTCTAAAAGCAGACAAAAAATGTAATATATCGGCAATCTTTCGTTGCGAACTCCCTCAATAAATGGTATGCTAATGATATTATTCTGAAAAAGAGGGGTGGTTGCTTGATATTCGACAGCAAAAACGGAGAAGATATGGAGCATTTTAATCAGATCTC
The DNA here is from genome assembly GCF_047017445.1 of Marvinbryantia sp. Classification (NCBI taxonomy): domain Bacteria; kingdom Bacillati; phylum Bacillota; class Clostridia; order Lachnospirales; family Lachnospiraceae; genus Marvinbryantia; species Marvinbryantia sp. The sequence continues at coordinate 37,724 of NZ_JBKXTT010000001.1, read as the reverse complement.
CACGGATGAAATTATCAATCAGATCAAGGAGGCTCCCATACAGTTTTCCGAGAAGCGCCTGGATGCGATACCGGGAATCCGCTTTGAGGATTATTTGAATCAGCTGATGGAGAAATACCACTGTACGGCGGGGCAGCTTATTATCCGCACCTGCCTGAGCAAGCCGTTTATCTACCAGGTGCTGAAGGGCGAACGCGTACCGGGACGGGATGTGATTCTGCGCATCAGTCTGGCTATGAAGGCGACAGTGGACGAGACACAGCGGTTACTGACGCTGGCGGAAAAGGGCGTGCTGTATCCGAAGGTCAAGCGTGATGCGGCGATCCTCTGCTGCATCGAGACGAAAAAATCACTGGAATATACCAATCTGTTTCTGGAGGAGCACGGCGAGAAAAAGCTGTTATAAGGGATGGAGATATGAAGAAAACGGAGCAGGAAGAGCGGCTGCGTGAAACATACATACAGGAGCAGGAGCTGCCGGAAAAGCTGCGGGCCCAATTTCATATCGTCTCCTGCCTCTCCTGGAGGGAGGAGCAGAGCGTATATCTTCTGGAAGATCGGGAGGGAACGCGCTCGATTATCAAGCGGGCAGAGGGAAAACGAAAAGAGGCGCTCAAAAGAGAGGCACAGTTTCTGGAGCGGCTTCATTTTTCGTTTCTGCCTGCCTTTTTGTCGTGGAATGAGGAGGACGATACCGGGTGGCTGCAGCGCGCGTACATTCCGGGCGATACCCTGTGGGAGCTGGTGGAGCGGGGAGAGGTCTTTGATGCGGCGCGGGCAGGCGAGCTTCTCTGCCGTCTCTGCGAGATCGCCGGGCAGCTTCACCGCAGTGATCCGCCGATCATCCACCGCGATTTCAAGCCGCAGAATATCGTGCTGACGCCGGAGGGAAACCTGTTTCTGATCGACCTTGGCACCGTGCGCGCGTACCGGGAGGGCGCGCCCTACGACACGGAATTTATGGGAACCAGAAAGACGGCGGCGCCGGAGCAGTACGGCTATCGCCAGACCGACTGCCGCACGGATATTTATGCGCTGGGCGTGATCTATCTGTATCTGCTCACGGGCAGCATGGAGCTGCAGAATGAAAAAGTGCTGTCCGGTGTGCCGAAGGAATGCCGCGATATCATCGAAAGGTGTACCCGGATGGACCCCAAGGAGCGCTATGGGTCTGCAGAGCAGCTTCAGAGGGCGGTGCGGGAAACGACCGCATCCGGCGGCAGGGCGAAGCGCGCGGGGAAGACGTCCGCATTCAGAAGGCTGCTTCTGGCTGCTGCGCTTGCCGTAGTGCTTCTGGCGGCGGGCATCTGCGGAAAGCTGTATTTTGAAAGGCTTCCCTATCAGTTTTGCGAGGAGCTGGTGGGGCAGGCAGTGCGCCGGCAGCTTGGAAAAGCGCAAGGGGAGACGATCACAAGAGCCGAGCTTGCCGGGCTTAAGAGCCTGCGCATCTGCGGAGACCGGATCCTTGCGGAGGGAGAACAGCACTGGCAGTACGATGCTATCCACCGGATCGGCGGCGAGGAGGTTTACGGCAGCGGAACGATCGCGGACCTTTCGGATTTTCATTATATGAAGAATCTGCAGACATTGATCCTGGACAGGCAGGAGATCACGGATATCACGCCGCTTGAGGGACTGCCGCTGGTGAGTGTGAGCCTGTGCGATAATCCGATACGGGATATTTCCGCGCTTGCCAAACGAAAGACTCTGGAAGAGCTATATATAGAAGAAACGCAGGTGACGGATCTGGCGGAAATGGAGAACATGACGGCGCTGCGGATTTTAAGACTGAGCAATGAGCAGCCTGCGGATCTGACGCCGGTGGCGGAGCTTCCGCTGGAGGAGCTGTGTCTCATCATGATCACGGAGGACAGCGCCGGAATCCTGCAGAAGCTTCCACTGAAGAAACTGCAGCTTCACAGCTGGTCGAAGGCGCTGGAGGAGAAGATCGGGGAGCTGACGGAGCTGACAAAGCTGACCATTTACGGCTATCAGAATGAAACGCTTGCACCGCTGCTTGCGCTGACAGGGCTTGAGGAGCTCAATCTTTACGGCGGCAGGCTTGAAAGCGTGGAGGGAATTGAAAATTTCCCGGAGCTTTATTTCCTGGGGATCAACAACACGGCGGTGACGGATATCGCGCCGCTCACAGGTCTTGATGGGCTCACGCAGCTTGGTCTGGACAACACGGAAATCACGGATTTTTCCGTATTGAATGAATTGAAGGAATTGCAGTGGGTGCAGTGTGACGAGACGCAGCGCCCGCAGATAGAACGCATTGCGGACAGTCTCTGGTTCACGCTGGAGACGGTGCCGAAAATAGAGGATGGGCAGTGAACCCGGAGGCAGAGGCTTCCGGGTTTTTTTATGTAAAAAAGTGCATTCCGGGGTAAAATTGTCAAAAGTCTGCAAGCTGCATACCAAATTGGCAGGAAAACAAAATATACTAAATCTATCTATATTTATACAGAAATTGAGGCTTGGAAAACGACGTGGGAAAGAGTTTTGAGGAAATATATTCTCAGGAAATAAAACTGCCGGATACGCTGGCAAAAAGGGTTGCAGTGGTTTCCTGCATGGCATACAGCGACATGCAGCGGGTGTATCTGGTGGAGGATATAAAAAAACGGCGGTTCGTGCTGAAAACGGCAACGGGAAATAAAAGGGAGCTTCTGAAAAAAGACGCGGCAATGCTGCGGGAGCACGCTTTTTCTTTTTTGCCGGAATATGTGGATTACGTGGAAGCGGCGGACACCGGTTATCTGCTTCGGGAATATATAGAGGGAGACACCTTATGGGAATGGGTAAATAAACGCGGGGTGTTTAATGCCAGGGAAGCGCGGGAAATCCTGTGCAGGCTGTGCGATATGGTGGGACAATTCCATCAGCAGAAGCCTTCCATGATCCACCGGGATATCAAGCCGCAGAATATTGTGATCACAAAAGAGAAAAATCTGTTTCTGATCGATATGGGAACGGTGCGGGAATATAAGGAGGATATCCGTCAGGATACGGTGTTCGTGGGCACAAAGCCGACGGCGGCGCCGGAGCAGTACGGCTACCGTCAGACGGACGGAAGGGCGGATATTTATGCGCTCGGCGTTTTATATTTGTTTCTGCTTACGGGAAGCCTGGATGTGCAGTGCCCGAAAAACTGGGAGCTGCTGGATGAACATGTGTGTGCGGTCATATGGAAATGTACAAAGATGGATCCGGACGACCGCTATCAGAGCTGCGAGGAACTCAAAAAAGCTGTCTGTGCCGGAAAGAGCAGGCACAGATGCTTTGCGGTTGGAAAGAAAAGGCAGGCGATCTTAAGAGCGGCGGGGGCGCTGCTTGGAAGCGGAATATTTTTTTTCGCGGGTGTCTGCCAGGAGCGTACCAACAGAGCGGGAAAGCGTGATATAAATGAATCAGAATGATTCTTTATAAATAAAAACAAGGAGGGAGCAATATGAGCAAGAAAAATGCATGGAAACGCATAGCTGCGTGGATACTGACGGTGGCAATGATCACCGGAAGCAATTCTTTCGTGGTACTTGCGGAGGAGCTGGCTGAAGTGCCGGTACAGGAAGCAGTTGTGCAGGAAACAGCTGCGGAACCGGCGGAGGTTTCTTTACAGGAGGAAGCCCCGGCAGTGGAGGAAGCGCCCGCTGAGATAGCGGAGATCGCAGAATCGACGCCGGAGGAGATCCCTGCGGAAGCGGAGGCTTCTGCGGAGGAAGAAATCCCTGCGGAGGAAGAGATCCCTGCAGAAGCTCCTGCGGAAGCGCAGGAAACTGTTTCTGACAGCACCGAAGAGACGCTGCCGGCGCAGGAGACGGGAGCCGTCGAGGCGGCGGAAACACCGTCAGAAGAGGCGGGTGCAGAGGAAGAACCGGCGGACACGGCCGTTTTAGATGATGAGGAAATCATCATAGGCGACGAGGGGCTGGAGCAGGAAACTCTGCCGGAGGACGTCGGAGAGGCGATCACGATGGCGCTGATGGCGGAAAGCGAAGAGGAAAACTCGGATCGGTACTATCTTGAGTGGCAGTATCGGGACGATTCCAATTGGCTTCTGAATGGAGAAAGCATGACGGTTGGAAGCGCTCTGCGTCATGAATTCCGGGATGAAAACAACCAGGACCAGACAGAAATGGTTGACGCTTATACGCTGAAACTGGTAATTGACGGAAACGAAACCGAATCATACACTACGGAGTATGCGGTAGTAAAGGTTGTCGATGGAAATCAGATAGAGGTAACTTCGCTGAAAAAAGATCCGTTTCCGGAGAATGTTGATATCCCTGTCCGGGCATATGTCGGCGACATTGCTGTAGCTGAGGAGAATTTCTATGCAGCTATGGGCGGGCAGTACGTCAATATCTTCCCGATAGCACGGGATTATAATCCGGGCATCGGCGAGACGATCGACATGAACGACGGCCTGCAGCTCATGGAATACAACATGGACGGCGAGGCAAGGGATGTTACGCATGATCCGGATTACCGTGTGATCCTGGTGAGCAGGGAGGCGGATGAGAACGGCTATGCGACTGACGTATGGGAGGTCGTAGAAGGCACAGAAGATGAGCTGATCCCGACGCTGAGAAGAATCAGCACGAGCGGCACAAATTTTGCGCTGATCGCGCAGAGCAGGGTTTATGATGAGAATGGAGAAATCCAGCTTGACGAATCCGGAAACGAGTGCTGGGAAGATCGCGGCAGCAGAAATTATAATTTCGGTGAGCTGGGCTATGACATCTGGCTGGACGGAAACGATCTGCGCGGCGGAGATCATACGTGGGTATACACGGATGAGGATCTGACGATCCCGGTTCACTATGACGAACTGCCGGAGAACTGCGAGATCGAATGGCTCGCCGGAAGCTGGAATGAAGAAGCGAATGACATAACGGACCGGCTGGATCCGGCTGGCGGATACTATACCGTCAATGAGGATCACAGCATCACGCTGCACGGGCAGGCTCTGGCAGAACTTCTTGCGCAGGGACGCGAGGGGATCGATCTTCATGTGGTTCTGAAGGTCAACGGCACAGAGGTTGACAGAGACGGCACAGGCTTTATCGTCCGTGAGCCGTATTATGATTACCAGTGGCAGGTTGGCGACATGGCGCAGCTTCCGAACTGGGATCGCGGCGTGGATAAATATATTAACTGCTACGTAGAAAACGGTGAGTATCCGTATGGGCAGGATTTTGAAATAACTGTTACAGATATTCAGGTTGAGAACGATGCGGAAAGCCCGGATGCGGTACAGTGCGATCCGTGGGAGGATGGCAGGGGATGGAACCTGCACATGAATACGCAGGGACACGCTGTTGTGACGCTTACCTATATTCCGGCCGGCGGTACGGAAGCTTCGGAAACCTATAGCTTTGAAATCTGGGTGGGCGGCGACGTCTGGGATTTATGGCTGGAGTCCAGCACGGATATCGACCACCTTCTGCCGGGAGCAAGCCTTGATCTGCGGGCATACGAGGCGCGTCAATGCTATGATGAGCAGAATGGATATTACGATGGCTCCACCGAAGGCACCTGGCTGGAATATGAGATCACGGAGAATGCGGATGCAGTTGCTGTTGAGCAGGATGCAGAGGATCCGATGCTCTTCCATGTGACGGCAAATGAGGTTATGGAAGATAAAGATGCCCGTATTGTATTCCGCCTGATGGCAAATGACGAAGACGGTAATCCGTACGAAATTGTTTCGGCGGAACAATGGATACATATAAGAGGAGAATATTACCAGCTGACCATTGACAAGAGCAAGGAAGAAATCGAAAACCTTGCATGCGGGGAAAGCATTACCGTGACGCCGAAGCTTTGGAGCTACAGCACGGGGCAGGAACCGGGTTCAGTGGATATGCCGAGACAGTATCGCTGGGAATATGATAACAATGCACTGGAAATCAAGCTGGCGAGCGGTAATCCGGATAACGGAAGCGGAGTATCGTATACTGTGAAAAAGCTGCAGAACTGGGACACAGACGCCACATTGATCGTGGATCTTCCGGATGAAAACGGAAACTACGGGGAAGCGACAAGAATCAATCTGCACTTCAGCTCTCAGAATTATGATATCGACTGGAGAGATGGTCTGCGCGGCGGAAACCATACATGGGTATTCACGGATGAGAATCTGACGATCCCGCTGAATACCGATAATCTGCAGGACAAAAACTGCACGGTGGAATGGATCGTGGGTACCTGGGATGAGGAAAGAGAAGAGACGGTAGACCTTGTGGATCCGAATGGCGGTTACTATACGGTTAATGAGGATTCTAGCATTACCCTGCACGGCGCACAGCTGGCTGAGGTGTTTAACGGGGATCATAGCTGGGCAAATATCGAAGCCTATGTAACTACAGTGGATGGAATTGAAGTCAGCCGCATCGGTACCGGTGTGGAGGTGCGTGAGACGCGCTATGATTATGACTATCCGCTGAGCGACTACGGAGCGAGTCACATGCTGCCGAACGAAAACCTGAATATTGGCAGCGGCTTTGGCTGCAATGTGGAAAATGCGGAGTATCCGTGGAGCGAGTACCTTGATGTGCCATACAGCAGTGTGGAGATTCTCGGCGAAGGTCATGAATGGGACGAGGAAGCCTATCAGAATGGCGGAGAGCAGAATTATGACGTTCCGGAAAGCGAATGGTTCATTTCGCTGGAAGGAAATGCGGAAGAGGGCTGGAGGCTGCAGTCGGATGGCGAGGGCTTTGGCTTTGCACATGTGCGTATAACCTTTACGGATGTGGAAACCGGAAAGCCGGCTGAATATGATTTCCCGGTATTTGTCGACGGAGTGGTTTATGAATTCAACTGGTATTATTCGGATAGCCGTGATATTATGCTGCCAAACAGCCAGATGGATATTACCACAACGGTGCGCCGCCGCTATGTTGCGGAGGATGGAAGCAACAGAGAGGAAATGGTGGAAGACTACCGGCTGTCTGTGAACTGGGATGAGGGAGAGCCTACGTATGACACGAACCTGCTGGAGATTACGCCGGAAGGCAGGACGCTCCATGTGGCTTCGAATGAGAATCAGGGTTCGACGAACGTCCATGTGCGTGCGCTGGCAAGAGATGAGGAAAGCGGAGAAGAGTATGAATTCACCGGAGGAGATTTCACGGTAAATGTCTGGGACAGCTATCAGGTACTCCGCTTTGAGAATATGCCGGAGGATATCCAGCCGCAGGTAGGAGAAACGATCGATATCAATGCGTTTGAGCCTGTTATCTATGAATGCGGTCAGGGGAATTCGCAGGGAAGTCCGCTGTCAGAAGAGGATATGGAAGACTATCGTATCAGTCTGAGACGTTCCGAAAATAATGAGATCGGCTGGGATGAGAACGCATGGAGGATCGTGGAAGGTACGGAAGAAAATCTGATCCCGGTGCTGCAGAGAACCGGCGACTGGAGAACCGGCATCACAGTATATGTGGAGCAGCGTTCGCGCAATGATGACGGTTCGCCGGAGCTGGATGATAAAGGAAATGAGATCTGGCGTGAGGTTTGCAGGAGAGATCTGGAGTTTGACAGTCTTGGATATGAGGTATACTTTGACGGCGCCAATATGCGCGGCGGAAATCATACCTGGGTATTCAATAACGAGGATCTTACGGTGAACCTGTGCATGGAAAATATCCTGGTTGATCCGGAAAAGATTTCTGTTGAGTGGCAGATCGGCACCTGGAATGACGAGACGCAGAGACTCGAGAATATTATTGACGATGAGAACGGCGAATATTACGAGCCGGTCAAGAACGACGGTGTGTTTGGCATTGTGCTTCACGGCGCGAAGCTTGCAGAGATTTATAACGGGGACAATTCCGGATGCAATTTAAGAGGAATCGTCTATGTGGATGGAATTGAAATCTGGCAGGTAGACACCGGTGTGGGTATCTGGGAACCGTCATACGAAATTGAGGATGACGGCACCGACGATCTGCTGGTTGGCGAGAGTTTCTTCTACGACAACAACAGTATGTGGGGCTTTGTGCAGGATGCGCGTTATCCGGATGGAACAGATCTTACCTACACGATCAGGGACATCAGAAGTTCAGATGAGAATGTATGGAAGGTTACGAAGAATGAGGAAGGCCAATGGGCGATTAACGCAGTCGGCGTCGGCGCGGCGGAGATCACCTATGATCTGACTCATGAGGAGCTGGGCGACGTTACCTATACGCGCACAAAAATATCAGCAGAAGATCTGTATCGTGTGGATGCAATGACGGATACACAGACATTCTGCCTGCTGCCCGGAGCATCTCTGAATCTGCAGCCGGTTGTTTACCACGTTTACTACGATGAGAACGGCGAGGTGTGCCAGGAGTTCCTGAAGGATGGCTATACCATAAGCTATCAGTATGACGATGGTATGATCGAGCTTGAAGACGGAAGAGTAACGGCGAGAGACAATCAGGGAGAAACCGGAGTTGGCATTACGGCAGAGATCCAGCTTGCAGACGGCAGTATTTATACATATACTGGTTGGTATTCGATTTACATACAGGATGGTTACGATGTGCTGGAAGCAGATGAGATCTGCGTGGAACCGGGACAGACAGTAACGCTGGAGGATGTAAACGCAGTACTGAAGAATTATTCGACGGAGACGCCGGAGGGAAGTGTGCTCAGTAATGCGGTGATCCGCTTTGATGTGTCGGGTAATCCGAGACTGACTGTCAGCGAAGACGGCAGGAGCGTTACCGTAAGTGCACCGGAGCTGACGGCGGAGGATGAACCGCAGACGGTGTACCTGAAGCTGAAAGCGTATATTCTGGATGCAGAAGGCAATCCGGTGGTAAATGAGAACGGAGAAACAATAGAATTCTTTGGATGGCCGAAGACGACGCTTTGCGTACATACCTGGGATGCAGGTGTGATCGCGCAGAAATCTACCTGTGTAGAGCATGGCGTGAAAGTGTTTACCTGTACCAAGTGCGGCGCAGAGTATACAGAGGAGCTGCCGCTGGCAGCGCACAGCTGGGATGCCGGCAAGGTGACGACGCAGGCAACCTGTGCGAAGGAAGGCGTAAAGACCTATACCTGTAAGGTGTGCAAGAGCACAAAGACAGAGAAAATAGCGAAGACGACAGCGCACAGCTGGGATGCAGGAAAGATCACCAAGAAGGCAACCTGTACGGCAAACGGCGTAAAGACCTATACATGTAAGGTGTGCAAGGGAACGAAGACCGAAGTGGTGAAGAAGCTCGGCCACAATTATGATACGAAGTATACCGTAGATAAAAAAGCGACCTGTACGGCAGAGGGAAGCAAGAGCAGACATTGTACGCGGTGCGGCGCGAAGACTTCGGTGACGAAGATCGCGAAGATTGCGCACAAGGGCGGAACTGCAACCGTTCTGGCGCAGGCAAAGTGCTCAGTTTGCGGACGGGCGTACGGCAGCAAGCTGAAACCGGTGCTGAAGGTGACGGCAAACAGCCTGAAGATGAAGGTAAAACAGTCCACAACGGCATTTAAAGTGACGTCTATGGGCAAGGGCGACTCGGTAGTTTCCGTAACGTCCAGCAACACCAAGGTTCTGAAGGTATCGGGGCTGAATAAGACAAAGGGCACCTTTAAGCTGACTGCACAGAAAAAGGCGGGCACCTCTAAGCTTACGATTAAGCTGAAGAGCGGGCTGTCCAAGACCATTACGGTTACGGTGCAGAAGGGTACGGTGAAAACGACCTCTATCAGCGGACTTCCGTCGAGCACTACGCTGGCAAAGGGAAAGACGACCACGCTGAAGCCGGTACTTGCACCGGTGACGAGCCAGCAGAAGGTTACGTATAAATCTTCGAACAAGAAGATTGTTACGGTATCCTCGAAGGGCGTTATTAAGGCAGTGAAGCCGGGTAAGGCGACCATTACCGTAAAATCCGGCAGCAAGTCGAAGAAGGTTACTGTAGTGGTAACTGTCAAGACAACAAAAATTACCGGAGTACCATCAAAGGCTACGGTAAAGAAGGGCAAAACACTGACCTTGAAGGCGAAGCGCACACCGTCCGACAGCACGGAGGCGATCAAATATACGACCTCCAATGCGAAGGTGGCGACCGTGTCCTCCAAGGGCGTGATCAAGGGTGTGAATAGGGGAACCGCAACGATTACGGTGACGAGCGGCGGAAAGAAAGTGACCTGTAAAGTAACCGTAAATTAGTACAAAAAACTGTAACCGTAAATTAGTACAAAAAACTGTTGACAGTTACGCGCGTATGTGCTAGGATATCAGAGTGTGAAAAGAAAGCAGAGTGTCCACTCTCACCGCAGCACAGGTGCGTGACTGCCGGTTAATATGCTGAAAGATACCAGAAGGCTGCAGATGCGGCGCCGGTATTTCAAAAGGTATGTTTGCGTGGATGGCTTTGCTGTCCACGCTTTTTGTATCAGGTGAAACGCATTTAATATGGAGGTGTACAACAATTAGCGAATTAATGATTAACGAACAGATCAGAGACAAGGAAGTGCGTCTGATCGGGGAACATGGAGAACAGCTTGGCATTATGTCTGCAAAGGATGCTATGAAGCTGGCGCGGGAGGCAGAACTGGATCTGGTGAAGGTTGCGCCGATGGCAAAACCGCCCGTCTGCAAAATTATCGATTACGGCAAATACCGTTATGAGATGGCGAGAAAAGAAAAAGAAGCCAGAAAAAAACAGAAAACCATTGAGGTTAAGGAAGTTCGTTTGTCACCAAATATTGATGTGAATGATCTGAATACGAAGATCGGGGCAGCCAGGAAGTTTCTGGAAAAAGGAAACAAGGTGAAGGTAACGCTTCGTTTCCGCGGCCGCGAGATGGCTCATATGCAGAGCAGCAAGCATATCCTCGACGATTTTGCCAAGGAGCTGGAAGATATCGCGACCGTAGACAAGGCAGCAAAGGTGGAAGGCCGCAGCCTTACAATGATTTTGACTGAAAAGCGCTGACTGCAAAAGCAGTGTTTTTCGGGGAAACAGTAAATTATATTTAAGGAGGAAACATAAAAATGCCGAAAATGAAGACCAGCAGAGCAGCTGCAAAACGTTTCAAAATGACAGGTACAGGAAAATTAAAGAGAAACAAAGCTTATAAGAGCCATATCTTAACAAAGAAATCTACCAAGAGAAAGAGAAATCTCAGAAAAGCAACCATCACGGATGCTACAAACTTCAAGAACATGAAGAAGATCTTACCGTATTTATAAGAAGGATTGAAGGAGGAATTAAGACATGGCAAGAGTAAAAGGCGGCATGAACGCAAAGAAAAAACATAACAGAACCCTGAAACTGGCAAAAGGCTACAGAGGCGCCCGTTCCAAACAGTATAAGATTGCAAAACAGTCTGTAATGCGCGCGCTTGCAAGCTCCTATGCAGGAAGAAAGCAGAAAAAGCGTCAGTTCAGACAGCTCTGGATCGCACGTATCAATGCGGCTGCAAGAATGAATGGTCTTTCCTACAGCAAAATGATGCACGGTCTGAAGGTTGCAGGCGTGGATATCAACAGAAAGATCCTTGCAGATATGGCGATCAACGATGCAGAAGGCTTTGCCACACTGGCAGAGCTTGCAAAGAGCAAGATTGCATAATCACAGGTGTGATACAGGCTGCTGCGAACGGAGTGAGCAGTAACTGATACAGGGCGGTGTACAGATAATGTACACTGCCTTTCTTGCGTTTTGAGGAAAAATACAATATAATGAAGCAGGAAGGCATCCCATGATAAAAAACGGGATATACAGGAAAGAGAACGATAAAATGCAGATAACGGAAATAAACATCTATGCGCAGGCAGAAAAAGAGGGCGGAACGGGAAATCTGGAGGTCGTGATGCACTGCAAAGGGCAGGACGGCGGCTTTGTGTGCGCGCAGCTTCTCTCGCAGGAGGGGCAGGAGGAGGACCGTATTTTTCCGGTGCCGACAGAGGAAGAGATCGATTTCTGTATGCAGGTGCCGTCTGTACGTCTGTGGGACATGGAACGCGCATACCTGTACGAGCTGGTGCTGGAGCTGCGCGACGAACGGATGCGCCTGCTTGGATGCACGGTAAAAAAGCTTGCATTCCGAAATGCCAAGCAGACGCAGGAAGGGTTTTGGCTGAACGGCCGGAAGGTTTCGCTGCACGCATGGCATTGTACGGAGGAAGAACTGCGGACGGCGCTGGAGGATGCGTCTGGCTGTCCGGCGGAACACGCCGTCGGCACTTTTGAGAAAAAAATACCGGGCTGCCGGGTGGAAACTGATCTGGTTTGCCATGAGAGGAGGCTGCGCCGGTACCTTGCCGCGGTCAGGAGGGGGCATTATAATGCGCTTTCTGTTGAACGGTGGAATACAGAAAAACAGGATGAGCAGAACGGGCGGACTTTATCAGCGGAAGGGCGGCAGGAAGATACGGCCCGGGATACCTGGTTACATGAAATGCTTACGGAGCTTTGCCCGGAATACGGGTTGTATTATGACGGGAAGGCTTTGGCGGACAGTCGCAGGTCAGTGTGTGTTCCCGACTTTGAGCTGCAGGTCGCACAGGAGGGTGTACTCCTGGAAAATCACTGCGTCTTTGCCAACGTATCAGAGTACGAGCTGCGCTATGCGCTTTCCTGTGATGGAAACAGCATCTGCGCGGGGAGCCTTTATGCGGATGTGCCTCCTGGAAGCGGGCGCTACATCGAGCTGCCGTTTGCTGCTCTGCACGAAGCCGGAGAATACCTCTACCGTGCCTCGCTGCATCTGAAAAGGGATATGCCCTGGGCAGAGCGCGGCTATGAGATCGCCGTGGGTGAGAGCGTAATTTCCAATCTGTTTTCAGGGTGAAATTACAGTCGTGTATGCATGGCAACCGAAAGGACCTGCCGCCGGCAGCTCCCTTCGGATGCAGGGCAACAAAAAACCCTGTATTCACTTCGAATACAGGGTCTTCGTCATGCGGAAGATGGGACTTGAACCCACACGACGTTGCCATCACTAGATCCTTAGTCTAGCCTGTCTGCCAATTCCAGCACTTCCGCAAGCAAAAAATATTATAGCACCAGGTTATAGATTCGTCAACAGGAAATTTAAAAAAATTTCAAAAAGTTTTCGAAAAGTTTCCGATACGGAAGCTCTGCAGCGGTTGCCAATAAAACTTGGCGAAACATATTGACAAGTTTACTTGGAAATGTTATACTGTTTGCAAACAAAACTTGGCAGGGAGAAGAACATGGATAAAGAAGAGATCTTAAGAAAAGCACAGAGTGAAAAAGAGGACGAGAGAGAGCGTCAGGTGAAGGACAGATCTATGATGTGGTCCTATGTGGCGATGGTGATTGCGGCGGCAGTTTTTTCCTTCATCCGTTCAGAGCAGGGGCTGCCGATGATGGATCTGACGGCGACGGTCTGCTTTTCGGTGTCGGCGAATTATATATACCGATACGTCAAAATCAGAGAGACGCAATATCTGCTTATCGGGCTGCTCATGCTCTGCGTGGCGATTTTCGCAGCAGTCAGATTTATGATGGGACACTGAGAATATGGATGGAAAACTGGAATTAAAAAATCATATAAAAGAAGCCCGCGCAGAGAAAAAGCTATCGCAGGCGGCGCTGGCAGAGATGGTCGGGGTATCGAGAAACACCATCAGCTCCATAGAGACAGGACAGTTTAACCCGACGGCAAAGCTGGCGCTGCTCTTGTGCATCGCGCTGGATAAAAAATTTGAGGAGCTGTTTTACTTTTAGACGGGGATCGAAAATTTTTTATAATCGTCTCATTGCATAGACTGTCAAAATAAGGTATGCTTTTTGCAGGAGGTGGCGGATATGGGAAATGAGGACAAAAAGGATTTTAACGCGATGCTGCAGGACAACAAGGATATGCCGAAATTTCAGACGATCACAGATCCAAAAAGCATTGAATAATACGGGGGAAGCAGAATGTATTTTGCACCGCCGATGGATTATGACAAGGTGATGCGGCGGGTTCCGCGCGGCAAAGTGATTACCGTTGGAAAAATTCGCGAGCATTTTGCGAAGCTGAGTGGAGCGGATTTTACGGAACCGATCACGGCAGGAATATTTGTCTCCATTGCGGCGTGGGCAAGCTATCAGTGCGCGGAGAATGAGACACCTTACTGGAGAACCCTGAAAGCAAACGGGGAATTAAATGAAAAATATCCCGGAGGAGCGGAAGCACAGAGGAAAAAGCTGGAGGCGGAGGGGCATACAATCATTTCAAAAGGGCGGAAAAACATTCGGTATTTTGTGAAGGATTATGAGAGCGTTCTTTTTGAACTGGAATAGAAAAAATATCTGCCGGAATTCTTTGAGGGTAAAGAGAAAATTATGTGAGGAAAAAAGTGTGAAACAAATAGGCAGTGGAAAAATGGATATCTGTGAATTTTGGAAATATGTTCTTGCGCAGGACGCGGATAAAATCAGAGGATATTTTCACGAGGATGCTTATGTCAACTGGCATTGTACCAACGAGCATTTTTCTGTAGAGGAATTTATAAGAGCAAATTGTGAATATCCCGGCGACTGGGCTGGCGAGGTGGAAAGAACGGAAACGGCAGGTAATGTGATCATCACGGTTACACATGTGTATCCGCAGGATAAATCCCTATCTTTCCATGTGACGTCATTTATAAAAATCGAACGTGATAAAATTATATCCGTCGATGAATATTGGGCGGACGACGGGGAAGTGCCGCAGTGGAGAAAAGAGAAACATATTGGAAAGCCTATTTGATGCATTCAGTGGGAAAAGGAGCGTACAATGTCTGAAAAAATGAGCGTTAATCAAACGGAATATACTATTAAAAAACTGCTTGGGCATGGAAAGGGCGGTTATTCTTATCTTGTGGAAAAAGAAGGAAAGCAATATGTGCTGAAGCAGATCCACCATGAACCATGCGATTACTATTCTTTTGAAAATAAAATCGAGGCGGAGCGGAACGATTATAGGCGGCTGCTGGCAGCGGGCATCCGGATTCCGGGGATGTTGGAGCTGGATATCGCGCAGGAGCGGATCGTAAAGGAATACATTGACGGGCCTACCATCTATGAGCTTGTCAGAGACGGCGCGATGAAAGAAGAATATTTTTCACAGGTGCTTGAGATGGCGGCGCAGGCACAGGCGGCGGGTTTAAACATCGACTATTTTCCGACGAATTTTGTGGTGCAGGACGAGCTTCTGTATTATATTGACTATGAGTGTAATTCCTATATGGAAGAGTGGAGCTTTGAAAACTGGGGAAAGAAATACTGGTCGCAGACGCCGGAATTCCTGGAGTATGTGACCAGTCATGAGTGATTTTGCGAAGAATGAGAGGCAAGCTTCCATAGTCCTTGAATGTAGTATCACCGTGGCGACACTAACGCTTTTTGCACGTCCACTTATTGGCAGGACTCTCCTTTAATATTATCTTATCAGAAGAAGTTGTTTTGTCAATGTGTTTTCACATTTTTCTTGTGTCTTTTTTGTGAAATATGATAATATCAAAGAAAACAGGATCGGCGGAACCACGACTGGTAAGTCGCAAGAAAGGAAGGCAAAAAATCATGCGTTTTCGACCATGTATTGATATTCATAACGGAAAGGTAAAGCAGATCGTCGGCGGTTCGCTCCGCGACGAGGGCGATGCGGCGCGGGAGAATTTTGTGTCGGAGGCGGACGCCGCCTTTTACGCAGAGTTTTATAAAAAGGATGATCTGCGGGGCGGTCACATCATTTTGCTGAATCCGGAAACGTCGCCGCACTACGAGGCGACGAAGGAGCAGGCGCTGCTGGCGCTTCGGGCATGGCGCGGCGCGCTGCAGGTGGGCGGCGGCGTCCGCGACGACAACGCCGCCTTCTGGCTGGATAATGGAGCTTCCCATGTGATCGTGACAAGCTTTGTCTTTAAGGACGGCAGACTGAATTACGAAAATCTGGAGAAGCTTGTGCGCGCGGTAGGCAAAGAGCGCCTGGTGCTGGATCTAAGCTGCCGGAAAAAAGAAGGCGCATATTGGATCGTGACGGATCGCTGGCAGAAATTCACGGATGTAACGCTGACGGAGCAGGTGCTCGATGAGCTTGCCGGTTACTGTGATGAATTTCTCATCCATGCGGTCGACGCGGAGGGAAAGGCAAACGGCATCGAGACGGAGCTTGCTGCGCTGCTTGGCGGCTGGGCCAGGATTCCGGTGACGTATGCAGGCGGCGTCGGAAGCTTCGGGGATCTAAAAGAGCTTCAGCGTCTCGGACGCGGAAAAATCGATGTCACGATCGGGAGCGCGCTTGATCTGTTCGGAGGGACGATGAAATATCGCGAGGTGCTGGAGTTTATAAATGCGGGAAATTGATGCCGTTTGACCGCGCTATTCGCAAACGATCTTTTGGAGTTTTGGTTAAAAGTTTGTGAAATTTCGCAATTCCGATTGAAAAATCAGACAAATTGTGGTATCCTTGAAGTATGACGAAAGCGGTAAATTTTAACAGTGTTTCCGCTTTCGGATAAAATGACGGAAAAGGAGTGATCGTATGAGATTTACTATCAGCGGAAAAAACATCGAGGTTACAGAGGGGCTCAGAAATACCGTTATAGACAAGCTGGGCAAGCTGGAGAGATATTTTACTCCTGACACAGAGATCATCGTTACCATGAGTGTGGAGAAAGAAAGACAGAAAATTGAGGTTACGATTCCGGTAAAAGGAAATATTATCCGCTCCGAACAGGTGAGCAGCGATATGTACGTGTCAATCGATCTGGTAGAGGAGGTAATTGAACGGCAGCTCCGCAAATATAAAAATAAACTGATTGCAAAACATCAGGAGGGCAGCAACTTCCGCCGTGAATTTATCGAAAAAGAAGAGAGCGTCGAGCCGGAGGAGGTTAAGATCATCCGCACTAAACATTTTGGCATCAAGCCGATGTACCCGGAGGATGCCTGCATCCAGATGGAGCTTCTCGGACACAACTTCTTCGTATTCTGCAATGCCGAGACAGAGGAAGTAAACGTGGTGTACAAGCGCAAAGGAAATACCTACGGTCTTATTGAGCCGGAGTTTTGATAAATCACCTGGACATTTAAATATTATGCAGCATGATCCCGCGCGGGCAGACGCCGCGCGGGATTTTTATAAAAAATTTTTACGCGCGGGATTTTTATAAAAAATTTTATGTCAAGCATTTTTGAAAATGTCCCGAAAAAACTGAAACATTAGCACCGGTTTTCCGGTGCTGATTTCATATGGCTACGTGGCAGATGTCCTCTGGAAGCTTAGGGCTCTGCCCTAAGAACCCGCAAGGGACCTGTCCCTTGACCCATAATCGGGCCCTGCCCGAACCCGCCCCGCAGGGGGCAGGAGAAAGGGCATATATCCTTTCTCCTTAGAAACAGCGTTTTCCGTGAGGCTTATCTCAAGAGACTTTCGCGGCATAACGGGGCCCCAACCCCATTATTCCACGGTTCTCCTGACAACGCCTCCGCTCCCTGTTCCTTCCGCCTTTTTTCGGGCGATCTCCTCACGGATCAGCCGTTTTACGGCTCCCTGTTTTGACGGCTGTTCCCAAAACCAGCGGATGATATCAAGGTCTGTGCGGAGGTTCAGTTTTAAGTAAATTCCCTGTGTATGTTCTTTATCATATTTTTTCTGTGCTTTTGTATGCGCTTCGATGCAGTCGATCCAGTCCCTCATGTGATCTCTCCTTTCGGTAGGTATATACCTATCATCTTTTTCTGCTGCTTTTTATGCTGGAACGTCATCCATTAGATGGTGCTCCTGTGTCTTTACGAATTTCTGGAAAGTTTTGCTGCGCCAGGGATGGCTCATTGGCGGAATATAATGTCTTTTTGCTTTGGGCGGCTGATAGTCTGCATCCAGATCCCGGGATCTTTCCATATGTTCGGGGATCTCCTCCAGTGCATGGACATCCTTGTCATTGACACAGCAGAAAAGGCTTCCGTCAAAAGCCTGGATAACCATTATTTTTGTGCCTTTGCGGTAATGTACCTGTTTCCCTCTGGCGTCCAGCATCCGGTAATGGCGGTGCCGGAACTGGATCGCATGCCCGCAATCCACGGTCCGTTCTGTCAGGACAGCGAGAACCAGGTTGATTTTTTCATTTTCCGGTTGCGTTTCAAACACAGATTTGATACCATTAAGGGGAAGCGCGAACTTCTCATTGAATTCTTTTATGTATGAGTGGAGGAATTCATTGGCAGCATCTATGGTCGTGATCCCTGCTAATCGTAATTCGATTGGCAGGCGCGACTGTAGTGTCTGGTTGAGGCGTTCTACGCGGCCTTTGGCCTGCGGGACACTGCTGGATTCCAGCTGAACACCAAGCTGCTTGCAGGCATAAGCGAATTGGGTATAGGTATCCTCATCAAGAGATGGGGAGTTTTTCTTTTTATAGGTAAATACCGTACGGCGGTCTGTGAAGATCCTGTAAGGGATGCCGTAGGTGGTCAGGATCTGGTGGAATACGTGATAGTAGCCCTTTAAGGTTTCCTGCGTGTCAAACCAGGCTCCGGTGACCCGGCCGGTAGCATCGTCAATAGCCAGGTGGAGGTGCCATACCTGCCCGGGGATCCATTCATAGGGAGTTGCGTCCATCTGCTGCAGTTCCCCAAAATAAGCACATCTTGGACGTCTTGAATGAGCATCTTCAACCGCTACGAGATTGGTTTGGAGCACAGCGGCTTCTTTCAGGCTGCAGGCACTTTTCTTTTTATCCTGAAGCTCCTTTTCCATACGCTTTTTCTTGGCCTTTGTAACTTTCGGAGAAAGAATATATTTACTTTCCAGGATCTTAGCTACAGAAGAAGGTGAGACGCAGATGTGTTCATGGGCCTCAAGGAGTTCTGAATAATGCTGGAAATTAGCATCAAAATATTTTGTAAGGTAGAGATCGATGATGCGATTGCGGGTCTCGTCAGGGATGCTGGTGGACGGTTTACGTCCCCTATTGCCATGGATAAAGAAAGCCTTTCCTTCTTTGCGGTATCCAGCCAGCATACGGTTGATATGGCGTTTGGTGCAGCCAAGGGTGAGGGCAGCCCTGTCCTTATTCCCATCCGGGTGATCTGCCAGAGATTTGATCACTTCGTATTTTTTCTGTTCATCCATTGTAAGTATTACCTTTCTGATAATGATTTCCTCCAATCTAAAATAGATAGAGGATATTTTACCACATCCGGGACATTTTCATATGTGGTATACTAGGACATTATCATAAATGGCTTATACGCGCGGGATTTTTATAAAAAATTTTATTGTGCAAATGCTGCAAAGGTGATAGAATAGTCGGTAGTATGTGTAACTAGGAAGATATGGAATAGTTACCAGTGTATTTAAAAATAAACAGATGCAATTTATCTGTAGAATACAGGAGTATTAAGAATGAGTGTTTTTACAAAGCTATTTGGAACCCACAGTGAGCATGAGCTGAAGCGCATCAAACCGCTGGTAGACAAGGTGGAAGCCCTGCGTCCGACGATGCAGGCGCTGTCGGATGAGCAGCTTCGTGCGAAAACCGATGAATATAAAAAGCGTCTGGCGGAGGGCGAGACGCTGGACGACCTCTTGCCGGAGGCATTTGCGACAGTGCGCGAGGCGGCGAAGCGAGCGATCGGTCTGGAGCCGTACCGCGTGCAGATCATCGGCGGCATTATCCTGCACCAGGGACGTATCGCTGAGATGCGCACCGGTGAAGGTAAGACCCTGGTATCCACGCTCCCGGCATACCTGAACGCCCTGGAGGGCAAGGGCGTCCACATCGTCACGGTCAACGACTATCTGGCGCACCGCGACGCCGAGTGGATGGGCAAGGTACATGAATTCCTTGGTCTGACGGTCGGCTGTGTTTTAAACGACATGGACAACGACGAGCGCCGCAAAATGTACAACTGCGACATTACCTACATTACCAACAACGAGCTTGGTTTTGACTACCTGCGTGACAACATGGTGATCTACAAGGAGCAGCTTGTGCAGAGAGGTCTGCACTATGCGATCATCGACGAGGTCGACTCCGTTCTGATCGACGAGGCGCGTACCCCGTTGATCATTTCCGGACAGAGCGGCAAGTCCACGAAGCTCTACGAGGTGGCGGACATTCTGGCACGCCAGCTCCAGCGAGGCGAGGCGAGCGGCGAGGTCACAAAGATGTCGGCGATCATGGGCGAGGAGATCACCGAGACCGGAGATTTCATCGTCAACGAAAAAGACAAGATCGTCACCCTCACGCAGCAGGGTGTGGAAAAGGTAGAGAAATTCTTCCAGATTGAAAACTTCTCCGACGCGGAAAACCTGGAGATCCAGCACAACGTCGATCTGGCGCTGCGCGCAAATTATCTGATGTTCCGCGATCAGGATTACGTGGTAAAGGACGATCAGGTTATGATTGTCGATGAGTTTACCGGACGTATCATGCCGGGACGCCGTTATTCCGACGGCCTTCATCAGGCAATCGAGGCGAAGGAGCATGTGAAGGTAAAGCGCGAGAGCAAGACGCTCGCTACCATCACCTTCCAGAACTTCTTCAATAAATATGACAAAAAGGCGGGCATGACCGGTACGGCGCTCACCGAGGAAAAAGAGTTCCGCGATATCTACGGAATGGACGTTATCGAGATCCCGACCAACAAGCCGGTAGCGCGTGTCGATCTGGATGATGCCGTTTACATGACAAAGAAGGAAAAATACACGGCGGTCGTAAATGCGATCGAGGAAGCGCACGCAAAGGGACAGCCGGTATTGGTCGGCACCATCACGATCGACATTTCCGAGCTGCTTTCCGGTATGCTGAAAAAGCGCGGCATCCCGCACAAGGTACTGAACGCGAAATTCCATGAGCTGGAGGCGGAGATTGTTGCCGACGCCGGCGTGCATGGCGCTGTCACCATCGCTACTAACATGGCTGGCCGTGGTACCGATATCAAGCTGGACGACGTATCCAGAGAGCTTGGCGGTCTGAAGATCATCGGCACGGAGCGTCACGAGTCGCGCCGTATCGACAATCAGCTCCGCGGACGTTCCGGACGTCAGGGCGACCCGGGCGAATCCAGATTCTATATCTCACTGGAGGACGATCTGATGCGCCTGTTCGGCTCCGAGCGTCTGATGGGCGTTTTCCGTTCACTCGGCGTTGCGGAAAACGAGCAGATCGAGCACAAGATGCTGTCCTCATCCATTGAGAAGGCGCAGGAGAAGATCGAGGGCAACAACTACGGCATCCGTAAAAACCTGCTGGAGTACGACCAGGTAAACAACGAGCAGCGTGAGATCATCTATGCGGAGAGACGCCGCGTGCTGGACGGTGAAAACATGCGCGACGCTATCACGAAGATGATTAAGGATGTCATCGGCCGCACCGTCGATATGGTGATCGGCGATCATCAGGATAATTCCGAGTGGGATCTGAATGAATTAAATTCCGTGCTTCTCCCGACGATTCCGCTTGCGCCTGTGAAGGCTGAGGACGTCGCGAAGATGAATAAGAAGGAGCTGAAGGAAAACCTGACCGAACAGGCGCTTGCGCTCTATGCGGAGAAGGAAAAAATGTTCCCGACTCCGGAGGAGATGCGCGAGCTGGAGCGCGTTATCATTCTGAAGGTGATTGACCGCAAGTGGATGGATCACATCGACGATATGGATCAGCTCCGTCAGGGCATCGGTCTGCAGGCTTATGGTCAGAAGGACCCGCTGGTAGAGTACAAGATGAGCGGTTTCGAGATGTTTGACGAGATGACGGCGAACATCCAGCTCGACACGCTGCGTCTGCTGTTCCACGTCCGCGTAGAGGAAAAGGTGGAGCGCGAGGAAGTAGCGAAGGTGACCGGAACGAACAAGGACGATACGCTTGCGAGGGCGCCGCAGAAGCGCGCCGCGGAGAAGGTATACCCGAACGATCCGTGTCCGTGCGGCAGCGGCAAGAAGTATAAACAGTGCTGCGGACGCAAAAAATAAAACAGGTAAGAAAGATATGACGCCAGGTATCTTCGCAGGTATTCCCCCGGAAAGCTATGGGAAGTACAGCGGAAGCCTGGCGCTTGCTTTAAAAGAATGCACATACTTTTATAGAAAGAAGGTGACAGTGTGGTCGAATTAGATCAGTTCCGCTATACGCTCGGAACATACGAAAAACCATTGCTGGAAGTGAGGGATTCACTTTGACCTCGCTAACAAGGAGAAGAGGATCGAAGAATTAGAGCGGAAGATGGAGGAGCCCGATTTCTGGGACGATCCGGAAAGTTCGCAGGAATCTATGAAAACATTAAAGTCGCTCAAGGACGACGTGGAGACCTACGCCGTGCTGCAGGAGCAGTATGAGGAGATTGAGACGCTGATCGAGATGGCGAATGAGGAAAACGACGCCTCGCTGATCCCGGAGATCCAGGAGACGCTGGATTCCTTTATCACGACATTTGACGATATCCGTATCCGCACGCTGCTGTCCGGGGAGTACGACAGGGACGATGCGATCGTGACGCTTCACGCGGGCGCGGGCGGTACCGAGTCCTGCGACTGGGCGGGAATGCTCTATCGCATGTACACGCGCTGGGCGGACAAAAAGGGCTACAGCGTGGAGGTGCTCGACTATCTGGACGGGGAGGAGGCTGGCATTAAATCCGTCACCTTCGAGGTGCGCGGGGAAAATGCCTACGGTTACCTGAAATCCGAGAAGGGCGTACACCGCCTGGTACGGATCTCGCCGTTCAACGCGGCGGGTAAGCGGCAGACCTCGTTTGTGTCCTGCGATGTCATGCCGGATATTGAGGAGGATCTTGACATTGAGATCCGCGACGAGGATCTGCGCATCGACACCTACCGCTCCAGCGGCGCCGGCGGACAGCATATCAACAAGACATCCTCGGCGATCCGTATCACGCATCTGCCCACGAATATCGTGGTGCAGTGCCAGAATGAGCGCTCACAGTTTCAGAATAAGGATAAGGCGATGCAGATGCTCAAAGCGAAGCTTTATCTTTTAAAGCAGCAGGAGAACGCGGAGAAGGTTTCCGGCATCCGCGGAGAGGTGAAGGAGATCGGCTGGGGCAACCAGATCCGCTCCTACGTTATGCAGCCCTACACGATGGTGAAGGATCACCGCACCAATGCGGAATCCGGAAACGTGGACAGCGTAATGGATGGAAATATTGATTTGTTTATCAATGCGTATCTGAAATGGATCGCGCTCGGAACAAAACAGGAGGAGGTATAATATGGGAATTATCAGAACGGCGATCGGTACAGTAAAAAACACCATCAATTCAGCGGTGAACGATCAGTTCCTGGAGGTCGTTGAGCCGGGTGAGATGGGGGAAGGCACCGTACTTACCCAGGGCGTGATGGTGCGCCGCGGCAGCAACCGCCGGGGAACGCCGGACACCATTTCCGACGGCTCTGTGATTCACGTTTACGATAATCAGTTTATGATCCTGACGGACGGCGGCAGGATCATCGATTACACAGCGGAGCCGGGATATTATACGGTAAATAATTCTTCGCTGCCGTCCATGTTCAACGGACAGTTTGACGATGCCCTGCAGGAATCCTTCGCGCGTCTGAAATACGGCGGCACGACGCCGGTGGCGCAAAAGGTTTACTACATTAATCTGCAGGAAATCAAGGGAATCAAATTCGGCACGCGCAATGCGGTCAATTATTTCGACAGCTTCTACAATGCCGAGCTGTTTCTGCGCGCGCACGGCACTTATTCCATAAAAATTACCGACCCGCTGAAATTCTATGCGGAGGCGGTTCCGAGGAATGCCCGTCAGGTGCAGATCGAGGATATCAATGCCCAGTATCTCGCTGAATTTTTAGAGGCGCTGCAGACGGCGATCAACCGGATGTCGGCGGAGGGCATCCGTATTTCCTATGTCTCCTCGAAGGCTTCCGAGCTTGGAAGATATATGGCGGACGTCCTCGATGAAAGCTGGACCAAAACGCGCGGAATGCAGATCCAGGCGGTCGGCATTGCCAGCATTTCCTACGACGAGGAATCCCAGCGGCTCATCAACATGCGCAATCAGGGCGCGATGATGGGCGATCCCAATATCCGCCAGGGCTATGTGCAGTCGGCGGTCGCCGCCGGTATGCAGGCGGCCGGTTCCAACCCGAACGGCGCCGCTGCCGGGTTTATGGGAATGGGCATGGGAATGAACGCGGCGGGCGGCTTCGTCGGTCAGGCGTCCCAGGCGAATATGCAGCAGATGCAGCAAAATGCGCAGATGCCAGGCGGCGCGGCATGGACCTGCTCCTGCGGGGCGGCGAATACCGGCAGATTCTGCTCAAATTGCGGCAGACCTGCGCCGCAGGCAGGCGCGTGGACCTGTTCCTGCGGAGCCGTGAACAACGGAAACTTCTGCAGCCAGTGCGGAAAGCCGCGTGCATAGCCTATGTCTGCGATCAGTTATAAGTGTCCAAACTGCGGCGGCGATCTGCGCTTTGATTCGTCGTCGCAGAAATATAAATGTGAATACTGTATCTCCCTTTTCTCCCAGGAGGAGTTAGAGGCGGCAAATCCGCAGGCATCCAGGGAAAAAAACGAAGCGCCGCATATGCATTCCAGGCAGCGTGCGCAGGAGGCTTCGCAGGGCAGCGGCGAGGAGCAGGGAGCAGTCGTATATGCCTGCCCAAGCTGCGGCGCGGAAATCGTCACGGACGCCACGACGGCGGCGACCTTCTGCTATTACTGCCACAATCCGGTCGTGCTGCAGGGGAAGCTCTCAGGAGAGTACGAGCCAGATCTTGTGATTCCCTTTGCGGTGGACAAAAAGGAGGCAGTGGACAGCTTTTTAAAATATGTCCGCAGCAAAAAATTTGTCCCGCGGGATTTCTTCTGCAAGGAGCAGATCGAGAAGATCAGCGGCGTCTATTTCCCGTTCTGGGTCTATTCCTGCTCGGCAAAGGGGCAGTGGAATGGAAATGGGGATCAGGTGCGCGTCTGGCGGATGGGCGATCTGGAGTACACGGAGACGAAGGTTTTTGATGTGGAGCGGACCGCAGAGCTTGATTTCCGAAATCTGACGCGCGACGCGCTCAATAAGGAAAACAGGCAGCTTGTGGAGGCGGTGCAGCCGTTTCGGATAGAAGAGGCGAAGAAGTTTTCGATGGGCTATCTGTCCGGTTTTCTTGCGGAAAAGCGCGATATTGAAAAGTCGGAGCTGTCGGAGGGACTCAAAGGAGAGGTCCGGGATTATGCGGAAAAGATGATGCGCGCCAGCGTGTCCGGCTATATGACGACGCGGACGCGCGACACAAACGTCAGAATGCGAGAGGAAAGCTGGAAATATCTGCTTTTGCCGGTGTGGGTGCTGACCTATAAGGGAGCGGACGGAAAGCTTTATTATTATGCGATGAACGGACAGACGCGAAAGGTCTGCGGTGTGCTTCCGCTTGATAAGGGGCGCATGGCGATGCTGTTTCTCGGCATTTTCCTGCCGCTGTTTCTGCTTCTGCTGATGGGAGGGTACTTCTTATGGTAGAGAGACGGACGGTTACATACGATAAATATACGGAAAGGCTTCGTGCGCTGCAGCGTTTCTGCCTGCTTGCCGTCGTGTGTCTGCTGTTTGCGGGCAGCGCCGTTTGTGCGCAGGCATCCGAGCATGTCTTTGATATTGCGGATCTGTTTTCCACTTCAGAGACAAACCGGCTCTCTGAGCTGGCGGAGGAACTGGAGGAGACATACGATATGAATTTTCTGATGCTCACGTTAGACGATGCGAATGGGCGCTCCTCACGTGATGCGGCGGAATATTTTTATGAGAGCGGCGGGTATGATTCCAACGGAAAAAGAGGCGGGATCGTGCTCCTCATTGATCTCGACAACCGTGAGCTGAACCTGGTGACGAACGGGGAGATGATCCTCTATATCACCGACGCGCGCGAAGAGCGCATTTATGACGCTGGCTATGAGTATGCGTCGGAGGGCGATTACGGCGAGGCGATGATCGCTATGCTTGAGCAGACGGCTGCCTATATGAAAAAGGGCATCCCGGATAATCAGTATACATACGACACAGAAACAGGGCGGATCGTGCGTCATCGCAGCATTTCCTTAAGTGACTGGCTGCTTGCGGCGGGGATCGCTGTGCTTTGCGCTTCCTTTGCCTGCTTCTTTCTGTATCGGAGATACCGCAGGGTCGAACAATATGAGTATTCCATCGGGCAGAATGCCGATATCCGCATAACGGGAAAGGAGGACCGTCTGGTCAACCAGTTTGTGACGCACAGACGGATCCCGAGAGATCCGCCGCCGGATGGCGGTTCGGGCGGCTCTTCCGCCGGGCGCAGCTCCACACATACCTCCGGCGGAGGAGGAACCTTCGGCGGCGGACACGGAAGGAGCTTTTAAGACGGACAGCAGAAGAAGGGCAAAGGAGGCGTTATGGTACAGCATCAGTATTACGTGGTAAAGGAAAGGGCGGTTCCGGAGGTGCTTCTGAAGGTGGTAGAGGCGAAGCGCCTGCTGGAGTCGGAGCGCGCAGCTACCGTGCAGGATGCGGCGGAGGCTGTGGGCATCAGCCGCAGCTCGTTTTATAAATACAAGGACGATATTTTCCCGTTTCACGAAAACACCAAGGGGAAGAATATCACCTTTATTCTTCAGATGGATGACGAGCCGGGGCTGCTGTCGGAGGTTTTAAATATTATTGCGGGCTTTAAGGCAAACGTTCTGACCATCCATCAGACCATCCCCATCAATGGCATTGCCTCGCTCACGCTGGGCATTGATATTCTGCCGATCACGGGGGACACCATGGAAATGTTTGCGAAAATAGAAAATCTGCCGGGCATCCATTATCTGAAGATTCTCGGCCGGGAATAAACAAAAATCAGGAGGAGGACATTATGATCAACATTGCAGTACTGGGATACGGCACCGTGGGCTCTGGCGTCGTGGAGGTTATCAACACGAACCACAGCAGTATCAACAAAAAAGCCGGGGAGGAGATCAACATCAAGTACGTGCTGGATCTGCGCGACTTTGAGGGCGACCCGATCCAGGAAAAGATCGTACACGACTTTAATATCATTTTGAATGATCCGGAAATCAAAATCGTGGTGGAGGTAATGGGCGGTCTGGAGCCGGCATATACCTTTACAAAGCAGTCGCTGCTTGCCGGCAAGAGCGTCTGCACATCCAACAAGGAGCTGGTGGCGAAGCATGGCGCGGAGCTTCTGGAGATGGCGAAGGAGCGGAATATCAACTATTTGTTTGAGGCGAGCTGCGGAGGCGGCATCCCGATCATCCGTCCCTTAAATTCTTCGCTGACGGCAGATGAGATCGACGAGATCGCCGGGATCTTAAACGGAACGACAAACTATATGCTGACCAAGATGGCGACTGAGGGGCGCGAGTATGCCGATGTGCTGAAGGAGGCGCAGGAGAAGGGCTATGCGGAGCGCAACCCGGCGGCGGATGTGGAAGGGTACGATGCCTGCCGCAAAATCGCGATCCTTTCCTCGCTTGCATTTGGACGTCAGGTAGATTTTGAAGATATTTATACCGAGGGAATCACGAATATCACGGCGATGGATTTCCGATATGCAAAAGAGATGGGCAAGGCGATCAAGCTGCTGGGCTTCAGCAAAAAGGTCGGTGAGAGCTTTTACGCGATGGTTGCCCCGGCGCTGGTGGATCCCGATGATCCGCTGTACAGCGTAAACGGCGTGTTTAATGCAATTTTTGTGCATGGGAATGTTCTTGGCGACGCAATGTTTTACGGGCGCGGGGCAGGCAAGCTGCCGACGGCGAGCGCCGTTGTCTCCGACGTCATCGACGAGGCAAAGCATCTGCACCGCAGCATTATGGCGTTCTGGAGCAGCCGCAAGCTGGAGCTGACCGATATCAGCAATTCCCAGCGGCGTTTCTTTGTGCGCGCGGAAGGAAAACTGGAGACGGAGCGCGCACGTGTGGAGGAAATTTTCGGAAGCGTACAGTTTATACAGCTTCCGGATCTGAGAGAAGAATTTGGCTTTACGACCAGTGTTATGACGGAGGCGGAATATGCGGCGAGGGCAGAGCGACTTGGCAGCGTGATCAACCGCATCCGTATCCGCCACATGTAAGCGCGGAAAACTGCGGACGGCTATATAAAGAAGATCCTTTGGATCTGGTCAAAGAGAATACAGGAAAGAAGAGGAATCGTATGAAATATATCGTAGTTTTGGGTGACGGCATGGCGGATGAGCCGATCGACGCCCTGGAGGGAAAGACACCGCTGGAATATGCAAAGACGCCGGCTATGGATGCGCTTGCCGTGCAGTCGGAGATCGGACTTCTGCATACGATCCCGGAGGGAATGAAGCCGGGAAGTGACACGGCAAACCTCTCCGTGATGGGATATGACCCGAAGATTTATTATTCCGGGCGTTCTCCGCTGGAGGCACTCAGTATCGGGGTGCCGATGAAGGACACGGATGTTGCGCTTCGCTGCAATATCGTCACGCTGTCCGAGGAGGAGCCTTACGAGGAGAAAATCATGATCGACCACAGCTCCGGGGAGATTTCTACGGAGGACGCGGCGGTGCTGCTGCATGCGGTGCAGCAGGAGCTGGAGAGGGACGGCTATCATTTTTATGTCGGCACCAGCTACCGTCACTGTCTGATCTGGGAAAACGGCGCGGTGGTCCCGCTTTCACAGCCGCACGATATCCTGACGCAGCGCATCGGGGAATACCTGCCGCAGGATGTGGTTCTTCGCGAAATGCAGAAGAAGAGCTATGATATCCTGGCAGACCATCCGATCAATGTGGAACGCAAAAAACGGGGGCTGAACCCGGCAAACAGCTGCTGGTTCTGGGGTGCCGGCACAAAGCCTGCCCTTACCTCATTTGAAGAAAAATATCATAAAAAAGGCGTGATGATCTCCGCAGTCGATCTTTTAAAGGGTATCGCGGTCGGCGCAGGTATGAAAAATATTTCCGTGGAGGGCGCGAACGGCGGCCTGCACACAAATTATCTGGGCAAAGCACAGGCGGCGGTGGACGCGGTGCTGAAGGACGGCTATGATTTTGCTTACATCCATGTGGAGGCGCCGGATGAGATGGGGCACCAGGGAAGTGTGGAGCGTAAGATCCAGTCCATCGAGTATCTGGATGAGCAGGTGGTAAAACCGGTTTACGAGCAGATGATGGCGTCCGGGGAGGCGTTCCGGCTGCTGGTACTTCCGGATCATCCGACGCCGATCCGTGTGCGCACGCACACCTCCGATCCGGTTCCGTATCTGCTTTTTGACAGCACGGCGCCGCGGCGGGAATCCTGGAAATACAACGAGCGGGAAGCGAAGGCGAGCGGAAATTATATGGCAAAAGGGCACGAGATGATGCAGTATCTTCTGGGTGCCAACTGACAAAACAGCAGGAGTTTAGAAACGCATGGATATCAATAAAAAACTTGCGGAGGAGCTTGGCGTCGCCGTCTGGCAGACAGAGGCGGCGGTAAAACTGATCGATGAGGGAAACACGATCCCCTTTATCGCCCGTTACCGGAAAGAGGCGACCGGCACGCTGGACGATGAGCAGCTCCGCAAATTATTTGAACGCCTCACCTATCTGCGCAATCTGGAGGAGAAAAAGGAACAGGTGCTCTCCAGTATTGAGGAGCAGGGAAAGCTTACGGAGGAATTGAAAAAGCAGATTCTGGCGGCGGAGACGCTGGTGGTGGTGGACGATCTGTACCGTCCGTACCGCCCGAAGCGGCGCACGCGCGCGACGATTGCGAAGGAAAAGGGACTGGAAGGACTTGCGAATATTCTGCTGCTGCAGCGGACGGCAAAGACGCTGGAGCAGGAGGCACAGCCGTTTATCGATCCGGAAAAGGAAGTAAATACGGCAGAGGAAGCGGTGCAGGGCGCGATGGATATCATCGCTGAAAACATCTCCGATGAAGCCGATTATCGCATCCGCATCCGTGAGATGACAGAAAAAGAAGGGCTTTTGACGGCGTCCGCGAAGGAAGAAGGCGTGGAGTCGGTTTACGAGATGTATTATCAGTTTTCGGAACCGGTGCCAAAGCTTGCCGGACACCGCATTCTCGCGATCAATCGCGGTGAAAAGGAAAAGATTCTTAATGTGAAGCTGGAGGCGCCGGAGGAGAAAATTCTGCGCTTCCTGGAGAAAAAGGTCATCACCCGCGACAATCCGGTGACGACGCCGGTTTTGAAGGAGACGGTTGCAGACAGCTACAAGCGTCTGATCGCGCCTGCGATCGAGCGCGAGGTTCGCAGCGCGCTTACGGAGAAGGCGGAGGATGGCGCGATCTCCGTATTCGGAAAGAATCTCACCCAGCTTCTGATGCAGCCGCCGATCGCCGGACAGGTTGTGCTCGGCTGGGACCCGGCGTTCCGCACGGGCTGTAAGCTTGCGGTAGTCGACGCCACCGGGAAGGTGCTTGACACGACGGTGATCTACCCGACCGCCCCGACAAACGAGCAGAAGATCCGTGCGGCGAAGGATACGTTAAAGCGTCTGATCAGCAAATATCATGTCACACTGATCTCTCTTGGAAACGGCACGGCGTCCCGCGAATCCGAGCAGATCATTGTGGAGCTTTTAAAAGAGATACCGGTTCCGGTACAGTATGTGATCACGAACGAGGCGGGCGCCTCCGTCTATTCTGCGAGCAAGCTGGCGACGGAGGAATTTCCGAATTTTGATGTCGGGCAGCGCAGCGCCGCGTCCATCGCAAGGCGCGTCCAGGACCCGCTGGCGGAGCTGGTAAAAATTGACCCGAAGTCCATCGGCGTCGGACAGTACCAGCACGATATGAATCAGAAAAAGCTCGGCGAGACGCTGGAGGGCGTCGTTGAGGATTGCGTAAATAAGGTGGGCGTGGATCTGAATACCGCCTCCGCCTCGCTTTTGGAATACGTTTCCGGTATCACGAAGACGATCGCGAAAAACATTGTGGCGTACCGTGAGGAAAATGGCAGATTTACCGATCGGAAGCAGCTTTTAAAGGTGGGCAAGCTCGGTCCGAAGGCATTTGAGCAGTGCGCGGGCTTCCTGCGCATATCCGGTGGGAAAAATCCGCTGGACGGCACCAGCGTGCACCCGGAGACATACCCGGCGGCACAGCAGCTCCTCGAAAAGCTTGGTTATACACTGGAGGACGTCGCGGCGAGAAAACTGGGCGGTCTTTCGAAGAAGGTGCGCGACTACAAAAAGCTTTCTGCGGAGCTTGGTGTCGGCGAGATCACTCTGCGCGATATCGTAAAGGAGCTGGAAAAGCCGGCACGCGACCCGCGTGACGAGATGCCAAAGCCGATCCTGCGCACCGACGTACTGGACATGAAGGACCTGAAGCCCGGCATGATCCTAAAAGGAACCGTGCGCAATGTTATCGACTTCGGCGTGTTCGTGGACATCGGCGTCCACCAGGACGGACTCGTCCATATCTCCCAGATTACCGACAAAAAATTCATCAAACACCCGCTGGAGGCAGTCAGCGTCGGCGATATCGTGGAGGTAAAGGTATTGAGCGTGGATGTTGCGCGAAAGCGGATACAGCTTACGATGAAGCTTTAGGTACCGTTCACGTCAGCCTCAAACACCTTTTCGTGTTACAATCTTCACCTTTTCGTGCGGCGTGAAAAAATGCTTGCATAATATCCTGCAAGGGTTTATAATACCACTAATTGAAAAGGAAATCTTCGGGGCAGGGTGAGATTCCCTACCGGCGGTATAGTCCGCGACCCGCTTCGGCGGCTGAATTGGTGCAATTCCAATACCGACAGTATAGTCTGGATGAGAGAAGATGGAACATAGTTTTTACTGTGCGTAAATTTACCCCGGATTAATTTATCCGGGGTTTTTTCTGCAGTCAAAATTCCGCAGCAGGCTGCGCTCTGCCGGATTTTTTGGCTTCTGCGGAAAATATTTTCGAAGCTTTCCGGATCAAGCAAAAAAGAAAAGGAGAGGAAGAAACATGAGCAGTAACACAAACACAGTGGCGGCATCTGCCGCAAAGAGCAACATTCGCAACATGGTCGTGATCGCAATGCTGGGGGCAGTAGCAATGATTTTGCAGCTGTTTGAATTCCCGCTTTGGTTTGCGCCGAGCTTCTACGAGATTGATTTAAGCGAGGTGCCGGTGATGA
This sequence comes from Marvinbryantia sp., assembly GCF_047017445.1. Taxonomy (NCBI): domain Bacteria; kingdom Bacillati; phylum Bacillota; class Clostridia; order Lachnospirales; family Lachnospiraceae; genus Marvinbryantia; species Marvinbryantia sp. The sequence goes on along the minus strand of NZ_JBKXTT010000001.1, from coordinate 5,652 downwards.
TCGGCAGCTTTGCGCTTGGACCGGTAGCGGGCGCGCTGATCGAGCTGGTGAAAAACCTGCTGAAGCTTGTGATCAAGGGCACTAATACAGCATTTGTGGGCGATATCGCCAATTATCTTATCGGCTGCGCGCTGGTGGTCCCGGCAGGAATCATCTACAAGCGGAAGAAGAGCAAAAAGAACGCGATCATCGGTATGGCGGCGGGCACCCTGTTTATGACGATCGCGGGCTGCTTTATCAATGCGTATGTGCTGCTTCCGGCGTACAGCAAGGCATTTGGAATGCCGATCGATGCGTTGGTGGGAATGGGCACGGCGGTGAATCCGGCGATCACAGGTCTCGGTACCTTTGTGATCCTGGCAGTGGCGCCGTTTAATATCATCAAAGGCATCGCGGTATCCGTCGTTACGCTGCTTTTATACAAATACATCAGTCCGATCCTCAAGGGACAGACGGTGTAAAAGACACAAAACCCTGTGCAAATCAAGGGGACACAAAACCCTGTGCAAATCAAGGTTGTAAGAGCGAAAACAGTGTGTTATAATGCTACGTGTTATAACATACTGTTTTTTTCGTTTGAAAAGAGGTATTGCGTATGAGTGCAGAATTTGAAGTGAAAATGACGCCGAAAATTTTATTTGATTTTCAGCTTTTCCACACGTACCACAGCTTTTCCGGCATTTTTAGTATTCTGTTTGGCATCGGGACGCTGATTCTTGCGATTGTCACCTTCGGGGATGTTTCCGGGGCGATGACGGCGGTTTATCTGCTGTTTACGGTGTATCTGCTTCCGCTGCAGCCGGTGATGCTGTATTTTCGCGCGGCGAAGCAGGCAAAGCTAAGCCCGGTATTTCAAAAGCCGCTTACTTACGTGGTAAGCGACGAGGGAATCACCAGCACACAGGAGGAGAACGAGGCGCATATCACCTGGGAGCAGATTTTAAGTGTGAAGGAGACAAAGAACAGTCTCTTATTGTACACGGGAAAGCGCTATTGCTCTATCCTGCCGCGGGAGAGCATGGGAAGTCAGATTACCGTGGTGCTTGGATTGATCAGGAAGCATGTAAAAGCAGAGAAGATTAAGGTTGGAGAGTAAAATGATACTGGAAACATGGAGTGAGCAGGAGACCTTTGACGCGGGCAGACGGCTTGGAGAGCAGGCGGCGCCGGGGCAGATTTTTGCGCTGCTCGGCGATCTCGGAACGGGAAAAACGGTCTTTACAAAGGGAATGGCAGCGGGGCTTGGCATAGAAGAGCCGGTGAGCAGTCCTACCTTCACTATCGTGCAGATCTATGAGGAGGGAAGGCTTCCACTGTACCATTTTGACGTCTACCGTATCGCTGATCCCGAGGAGATGGAGGAGATCGGGTATGAGGATTGCTTTTTCGGAGAGGGCGTCTGCCTGGTGGAATGGGCGGATCTGATCGGGGAGCTGATGCCGGAAAATACGGTCTGGATACGTATCGAAAAGGATCTGGAAAAGGGATTTGATTATCGGAGGATTGAGGTAACATATGAGAATTCTGGGAATTGACAGCTCGGGGCTGGTAGCGTCCGTGGCCGTGGTGGAGGACGACAGGCTTCTGGCGGAATATACCGTAAACTATAAAAAAACACATTCGCAGACGCTGCTGCCGATGCTGGACGAGATCGTCCGCATGACGGAGCTTGATTTAAAGACGATCGATGCGATCGCGGTTGCAGCGGGGCCGGGTTCGTTTACAGGGCTTCGCATTGGCTCGGCGACAGCAAAGGGGCTTGGACTTGCACTTGGGACGCCGCTGATTGCCGTGCCGACTGTGGAGGCGCTTGCGTACAATCTCTGGGGCACCGACAAACGGATCTGCCCGCTGATGGATGCACGCAGAAACCAGGTGTACACTGGTATTTATGCGTTTTATGGCGAGGAAATGCAGACACTGGAGGGACAGATGGCTGTGGGAGTGGAGGAGCTTGCGCAGAAGCTGAACCGGATGGGACGGGAGGTGATCTTCCTTGGCGATGGCGTTCCGGTGTACCGCGACCTTCTGGAGCAGTGCGTGACGGTAAAACACAGCTATGCGCCGGCGCACTTAAACAAACAGCGCGCGGGAGCGGTGGCGGCTCTTGGAATGATCTATGCGCGTCAGGGAAAACTGCAGACGGCGGCGGAGCATCAGCCGGATTACCTGCGGCTCTCGCAGGCGGAGCGGGAGCGCGCGGAAAAGAAGGCGGAGAAAGCGCATGATTGAGATTGCCGGAATGCAGATGGAGGATCTGGCGGAGGTCGCCGCGATTGAAAAAAGTATTTTTTCGCAGCCCTGGTCTGAAAACGGGTTTGCTGCATCCCTGCAGTCGAAGGATACGCTGTATCTGACGGCGCGGCTTGACGGGAAGATTGCCGGCTACTGCGGATTTCTGCAGTCGTTTGACGAGGCGGATATTACCAACGTGGCGGTGAAGGAGAGCTGTCGGCGCCGGGGCGTGGCGGAGACAATGCTGGCGGAGCTTATAAAAAGGGGCGCGGCGCGCGGCGTCACAGCGTTTACGCTGGAGGTGCGGCGCAGCAATGCAGGCGCGATCGCACTCTATGAAAAGCTGGGCTTTGTAAATTGCGGAATCCGCAGGAATTTTTATGAAAAACCGGCGGAGGATGCCGTTATTATGTGGAAGCGCTGACAGCAATTCACTATGGGAAAGAAGCGGCTCGTCCGGTATAATTCTTTTGAAGGATGCTGGCAAAAGAACGGCAGAGATCAGAGGAGGATATCAGATGAAAAGCGAAATGGAAATCCGCTGCAATATGTGCGGCAAAAAAATAGAACAGAAACAGGACATGCCCATGGAGGACTTTGCTTCTGTGAAGAAAGCCTGGGGATATTTTTCAAAAAAAGATGGAACAGTGCAGGAATTTGATCTGTGCGAGGCGTGCTGGGACGCGCTCCTTCGCCGGTTTCAGATTCCGGTTACGGAGACGGAGCTAAAGGAGATGCTGTAAAAGATGTTGGATGTGTGCTTGCTTGGATGCGGCGGGATGATGCCGCTGCCATACCGCTGGCTGACTTCGCTGATGGTGCGGTACAACGGAAGCAGTATGTTGATCGACTGCGGAGAGGGAACACAGATTGCGATTAAGGAAAAGGGCTGGAGCTTTAAGCCGATAGACGTCATTTGCTTTACGCATTATCACGGCGATCATATCAGCGGGCTGCCGGGACTTCTGCTCAGCATGGGAAATGCGGAGCGCACGGAACCGCTCACGCTCATTGGCCCGAAGGGGCTGGAGCGGGTGGTAAACGCGCTGCGCGTCATTGCGCCGGAGCTGCCGTTTTCGATTATATTTAAGGAGATAACGCATCCGGAGGAGGCTTTTGAGATAAACGGCTGCCGGATAACGGCTTACCGTGTGAACCATAATGTGCTGTGTTATGGGTACTGCCTGGAGATCGATCGCGCCGGTAAATTCGACGTAGAGCGCGCAAAGGCACAGGAGATCCCGATGAAGTTCTGGAACCGGCTGCAGAAGGGGGAGACACTGACGGAAGACGGCAGGACCTTCACGCCGGATATGGTGCTTGGAAAAAACAGAAAAGGCTTAAAGGTCGCATATTGTACGGATACCAGACCGACGAAATCCATTGTGGAGCATGCGGCAGGTGCCGATCTGTTTATCTGCGAGGGGATGTACGGGGAACCTGGCAAGGAGCAGAAGGCCATCGAGTATAAGCATATGACATTCAAAGAGGCGGCTCATCTTGCAAAGGAAGCACAGGTGAAGGAAATGTGGCTTACACACTACAGCCCGTCGCTTGCGAGACCGGAGGAATTTTTGGACACTGCGCGCAAGATATTTCCGGCGACGTACCCGGGAAAAGACGGAAAGACAGTTGAGCTGTTGTTTGAGGAAGAATAAGAGGTTGGTTTCATGAAAGAGGAAAAGGATATTCTCATACTTGCGATAGAAAGCTCCTGCGACGAGACGGCGGCGGCGGTAGTGAAGAACGGCAGGGAGGTGCTGTCGAATATCATATCGTCGCAGATCGAGCTGCATAAGCTTTACGGGGGCGTTGTGCCGGAGATTGCCTCCCGCAAACATATTGAAAAGATTAATCAGGTGATTGAGGAGGCACTCCAGAGCGCGCACGTTACGCTGGATGATCTCGATGCGATCGGCGTGACCTACGGACCGGGGCTTGTCGGTGCGCTTCTGGTGGGAGTTGCCGAGGCGAAGGCGATCAGCTATGCAAAAAATCTGCCGCTGGTGGGTGTGCATCATATTGAAGGGCATATCTCCGCTAATTTTATTGAAAATAAGGAATTGGAGCCGCCGTTTCCCTGTCTTGTGGTATCCGGCGGTCATACGCATCTTGTGATCGTGGAGGATTACGGGAAGTACCGTATCCTTGGAAGAACGCGCGACGACGCCGCCGGAGAGGCGTTTGACAAGGTGGCGCGCGCGATCGGACTTGGTTATCCGGGCGGACCGAAGATCGATAAGCTGGCAAAAGAAGGAAATGCAGACGCGATCGCATTCCCAAAAGCGCATGTGGCGGAGGCACCGTATGATTTCAGCTTCAGCGGGCTGAAATCAGCAGTGCTGAATTATCTGAACGGCTGCCGGATGCGCGGGGAGGAAATCTGTCAGGCGGATGTCGCCGCTTCTTTTCAGAAGGCGGTGGTAGAGGTGCTGGTGGAGCATGCGATGATGGCGGTAAAAGAATACGGCTTTGATAAGCTGGCGATCGCGGGCGGAGTGGCGTCAAATTCCGCTCTGCGCGGGGCGATGCAGCAGGCGTGTGAGAAGAATCATATCCAATTCTACTATCCGTCGCCGATCTTATGCACCGACAATGCAGCTATGATTGGAGCTGCGGCTTATTATGAGTATATCAATGGAACACGCAGCGGCCTTGATTTGAACGCGGTTCCGAATTTGAAGCTTGGGGAGCGGTAAGATGACGGAAAAGAATGTGGCGATCGTGCTTTCAGCAGGGCGTGGAAAGCGGATGAACTGCGAAACGGCGAAGCAGTATCTTATGATAAAGGAAAAGCCTGTGATCTGGTATTCTCTTCAGGCGTTTGAACAGTGCCCGTTTATTGACGAGATCGTGCTGGTTAGCGGGGAAAGGGATATTGCCTTTTGCCGGGAACAGATTGTGGAGAAATACGGGTTTCAGAAAGTAAACAGAATTGTTGCAGGCGGGAAGGAACGCTATCATTCGGTTTATAATGGGCTTCATGCGATAGAGGACTGTACGTTCGTCTATATTCACGACGGGGCGCGGCCGTTTCTGACGCAGGAGATTTTGCTGCGCGCGCGGGAGGCAGTCCGCGAATATCACGCGTGCGTGGTGGGAATGCCGGTAAAGGATACGATCAAGATCAGCGATAAAGAGGGCTTTGGCGTGCAGACGCCGGACCGCTCGCTCGTCTGGCAGGTGCAGACGCCGCAGGTATTTGCTTACCCGTTGATCCGCAAGGCATACGATGATCTTATGGAAGCGTTGCAAAATGGGCTTGAAACGGTGATCACGGATGACGCAATGGTTGTGGAACGCATGACGGAACAGAAAGTAAAGCTGGTGGAAGGGGCTTATTCTAACATCAAGATCACCACGCCGGAGGATCTGGTGATTGCAGAAAATTTTTGTTAAAAAAATGAAAATTATTGT